>DASSUW010000224.1:0-3053 GCA_035706585.1 Solirubrobacteraceae bacterium | reverse complement strand
GATGCCGCGCACGCGCGACAGGTCACCCTCGAGGCGGACGTCGCCGCCGCGTCCGGAGACCGCGAAGAAGTCGCCCACCCGCGCGCGCTCGTTCCCGTGCCAGACCTCGAGCGCCGCGACGTCGTCAGCGCCGCTGAGCCGGTCGGGCGTGAGCACGTCGGCCTCCAGCGCCACGTCGGGTTGCTCGCGCAGCGTCAGCGTGAGCGTCATGGCACGAGCTCGCGCAGGTGGATGTGGTGCGGGCCGAGGTTGCCGCCGTAATTGCCCGCGGTGACGTGGCTCGCACCGGCCTCGGCCGCGGCGACGAGCCCGACCCTCATCGCCTCGCGCACGGGCTCGAGCGCGAGCCCGTCGATGACGATCTCGAACACCGAGCCGACGTCCGCCGGCACGTCGGTGTGCGCGACCTGTGCGCGCAGCGTCGGGGCGAGCGCGTCGTTCGTGGACGCCGGCAGCGCGCTGTAGCGCGAGCCGACCTTGCTGCCGCTGCGGGCGATCCCTCCGGGGAACGGCATGATCGCGCCGGCCACCGCGCGCATCGCGCTCGCCGCCGCCTCGGCGGCCAGGCGGGCCGGTTCCTCGTCGCGGGCGAGGATGATGATGTTGCCGCCTGCCACGCCCTTGACCGTGCCGAAGCGCTCCTGGACGAGGAACTCGCCCTCCATCACCGGCACGCGCCAGTAGCGGCGCCCGCCGAGCACCTTGCTGGCCTGATAGCCGTCGCCGAAATAGCGCAGCCGCCCGCCGACGTCGACCGTGTCCTCGGCCTCCAGGCCGTTGAAGCACGCGGTCGTCGGGCAGGTGAGCACGCACTGGCCGACGCGCTCGACCAGCCGCTTCGCCACGCCCTCGCGGTCCATCGCGAACAGCAGCGCGCTCACGCCGGGACGGCCGTCGGGCGTCTCGTCGGCGGCGAGCACGCGCTCGACGGCCGCCTCGCACTTGCAGCCGATCACCGACGTGGCGAAGCCGGTCATCGAGCGGCCGGCCTCGAGCGCCCATTCCGGTGTCGCCGCGGTGATGACGACGCGGGCGCCCCACATCGGGAACGCCTCGGCGAACGTGTCGACGATCTCGGCGCCGTGCAGCTTCATCGCGCGGCGACCGTCCGCGATGGCTCGAGCAGCCAGGGCTCGCGCACCGGATAGCTGGAGAACTGCACGCTGTAGCGGTCCTCGAACATCTTCTCGAGCGTGGGTTCGATGCCGGGGTCGTACTCCGCGCCGACCCGCAGCAGGCGGCCCGGGCCGGCCGCGCGCAGCTCGCCGTCCTCGACCACCGGCTGCCCGTCCTTGATGACGTGGCGCGGTGCGGCGAACATCGCCTCGCGGTCCTGCGCGTCGTCGTCGTAGACCGTGATGTCGGCGTCGGCGCCGACGCCGAGATGGCCCTTGTCGGCCATGCCGAGCAGCCGCGCGGGGCCGGCGCGGGTGATGATCGCGATCTCCTCCAGCGTGTACTCGCGATCGAGGTTGTCGAGCAGGACCGTGCGCTTCATCGCCCGCGCGTTGACGCGCCGGATCTCCTCGTTGCGGAACTCGCGGTCCATGAGCAGGCGGATGAGGCGCGGGTAGCTCAGGAACGAGCCGCCGTTGGGATGGTCGGTCGACAGCACGATCCGCCACGGGTCGCGGCTGAGCAGGAACAGCTCGAGGCCGATCCCCCACTGCAGCGCGTGCACGTAGTTGCGCTCGCGGTAGGTGAACGGGACGATCCCGCAGCCGGTCTCGGCCTCCGTGTCGGCGTTGACCCACTTGCCGTGCGTGATCTCGCGCAGCACCGCGGAGACCGGCGCGTCGGCGGTCATCGTCATCGCCGGGCCGAACATCACCTGGCCGACGTCGGCGCTGAGCTCCGGGTGCGCGTTGATGTGCTCGACGAGCTCCGGCGCCCGTGACCGCGGCCGTCCGCCCGGTCGCCCGCCGTAGGCGTGGAACTGCAGGTGGGCGAGGTGGGCGCGGCGGCCCTCGAGCGTGCGCAGCGTGTCGCGCGTCGTGCGCCAGTTGCCGGAGACGCCGAGGTTGTTGCAGTGGACGTGCACCGGGTGCGGGAGGCCGAGATCGTGCACCGCACCGGCGATCGTCTCGATGACCTGGCGCGGCGTGACGCCGGGACCGTCGTCGTCGAGCGACGTCACGTTCCCGTTGCCACGCCTCCACATCTCCACGCCGCCGGGATTGACGAGCTTGACGCCGTAGCCGCCGGTGGCCCGCAGGTACCAGGCGATCGCCTCGCGCACCCGCTGGGACTCCCCGGAGCGGATCAGCTCGAAGATCGGCAGGTTGTTGCCCATGAGCACGAGCAAGGCGGCGTCGATGATCGGCGTGTCGCGGATCTCGGACAGCGTGTGGCGGGCCGCGAGCGGCGGCGTGGCGGCCTCGACGACGGTGGTGTAGCCGAGCAGCGCGTAGCGGTAGCCGGTGGCGAACGTCGACGGGACGGTCCCGCCGGTACCGGCCCGCAGCAGCTCGGTGCGTTCGAGCGTGTCGGCGCGGTGCTCCTCGGGCGACAGCTTGCGCGCGGCGTTGACCTTGGGCCCGGCGATGTGCGCGTGGATGTCGACGCCGCCCGGCATCACGACCATCCCGCGCGCATCGATGCGGCGGGCGTGCGCCGGCACGTCGGCGACGATCCTGCCGTCCTGCACGCAGACGTCGCGCACCTCGCCGGCGATGCCGTTGGCGGGGTCGTACACGCGGCCGTCGGCGATCCGGAGCATCAGATGCGGTCGGCGATCGCGGCCAGCACGTGCTCCACGCTCGGGCGCTGCGCGGCGACCGGAGCACGGAGCGGAAGCGGCACGCCGTCCATCCGGTGGACGGTACCGGGCACCTCGACGCCGTCGGCCGCCGTGGCGAACGCGACCCGGGCCGCCTCCGCGGTCGCGGTGGCGCGCGCATCGACGACCACGGTCGGCAGGTCGCGCGGCAGGTTCTCCGGCGCGTCGGCGGCCACGACCAGCGCGGCGTCGACCTCGCCGCGCTCGAGCAACTCGGCGGCGCGCGACGCCTCGCACGGGTGGCCGCGCGTGAAGTCGACCGGCGCGGCGAAGC
>DASSUW010000223.1:0-2390 GCA_035706585.1 Solirubrobacteraceae bacterium | reverse complement strand
TCGCCTCAGGGCCGATCGACGTCACGCGCGAGCACCACCACCGGGAGACGTTCCCGCTCGACGAGCGGGGCCAGGGCGACGCGCACGTGACGTTCGCGTTCGCCGCCCACCGCGCGGTCGTGGATGTCGACACCGAGCTCGGGCTCGTGCGCGTGGTGGAGATCGCGACCGCGCAGGACGTCGGCAAGGCGATCAACCCGCAGGCGGTCGAGGGCCAGATCGAGGGCGGCATCGCCCAGGGCCTGGGGCTGGCGCTGATGGAGGAGATCCAGGTGATCGACGGCAAGGTCCGCAACGCCTCGTTCACCGACTACCTGATCCCGACCGTGCTCGACATGCCGCCGGTCGAGCTCGACGTGCTCGAGCTCGCCGACCCGGAGGCGCCGTGCGGGCTGCGCGGCGTCGGCGAGCCGCCGACGATCTCCTCCACGCCCGCGATCGTCTCCGCGCTGCGCGCCGCAACCGGCGCGGCGCTCACCCGCGTGCCGGTCCGCCCCGACGACATCGTGGGGCTGTGAGCGTGCCGGTCCCGCCCGCCGAGCTGTCCGCCCACTACCGGATCGCCGGCCCCGCCGCGGCCGAGGACGCCGCGCGCGCGGTCGCCGGCCCGTCCGGCATCGCGCACGACGGCGGCCCCGGCGAGACGCTGCTGTCGGGCAGCCGCGCGCAGGTGCTCGCGACGCTCGGCGACGTCGTGCAGGCCGCGCTCGACGCCCAGGCGCACCGGATCGACGTGCGGCTGGAGGCACCGACGGAGTCGCGCCCGTGAGAGCGGACCTGATCGCGGTCGCGCGCGGCGACCGCGAGCCCGACCTCGTCATCAGCGGCGCCCACGTGTTCTCGGGGTTCACGGGCGAGTGGCTCCACGCCGACGTCGCGGTGTCCGGCGGCGTGATCGCCGGGCTGGGCGAATACGAAGGCGGCGAGCGCGTCGACGCGAGCGGCCAGTACCTCGTTCCCGGGTTCATCGACGCGCACGTGCACATCGAGTCCTCCAAGCTGGTGCCGGCCGAGTTCGCGCGCGCGGTCGTGCCGCACGGGACCACCGCCGTGATCACCGATCCGCACGAGCTCGCCAACGTGCTCGGCCCCGAGGGCGTCCAGTGGATGCTGGAGGCGTCCGAGGACCTGCCGCTGGACGTGTTCGTGATGGCGCCGTCGTGCGTGCCGGCGAGCCACTTCGAGTCGCCCGGCTGCGCGTTCGAGCCCGCCGACATGGAGGCGATCCTGCGCCATCCGCGGGCGCTCGGGATCGCCGAGATGATGAACTTCCCGGGCGTCATCGCCGGCGACGAGACCGTCCTCGCTCGGTTCGAGGTCCCCGGCTCGTCGCACATCGACGGCCACGCGCCCGGCGTCACCGGGCTCGCCCTGAACGCCTATGTCGCCGCCGGCATCCGGTCCGACCACGAGGCGACGACGTACGACGAGGCGCTGGAGAAGCGGCGCGCCGGGATGTGGGTGCTGATCCGCGAGGCCTCCAACGCCCACAACCTGCGCGACCTGCTGCCGATCGTCAAGCGCTACGGCCCCGAGCACTGCGCGTTCTGCACCGACGACCGCGAGCCCGACCTGCTGTACCGCGAGGGCCACATCGACCAGATGTGCCGGATCGCCGTGCAGGAGGGGATCCGGCCCGAGCACGCGCTGCTGATGGCGACGCTGCACCCGGCCCGCGCGCACGGCCTGATGGACCGCGGCGCGGTCGCGCCCGGGCTGCGCGCCGACCTCGCGCTGCTCGACGACCTCGAGACGTTCCGGCCGGCGTGCGTGTGGAAGGACGGCCGGCTCGTGGCCGTCGACGGTCGCCCAGAGCCGTTCGCGGCGGCGGCGATCCCGGACCACGTGCGGCGCGACCATCCGCGCCAGCACGTCCGGGTCGCCCGCGATGACGCCCGGGAAGTTCATCATCTCGGCCACGCCGAGCGCCCGCGGGTGGCGCAGGATCGTCCGCATCTCGTCCGGCCCGAGCGGTCCGCACGGCGACTCGAAGTCGCTGGCCGGAACGCACGACGGCGCCATCACGAACACGTCGAGCGGCAGGCCCTCGGTCGCGTCCAGCATCCACTCGACGCCCTCGCGCCCGAGCACGTTGGCGATCTCGTGCGGGTCGGTGACCACCGCGGTCGTCCCGTGCGGCACGACCGCGCGCGCGAACTCCGCCGGCACGAGCTTCGACGACTCGATGTGCACGTGCGCGTCGATGAACCCCGGCACGAGCCAGCGGCCGCCCGCATCGACGCGTTCGCCGCCGTCGTACGCGCCGAGGCCGGCGATGCGGCCGCCGGACACGGCCACGTCGAGGTCGAGCCACTCGCGTGTGAACGCGGAGAAGACGCGCGCGTTCTCGATCACCAGGTCGGGCGGCTCGTCGCCGCGCGCGACCGCGA
>DASSUW010000222.1:0-6710 GCA_035706585.1 Solirubrobacteraceae bacterium | reverse complement strand
CCATCAGCGTGATGCTGAAGCGCTCCTCCGCCTCCAGCCGCCGCGCCAGAGGGAGGCCGACGCGACCGGCGCCGAACACGACCACGTCGCGGACCTTCGTCGTGAAGCCGGCGATCTGGGCGATCACGGGGCCGAGGTCGGCACGCGCCGCCGCGACGAGCAGGTGGTCACCCACCTTCGGCCTGTGACCCGGATCGGCGGGGACGGGCGTGCCCTCGCGCATCAACGCGACGACGTCGCTCGGACGCACGATCCGGCGCTCGCGCAGCGGACTGCCGACCAGCGGCGAGCGCATCGAGAGGATCACCTCGGCCACGCCGACCCGGCCGTCGGCGAAGTACTCGACGTGCACGGCGCCCGGGAGCAGGATCGCCTCGGCGACGTCGTCGGCGGTCGCCCGCTCGGGGTGGATCACGAAGTCGATGCCCAGGAGATCGCGGGTGGAGGACTCGTTGGGCTCGTAGTACTCGTCGTCGCGCACGCGCGCGACCGTGCGCGCGGTGCCGAGCTGGTGGGCGGCGAGCGCGGCGATCACGTTCACCTCGTCGCTCTCGGTGACCGCGCACAGCAGATCGGCCTGCTGCGCCTCGATGCTGCGCAGGAACTTGGGCGACGCGCCGTTGCCGATCATCACGAGGGCGTCCAGCTCGCCCTGCACGGCCTCGACGCGTTCGGCGTCGAGGTCGACGACCGTGACGTCGTGGCGCTCGCCGCTGAGCGTCGCGGCGATGTGGCGGCCGACGTCCCCTGCCCCGATGACGATCACGCGCATCCGGACTGATTCTTGCGCGTGCGGCGACTACGTCGGCGGCACCCTGAGGACCAGGAGCGCGAGATCGTCCTGCGTGACGCCGCCCTGGAAGTCGAGCGCCGCCTGTGTCACCCGCTCGGCGATCGCCTCGGCGGACATGCCCGCCGCGGCCGCGAGCACCTCGCCGAGCCGGCGGTCGCCGAACATGCCCGCGGGCCCGCGGCCCTCGGTCACGCCGTCGGTGAAGCAGACGAGCGCGTCGCCCGGCCGCAGGTCGACGGCGGCGTCCTCGTGCGTGACCGGGCGGATGACGCCGAGCAGCGGGCCGCTGACCATGACGGGCTCGACCGTGCCGCCGGCGCGGACGACGAGCGGCGGCGGATGGCCCGCGGCCGCCAGGCGCAGCCGGACGTTGCCGGCACCCACCCGTACGCGGCCGTGCAGGACGGTGCAGAAGCGTCCGTCGTCGAACTGGCGCAGGATCGCGTCGTTGAGCAGCCGGAGCACTTCGCAGGGGCTGGCGCGGTGCGCCGCCTCGGCGCGGATCGTGTAGCGCACCATCGCGGTCAGCGCCGCCGCTTCGGCGCCCTTGCCGCAGACGTCGCCGACCACGACCGCCCACTCGTCCTCGACCCCGAAGACGTCGTACAGGTCGCCGCCCACCACGGTTCCCTCGCCGCCCGCCAGGTAGCGCGCGGCGATGTCGAGGCCGTCGACGGCGGGCAGCGTCTGCGGGAGCAGGCTCGCCTGCAGCGTGCGGGCGATGTGCCGCTCGCGCTCCTCCAGACGCGCGTTCTCCATCGCCAGCGACGCGATCCGCGCGAGATCCTCGAGCGCCAGCTGGTCCGCGTGCGCGAACGCCGTGTCGCGCCCCGCCACGTCGATCGCACCGAAGTCGCTGCCGTCGCGGGCGACCAGCGGGGCGGACAGCGACGGCTCGCCGGCGTCCTCGTCGCCGGTCGCGATCGTGCTCGTCTCGCCCTTGCCGGCAAGCACCGTGACGGCGGCGCGGCGGACGCCCAGCAGCTCGCGCGCGCTCGCGGCGATCAGCTCGAGCCGGCGCTGCGGGCGGCGCGTGCGGTAGATCGCCAGCGACGCTGCGGCGAGCGCGTCGAGCTGGGCGGCGCGGCGCTGCTCGGCCTCGGCCGAGGCCTGCGCCTCCTCGTACAGCCGGGCGTTGTCGACCGCCAGGCCGGCGCGCAGGCCGAGGTCGCGCGCGAGGTCGAGGTCGGCTTCCGTGTAGCGTCGCGCCGACTCGGCCATCGTGAGCGAGAGCGCGCCGAGCACGCGGCCGCGGGCGCGCAGCGGCACCACGATCTGCGAGCGCGGGCCGATCGCCTCCATCAGCAGCGCGCCCTCCTCGCCGGTGCGCTCGCGCGCCGACTGCACGACCGCGTCGTGTGCGATCTCCTCGGTCAGCTTGGCCTCGCCGGTCGCGAACGTCGTGCCCATGCCGACGCGCTCGGTCTCGCCGAGCGTGCCGCGCTCGCGCCAGCGGCGCATGAGCGCCTCGCGCTCAGGGTCCTGATGGGCGATCGCCACCGGTCGCCGGCCGCCGCTGCCCTCGAGCAGCTCGATCTTCACGTAGTCGGCCAGCTCCGGGACGAGCAGCCGCGCGAAGCGCTCGAGCCGCTCGTCGACGCCCAGCGCCGAGTCGAGCACCTCGCCGGCCCGGACGAGCAGGTCCTGGCGGGCGGACGCCAGCCGGCGCTCGGTGATGTCCTGGATCACGACGACCGCGGCGACGATCTCGCCGGCGTCGCGGATCGGACCCGAGTTGGCCTCGATCGTGCGGCGGGTGCCGTCCTCGTCCTCGTACGTGATCTCCTCGCCGCGGATGACGGCGCCGCTGCGCAGCGACCGCAGCAGCGGGAACTGGTCGACCTCGTACCGCGTCCCGTCGGCGCGCCAGCCGACGAAGCCGCTGGCACCGATGCGGGCGCCGGGCGCCGAGCGCGACAGGCCCATGCGCTCGAGATGGCGGTTGCCGAGCAGCACCCGTCCCTCCGTGTCCGCGATCAGCACGCCCACCGGCAGCTGCTGCAGCACGCCCTCCAGGCGCGTCTCGGCCTCCTTGCGAGCGGTGATGTCGACCACGACGGCGCCGACGCCGGCGATCCGGTCCTGGACGCGGACCGGGAACCAGCTCCCGAGCACGTGGCGGGCGTGGCTGGCCGGTGTCTCCCTGGTGACCTCCCGCTCGAGTATCGGCTCACCGGTCGCCAGCACCTGACGGTAGATCGGGACGATCACGTCGGCGATCTCCGGCACCACCTCGTCGATCCTGCGGCCGAGATGGTCGTCCACGGAGCGCCCGTTGATGGCGGCGAGGGCCGCGTTGATGCGGACGTAGCGGAGCTCGGTGTCGACGAAGGCGAGGCCTACGGGCGCACCCTCGCCGACGACGTCGAACAGCGCACTGGCGTGGCTCACGGGCAACCCAGTGGCAACCTAACATGCGCGGCCGTGACGGATATCAACTCGACCGCGCTCGTCGTCGTCGACGTCCAGAAGGCGTTCGACGACGCCGCGTACTGGGGGCGCCGCAACAACCCGTCCTGCGAGGCGAACGTGGCGGCGCTGATCGCGGCGTGGCGGCGCGCGGACCGGCCGATCGTCTACGTGCGCCACGAGTTCGCGACGCACGACTGGGCCTTCAAGGACGTGATCAGCGGCGAGCCCGACCTGCTCGTGACCAAGACCGTCAACTCGGCGTTCTACGGGACGCCCGACCTCGACGCCTGGCTGCGCTCGCGCGGCCTCGGCGCGATCGCGCTCTGCGGCATCACCACCGACCACTGCGTCGAGACCAGCGCGCGGATGGGCGGCAACCTCGGCTACGACGTGCTGTTCGTGCTCGACGCCACGCACACGTTCGACCGCACCGGTCCCGACGGCACGGTCATGACCGCCGACGAGCTCGCCCGCGCGACCGCGACGCAGCTCCACGGGGAGTTCGCGACGGTGGTCAGCACCGCCGACCTGGTCGGCGACGCTCACGCACGGCGGCATTGAGGGGCGCCCGGGCGGGCGGCCGATCCCGCCGCCCCGCCCAGCGGGCGGAGCGGCGGCGATGACAGGATCTAGCCGACCAGCGGGATGATCAGGAGCGCGACGATGTTGGCGACCTTGATCATCGGGTTGATGGCGGGGCCGGCGGTGTCCTTGAACGGGTCGCCGACCGTGTCGCCGGTGACGGAGGCCGCGTGCGCCTCGGAGCCCTTGCCGCCGTGCGCGCCGTCCTCGATCAGCTTCTTGGCGTTGTCCCACGCGCCGCCGCCGGCGGTCATGAACACGGCCATGAAGAGGCCGACCACGATGACGCCGATCAGCAGCCCTCCGAGCGCCTCGTAGGACAGGACGCCGACGACGAGCGTCACCACGATCGGGATCAGCGACGGGACGATCATCTGCCGCTGCGCCGAGCGGGTGACGATGTCCACGCACTGGCCGTACTCCGGCTTCTCGGTGCCCTCCATGATCCCGGGCTTCTCGCGGAACTGGCGGCGGACCTCCTCCACCACGGCGCCGCCGGCACGGCCGACGGCCTCCATCGAGAGCGCCGAGAACAGGTAGACCATCATGCCGCCGATCAGCAGGCCGACCAGCACGTCGGGGTTGTCGACGCTGAACGTCACGACCGCGTTGAGCTCCTCCTGGAGCTCGATCTTGAAGGCGGCGAACAGCACGAGCGCGGCAAGCGCCGCCGAGCCGATCGCGTACCCCTTCGTGACCGCCTTGGTGGTGTTGCCGACCGCGTCGAGCGGATCGGTGATGTCACGCACCTCGTGCGGCATGTCCGCCATCTCGGCGATGCCGCCGGCGTTGTCGGTGATCGGGCCGAACGCGTCGAGCGCGACGATCAGGCCGGTGAGCGACAGCTGCGCCATCACCGCGACGCCGATGCCGTAGATGCCGGCGAGCTCGTGCGAGAGCAGGATGCCGCCCACGATCACGAGCGCCGGCAGCGCCGTCGCCTGCAGGCCCTGGGCGAGGCCCTGGATGATGTTCGTCGCGTGGCCGGTCTCCGACGCCCGGGCCGTCTTCTTGACCGGGCCGAAGCGCGTCGACGTGTAGTAGTCGGTGATCACGAACAGCGCGGCCGTGACCGCGAGGCCGACGAGGGCGCAGATGTAGATGTCCCACACCCCCGGCGCGTCGCCGGAGCCGTCGGCGAACGACAGGTCGTCCATCATCCACAGCGTCACCGGGATGAACAGCAGCGCGGCGATCACGCCGGCCGTGATCAGCCCCTGGTAGAGCGCGCGCTCGACGTTGCCGGTGCGCGAGCGGACCGCGAACGCGCCGAGGATCGACGCGACGATCGAGACGCCGCCGAGCACGAGCGGGTAGAGCACGACCTGGTCGGCGTTGTCGCCCGAGAACGTGAGGATCCCGAGCAGCATCACGGCCACGGCGGTGACCGCGTACGTCTCGAACAGGTCGGCCGCCATGCCCGCGCAGTCGCCGACGTTGTCGCCCACGTTGTCGGCGATCACGGCCGGGTTGCGCGGGTCGTCCTCGGGAATGCCGGCCTCGATCTTGCCGACGATGTCGGCGCCGACGTCGGCGCCCTTGGTGAAGATGCCGCCGCCGAGTCGCGCGAACACGGAGATCAGCGAGCCGCCGAAGCCGAGGCCGATCAGCGCGTCGACGGAGTCCTTCTCGCTCAGGTTCGTGAACGCCTGGAGGATCCCGTAGTAGCCGGCGACGCCGATCAGCGCGAGGCCGACGACGAGCATGCCGGTCACGGCGCCGCCGCGGAACGCGACCGACAGCGCCGGCGCGATGCCGCCGCGCGCCGCCTCGGCGACGCGGGCGTTCGCGCGCACCGACACGTTCATGCCGATGAAGCCGGCGGCGGCCGAGGCGAGGCCGCCGATGGCGAAGCCGATCGCGACCTCGATGCTCTGGAGCGGGATCAGCACGATGAACAGGACGATGCCGACCGCTCCGATCGTCGTGTACTGGCGGCGGAGGTACGCGGAAGCACCCTCCTGGACGGCCGCCGACAGCGAGCGCATCGTCTCGTTGCCCGGCGACAGCGCGAGCAGCGAGCGCGTGGTCAGCACCCCATATGCGACGGCGAGCGCCGCGCACACTAGGGCGACGACGACCCCGTAGTCGGACAGGAAATCGGTCAAGGGAACCCCTCTAGATCAAGGAAGCGAGCCGTCGGGGCCCGCGACAGCTTCTCACGACGAAAGCGGCAGCCCGGCCGGGCCGCCGCTGGAGCGCGCCATGTTATCGCGACGGGCGGCGCTACTGGCCCGGCACCCAGAGCCGGCCCGAGCTCTGGGCCGGGCCCGGACCCTGCGTTTCCGGCTCCTGGGGCGCCTCCGGAGCGGGCTGCTCGCCGCCGGATTTCTGCACATAGGCCATCTGCAGGCGCGACAGGGCGTCGCGCACCGGCGCGAGCTGCTCGCCATGCTCGGGCTCGAGCAGCGGAAGCAGCGCCCGCGCGGCCTCGATGGCCATCTTCACCTGCGGCAGGTCGGCCGTCGAGCCCTCGGCCAGCCCGGCCTTGCGGGCACCGAGGTTCAAGAGCGTCACGACGGTCTGCAGCAGCACGTCGTCGACCGTGAGCTTCTCGAGCTCGGCCTCCAGCGCGCGGATCTCCTCTTCAGACGGCTGTCTCATACGTGGATCTGGTCTCCTCAACGCACTTGGCGTACACCTCGAACGGGCTCGCGCCGGCGTCGATCATGCGCCGCTGGCGCTGCGCGCCGTTGAGCTCGGGCAGCGTGACGTCGGCCCCGGTCCAAGCCTTCAGGCGGTCGAGCGCCTCGGCGGCCGGGTACTCCTCGATCCGCTCGGCCTCGAGGTCGAGCAGCCGCCCGTCCTGGCCGTGGCGGATCGCCCGCCACATGTTCTCCTCGATCAGCCGCGCCGGCAGATCGGGCGGGGTCTCCCCCGCGTCGATCTCGCGCAGCGCCTGCGCGACGCACGCGACCATCAG
>DASSUW010000221.1:0-5018 GCA_035706585.1 Solirubrobacteraceae bacterium | reverse complement strand
CGGCGATGAAGATCTGCGGTGTGCCGCCGGTCGCCGCCACGGCCGCGGCGACGGCCTCCTCGTATCGACCGAGGCCGTTCATGAGCACGGACTTCGCCCAATGCGCGTACTGGACGGCGGTCCCCTGGCCGCCGGCCGCGGCTCCGGTGATGACCCCCTCGATCAGCGGCAACGCCTCGGCCTCGCGGCCGCGGAGCCCAACGAGCGAGATCGTCGCGTACGGGCCGATACGGCTCCCGGTCGCCTCCTTGACGGCCTCGACCTCCGCGGCCATCAAGGCCGCGAGCTCGAAGTCGCCGCCCCACGCAGCCGACTGGCCGCAGACGTTGTCCGCCACGGCGAGGACCTCGAGCGCGCCGGTGTCGCGCGCGAGCTTGACCGCGCGCTTCGGGATCTCGAGGCCGTTGTCGAAGTCCCACAGCCAGATCGCCGCCCGCGCCGCGAGCCACCCCCATCGCAGCACCTCCTCCACGGACACGTCGCTGCCGGTGTACGCGGCGACCGCGCGTTCCAGCGTCGGCGCCGCGGCGCGCGCGCCCGCGGTGAAGATCAGCGCGAGGCCGTCGAGCAGGACGTCGCATGGCAGCGCACGATCCGCGGGGGCGGGGGCGGTCGTCGCGGCGCGCGAGACGTCGAGCAGGCTGCCGCCGGCGCCCGCCAGGTGCCCGGCGAACAGCGCCGCGCCCCACGCGTCGAGATACGTGTTGCGAGCGAGACGTGCGTCGAGCGGCGCAAGCTTCCGCGCAGCCTCGAGCAGCAGCAGCGGCGCGTCGCTGCCGCGGCTCTGGGCGAACACGATCTCCGCGTGGAGCAGGTCGATGCGGGCTCGTCCGAGCTCGTCGAGCGGCCCGGCCTCCGCGGTGGCCAGGAGCCCCCGAGCCGCATCGAAAGCGCCCGCCCCGAGGCTGGCCTGGGCGGCTGCGAGCGCTCGTTCGGCCCGCCGCGCCGGGGCCTCCGTCAGTGCGACCGCGCGCTGGAGAAACGCCGCCGCGGCGGCCTGGCCGCCGCGCGCCTTCGCCCGGCCGGCCGAGAGCTCGAGCTCGGACGCGAGGTCTTCATCGGGCCCGGCGGCGGCAGCAGCCAGGTGCCACGCACGGCGATCCGGATCGATGCTCCGATCCGTCACCTGCGCCAGCGCCAGGTGGGCCGCCCGTCGCTCGGGGCCGCCGGCGGATCGGTACACGGCCGAGCGCGCCAGCGGATGGCGGAACGTCACGCGCTCCTCCACCGTGAGCAATCCGTCCGTCGCGTCAACCGCGGAGAGCGTGATCCCGAGCCGGAGACAGGCCCGCTGCAAGAGCACCGGATCGCCGACCGGCTCGGCCGCTGCGACGAGCAGCAGCCGTCGCGCGTCCTCGGGAAGCGCCCCCAGCCGCCGGCGATAGCTCGTCTCGATCCGACTCGAGAGGTCCGTGGCATCCGGCATCCCGAACCCTCCGGCCAGCTGCGCCGGTGTCATGCCGCGGGGGAGCTCGAGGAGTGCGAGCGGGTTGCCGCGCGTCTCCGCGATGATCCTGTCGCGTACCCGCCCGTCCAGCGCGAACCGCAGCGCCGAGCCCAGCAGCGCCCGTGCCTCGCCGTTGACGAGGCCGTGGACCTCGAGCTCCGGCACGTGCCGGAGCTCCTCGCCGGGATCGCGCGCCGCGAACACGAGCCCTACCGGCTCGGCCAGCAACCGGCGCGCGACGAACGCAAGCGTCAACGCGGAGGCGTGGTCCAGCCACTGCGCGTCGTCGATGACACAGAGCAGAGGGCGCTCCTCCGCCACCTCCGAGACCAGGCTCAGAACCCCCAGGCCGACGAGAAACCGGTCCGGGGCCGCGCCCGAGCTGAGCCCGAACACGATCTCCACGGCCTGGCGCTGTGGGGCCGGCAGCCGTTCGAGCCGATCGAGCAGCGGCGCGCACAGCTGATGAAGACTGGCGTAGGCCAGCTCCATCTCGGACTCGACCCCCACCGCCCGGACGACGGTGAGCGCCGACGCCGACTCGATCAGGTACTCGAGGAGCGCCGTCTTGCCGATCCCGGCCTCGCCACGCAGAAGCAACGAGCGGCTCTCGCCCTGCCGGATCGAGCCGACCAAGCCGTCCAGCAGGGCACACTCGCGCGCCCGCCCCTTCAGGCTCGGCTCCGGCCCCTGTCCGGGGAAACGATCGGGCATCGATCCAGCGCGATGCTATAGCGCGCGGCGCGCGACTCACAAGCCGGGTTCGCGGCGCCGCCCAGGTGCCGACCCCCGGCCCGTTGAACTCGGTCCAGTTGAGGTTGAACAGGTTGTTGCCGGTGCTCGGACCCGGCGCCGTCCCCTCGCGAGATCCCCTCACCGACAGGCAAAGGTTGGCGCCTGGCCGTAGGGGTGTCACGAGCTTTTGCGTGCCAACCAGCAAAAGTCCACGCGTTCGGCTTGATCGTAGGACGACGAAGACATAGGCTCCGGCCTGCCGCCGAAGCGTCCGGGGACGCGGTCGACCAGGGGATCACAAGCGGGGTCGACCGAGCGCCGCACGGCGGGTCCGATTTCCGCAGGTCGGTCCCGGGGGAGGTAGGCGAGTATGAGCAGGAGACTCAGCCGGCGCGAGTTCATCGGTGCCGGAGTCGGCGTGACCGTGGCCGCCTCGCTCGGCGGCGCCAGCGCGCTCGGCAAGGGGAACGGCGGCAGACCGACGATCCCGCCCGGGTTGCTCGGTGTGCAGCAGTTCTCGGTGCGCGACGCGACGGCGCGGCTCAGCATCGCGTCGAGCAACCGGCTCGGCCTGTCGCCGGCCATGGGCTTCCTCGGCGGCCCCGACTATCCGCAGGACCCGACCGACCTCGGTCCGCTGGTGCCGCTGCCCGGCGGGTTCGCCGAGGTGTTCGAGTTCCTCGCGTCGGCCGGCGTGCGTGGCTTCGAGTTCTTCCAGTCGTCCCAGAACGTCAACGAGCTGGGCCGGCAGCCGACGGCCGACGAGATCCGCGGGTACCTCGACGCGGCGGGCCTGAAGGCGGTCGGGACGCACCAGTTCGGTCTCGGCAACTTCGACCCCGCGACCGGCAACCTGACGGCCGCCGGCGAGGCGAACTTCGAGTTCATGAGCACGCTCGGCATGGACTCGATGGGCTTCTCCGGCAACCTGTCGCAGCTCCCGAACAACAGCCCGGACCCGGCGAACCCGGGAACGAACCTGCCGGCCGCCTCGGGGTGGGTGGAGGACTACGTGAACCCGGTGACGGGTGCCCGCACGTTCGGGTTCAAGAGCCGGTCGGAGCACGCGAACCGCATCGGCGAGATCCTGCAGTCGCGCGGGGTGAAGTACTTCTACCACCCGGAGCAGGACAACTACCGGTTCTTCAACGACCCGGCGCACCCCGAGTTCGACACGGTGCACCGGATCGAGTACGTCATGGACAACACCGACCCCGCCCTGTTCGGCTGGGAGATCGACGTCCTGCACAACTGGTCGGGGCGCGTCCGCTTCCTGAACGCGACGACCCACGAGCCCGACATCAGCGTGTGGGACCTCGCGCAGGCCGAGAACCGGCGCGTCATGGGCTGGCACATCAAGGACGGCTTCCGGAACACCGCGCAGCGCGGCACCTGGGTGGGGGGCCCGCCGGAGAGCGGCGGGGCGCCGTACACCCAGACGTTCGCGCGCACGCCCACGTTCACGGACACGATCGTGTCGGGCGAGGGCGACCTCGGTGCCGGGCCCGGGCCGAACCACCCGAACGCCGATCCCGACTGTCCCGGGTTCAAGTACATGTTCGAGAACGTCGGCGGGCACCAGCGCCTCTACCTGATCGAGAGCGACAGCGGGCCCGGACCGGCGACCGGCCCGGCGGCCGACCCGGGCCGCTCGCTCCGCCACGCCAAGGCGTCGGCGGCGGCGCTGCTCGCCCTGAGGCGGTAGGGCGATCGCCGCGGCGCGTCGCAGCGGCTGGAGGGGCGCGCGCGCGGCGCCCCTCCTTGCCGTGCTCGTCACGGTGGGGACCGCCCTCGGCGGCCCGGCTCGCGCGCTCGCGCACGGCGACCCGACGGCCCACTACCTCGAGACCGACTCGCTGCTCACGTCGTACGCCGCGCCGCCCGACCTCCGCGTCGAGCGCCGGCTGCGCGGCGTGCTCGATGCGGCCGCCGCGCAGGGCTACCCGATCAAAGTCGCGCTGATCGCGAACGAGGGCGACACGGGCGGCGAGCCGGAGCCGCTCGCCGACACGCAGAGCTACGTCCTGACGGTGAGCGAGCAGCTCGAGGACGTGAGGCCACTCGCCGCGCCGGTGCTCATCGTCACGCCCGGCGGCTACGGGATCGCGGGCAGGCAACCGCGCGACGGAACGCTGACGCAGATCACACCGACGCTCGCGGCCTCGCTCACGCGCCACCTGCCGCTCGCCGACGAGGCCGCGGGCACCGCCCTCGCGCGCACGGCGATGGTGGCGGTCCGGCGCCTCGCGGCGGCCGCCGGTCACCCGCTGCCGAAGCACATCCCGCCGGCCAAGGACGACCTCAACGGCATCCTCCGCGGCGCCCGCTCACAGGACGCGTTCGGCGGGCCATGGATGATCGCCGCGCTTGCGCTCGCCACGCTCCTGCTGGGCGCGCTGCTCGTCGCTGTGCACCGTCGCCTCATCGGCCGTGCCGTGACAGACGTTTCGCCGCACGGCTCACGCTGACGCCGCGGGGCGTGGTGCCGGCGGCACAAGCGCCCGTGCTCTGGGAATCGTCACGCGACCCGCGAGCGGCTGCGGGCGGCGGTCGGGCAGACGATCGGGCCGAGAACGCGGTGCTCGATGCGCACGTCGTGCTGTCCCGCGCGGCGCGGGAGCCGATCCCGTTCCGCGTGCGGCTCGACGGTGAGGCGCCCGGCCCATCACACGGCGTCGACGTCGATCACGGCGGCGACGGCGTGCTCGGCGACAGTCGCATGTACCAGCTGATCCGCGCCGACGGCGAGTTCCGCGACCGCACGGTCGAGATCGCGTTCCTCGCCGCGGGCGCCGAGGCCTACTCGTGCACGTTCGGATAGCCGGAGGCGGCCTCG
>DASSUW010000220.1:0-3763 GCA_035706585.1 Solirubrobacteraceae bacterium | reverse complement strand
CCCAGCACCAGGCGATCCAGTTCAAGCTCGCCGACATGGCCACCAAGGTCGAGGCGGCGCGCCTGCTCACGCTCAAGGCCGCCCGCATGAAGGACGCCGGCGAGCGCAGCGATCTCGAGGCCGGCATGGCGAAGCTGTTCGCCTCCGAGGCCGGCAAGGAGGTCGTGGAGGACAGCTTCCGCATCCACGGCGGCTACGGCTACAGCAAGGAGTACGAGATCGAGCGCCTGTACCGCGACGCGCCGCTGCTGCTGATCGGCGAGGGGACGTCCGAGATCCAGCGGATGGTGATCGGGCGCACCCTGCTGCGGCGGCACAAGGTGTGAGTCAGCCGATCGAGGACTACGCGGTCGTCGGTGACACCCAGTCGGCCGCGCTGGTCGGGCGTGACGGCTCGGTCGACTGGCTGTGCCTGCCGCGGTTCGACTCACCGGCGATCTTCGCCGCGCTGCTCGGCGACCGCAACAACGGGCGCTGGCAGATCGCGCCGGCCGCGCCCGTGACCAGGGTCGAGCGCCGCTACCGCGAGGACACGCTGGTGCTCGAGACCGACATGCACACGGCGGACGGCGCGATCCGGCTCGTCGACTGCATGCCGCCGCGCGGCGAGGCGCCCGACATCGTCCGGCTCGTGCAGGGTCTGCGGGGCCGCGTCGAGGTCGAGATGGAGCTGCTCATCCGCTTCGACTACGGGCAGATCGTGCCGTGGGTGCGCCGCCACCGCGACTACCGGCTCGCGATCGCGGGACCCGACGCGGTGCGGCTCGACGCCGGCGTCGAGACCCACGGCGAGAACATGGCGACGCGCGCGTCGTTCGCGGTCGAGCGGGGCGACGAGGTGCCGTTCGTGCTGACCTGGTACCCGTCGCACACGCGCGAGCCGCCGCCGGTCGACGCCGCGCAGGCGGTTGCGGACACGGTCACGTGGTGGCGCGAGTGGCTCGGGCCGTGCCGGCACCCCGATCCGCTGGTGCGCCGCTCGGTGATCACGCTCAAGGCGCTCACCTACGGCCCCACCGGCGGGGTCGTCGCCGCCGCGACGACGTCGCTGCCCGAGAAGCTCGGGGGCGTGCGCAACTGGGACTACCGGTACTGCTGGCTGCGCGACGCGACGCTGACGCTGAACTCGATGCTCTCGCTCGGGTTCGACGACGAGGCCCGCGCCTGGCGCGACTGGCTGCTGCGCGCCGTCGCGGGCGACCCGCGCGACATCCAGATCATGTACGGGCCGGCCGGCGAGCGGCGGCTCACCGAGCTCGAGCTCCCGTGGCTCGCCGGGTACGAGGGGTCCACGCCGGTCCGGATCGGCAACGCCGCCTCCGAGCAGTTCCAGCTCGACGTCTACGGCGAGGTCATGGACCTCCTGTTCCGCGCGCGTGAGGAGGGCATCGAGCCCGAGGAGCACGCGTGGGACCTCCAGCGGGTCATCCTCGACTTCCTCGAGGGCGACTGGGAGCAGCCCGACGAGGGGCTGTGGGAGGTCCGCGGCCCCCGCCGGCACTTCGTGCACTCGAAGGTCATGGCCTGGGTGGCGTTCGACCGCGCGGTCCGGACGCTCGAGCAGTTCGGGCTGTCCGGCGACGCCGACGGCTGGCGCCGCGAGCGCGACGAGATCCATCGCGAGGTGTGCGAGCGGGGCTGGGACGCCGAGCGCAACACGTTCACCCAGTCCTACGGGTCGAGCGCGCTCGACGCCGCGCTGCTGCTGATCCCACGAGCCGGGTTCCTGCCCGGCGACGACCCGCGCGTGCTCGGCACGATCGAGGCGGTCCGCCGCGAGCTCGATCACGAGGGCTTCCTGCTCCGGTACCCGACCGGCGAGTCCGACGACGGCCTGCCCCCGGGCGAGGGCGCGTTCCTGCCGTGCACGTTCTGGCTCGCCGACGCGCTCGCCCTCGCCGGCCGCCGGGACGAGGCGCGCGTGCTCTACGACCGGCTGGCCGGACTGGCCAACGACGTCGGCCTGTACTCCGAGGAGTACGACCCCGTGTCCGGCCGACTGGTCGGCAACTTCCCGCAGGCGTTCACCCACCTCGCGCTCGTCAACACCGCGACCACGTTGTGACGGTGGACGACCCGCTGCGCATGTACCTGGTGGTCCTGCGCGGGGCGGTCACCGACCTCGACCGCGCCGGCGCGCTCGCGGGCGCGGCCGCCGTCGCATGCGTGCGCCGGTTCGCCGGCGACCCCGCGCTCGAGGCCTGGCGGGAGCGGCCGGGGAAGGTCTGCCTGCGCGCCCGCAGCGAGAGCCAGTGGCGGCAGGTCCTGGAGGAGCCGCACACGGCGGCGGGGGACGCGGTCGTCGCCCTGCCGCCACGCCGGCGGTCCGAGCGCGGGCCGGTGCTCGAGCGCCTGCAGGCGATGAGCACGCAGCTCGAGCCGCCGCCGGAGAGCAGCGAGCCGCACGGCGGCGTCACGTACCTGCTGAATCCGCGGCTGACGATGAGCTCGGGCAAGACGATCGCGCAGATCGCCCACGCTGCGGTGATGGCGGCAGACCACCTCGCGGATTGGGATGGTCTGCCGGCCGCCGTCGTCGCGCCGTCCGAGCCGGTGTTCGCTGCCACCTGCGCGCGCGCCGACCTCGCCGCCAAGGTCGTGGACGCCGGGCTCACCGAGGTGCCGCCCGGCACCGTCACGGTGCTGGCGCTGCCGCCCAACGCACGACCGGCGACGGGCTAGCGCATGCCGGTCCACCGGGTCTTCGCGTATGGATCGCTCGCAGCCGGCGCGGGCGAGCGCTTCGTGTTGCCCGATCACCGGCGTGGCTGGGGCGTGGCGATGGACAACCGCCGCACGATCCCCGGCTACAAGTTCTACGTCGACCCAGAGACCGGCGAGCGGCCGGAGGTCTACGTCGCGTTCCTGTGCATCTGGCCCGAGCCGGGCGCGGCGGTCGAGGGCGTCCTCCTGCAGGTCGACGACGACGCCCTCGCCGCGCTCGACCGCCGCGAGCGCAACTACGACCGCCGCGACGTGAGCGCGCACGTCGACGGTCAGGGCACCGTCTGGGCCTACCTCGCCAGCGCTGCGGGCCGCGAGCGGTGCGCCGCCGGGCGCGCCGCGGGCCGCGCGGTCGTCAGCGCCGAGTACCTGGCGAGGGTCCCGGACGCCGAGCCGCCGGACCTGCCGGTGCGGCCGCTACTCCGGCGTGACGTAGGCGCCTGACAGGCCGCCGTCGACGAGGAACGTCGAGGCGGTGATGTACGACGACTCGTCGGACGCGAGGAACAGCGCGGCGTTGGCGATCTCGCGCGCCTCCGCGAAGCGGCCCATCGGCAGGTGCACGAGCCGGCGCGCGGCCTTCTCGGGGTCCTTCGCGAACAGCTCCTGCAGCAGCGGCGTGTTGACCGGCCCGGGGCAGAGCGCGTTCACGCGCACCCCCGCGCGCCCGAACTGCACGCCGAGCTCGCGCGACAGCGCCAGCACCGCGCCCTTGGAGGCGGTGTAGGAGATCTGCGATGTCGCCGCGCCCATGACCGCCACGAACGACGCGGTGTTGATCACCGACCCGCCGCCGGTCTCCAGCAGGTGCGGGATGCCGTGCTTGCAGCACAGGAACACCGACGTGGTGTTGACGTCCTGCACGCGCTGCCAGGCCTCGAGCGACGTGTCGAGCACCGACACGTCGTCGGGCGGCGAGATGCCCGCGTTGTTGAACAGGACGTCGATCGACCTGTATTCCTCGCGCACGCGCGCGTAGGCGGCGACGATCGCGTCGGCGTCGGTGACGTCGCACTCGAGCGACAGGTCGACGCCCTCG
>DASSUW010000219.1:0-5922 GCA_035706585.1 Solirubrobacteraceae bacterium | reverse complement strand
GGCGGCGCCTGCGCGGCGCCCCGACCGGCGAGATCCGCGCCCGCATCCGCGCGCTCGAGCGGCGGCTCGAGGCCCCGCCGGCGCCGGCCGCGTCGCCGGTGCTCGAGGCCATCGCCGCGTGCGAGTCGGGCGGCAACCCGGCGACCGACACGGGCAACGGGTTCTACGGCAAGTACCAGTTCACGCTCGAGACGTGGGCCGCCGTCGGCGGCAGCGGCAATCCCGCGCACGCCTCCGAGGCCGAGCAGGACCGCCGCGCCGCGATCCTCTACGCGCGGGCCGGCGCGTCGCCGTGGCCGGTCTGCGGCCGCTAGCCTGCGGCGCGCGATGGATGCCGCCGCCTTCCGTGCCGAGTTCCCGGTCCTCGACCGGACCGCGTACCTGAACGCCGGGACGGACGGGCCGGTGCCGTCCGCCGCGGTCGCGGCGGTACAAACGGTGCTGCAGGCGCAACTCGAGGCCGGCCGCTACGGCCGGCACTTCGAGGCCCGGCGCGAGGCGATCGAGGAGCTGCGCCGGGCGTACGCACGGGTCGTCGGGGCCGAGCCGGCCGACATCGCGCTCAAGACGTCGACGAGCGAGGGCATCGGCAGCGTGCTCGCCGGGCTCGATCTCGGGCCGGGCCACGAGATCGTCACGTCCGACAGCGAGCATCCCGGGCTCATCGGCCCGCTGATCGCCGCTCGCGCGCGCGGCGTGAAGGTGACCGCGGTGCCGCTGGCCGAGGTCGCCGACGCGGTGACGCCGCGGACCACGCTCGTGGCCTGCAGCCACGTCTCGTGGGTCGACGGCGAGCTCGCGCCCGCCGCGCTCGCCGAGCTCGACATCCCGGTCATCCTCGACGGGGCGCAAGGCGCCGGGGCGATCCCGGTCGACGTGCATGCACTCGGCTGCGCGGCCTACGCCGCGGCCGGCCAGAAGTGGCTGTGCGGCGCCGACGGCACCGGCCTGCTGTACCTCTCCCCCGCCTTCCGCGAGCGCGTGCGGGCGATCGCGCCGTCCTACGTGTCGTTCGAGGACATCGCGCAGGAGACGCTGCATGCCGACGCCCGCCGCTACGACACGCCGTCGCTGTCGCGCGAGGCGACCACGTTCACGCTCGCGTCGACGCAGCTGCTCGAGCGCTACGGCCTCGCTGCCGTGCAGGCGCGCGCGCGTGATCTCGCGGCGCGCTTCGCGCACGCGCTGACCGCGCGCGGCCGCACCGTGGCGCCGCGGGACGGGACGACGCTGGTCGCGTGGGAGGACTCCGACCCGCCGGCCACCGCAGCGCGCCTCGCCGCCGCCGGGGTCGTCGGCCGCCATCTGCCCGGGACGCCGTACCTGCGCGTGTCGGTCGGCGCCTGGAACGACGAGAGCGACCTCGAGCGCCTGCTCGCCGCGCTGTGAACGAAGCGGTCGCGCTCTACCACGAGCTCACGTCGTACGCGCCGCCGTGGCAGAACTGGGAGACGCCCAAGGATCACCCGCTGATCCGCCAGGACCTGCGCCAGAACGACCCGGACACGCAGCCGCCGCCCGTCAAGCGCTACCGGCAGCCGCTCGAGACCGTCGCGCTGCCGCGCGAATGGCCGGCGGTCGACGTCTCGGCGGGTGACGTGCTGGCCGGGCGGGCGGCCCGGCGCGGCCGCCTCGATCTCGCCGGGCTCGCACGCATCCTGCACCTGTCGGCCGGCGTCGTGCGAACCACCCAGCGGCCCGGCCGCCCGCTGTTCATGTACCGCGCCGCGGGGTCGGCCGGCGGGCGGTTCGGGATGGAGCTGTACGTCGCCGCGCGCGCTGTCGACGGCCTCGCCGACGGCGTCTGGTGGTACGACCCGCCGGAGCACGCGCTGCGGCGCGTCGGTCCGCCCGCCGCCGGCGGGACGACCGTGATCGTGACCGGCGTGCCGTGGCGCGTCGGCTGGCGCTACGCCGAGCGCGGCTACCGCCACCTCTACTGGGACAGCGGGACGATGCTCTCGCAGCTGCTCGCGCTCGCCGCCGCCGCCGGGCTGCAGCCGCGCCTGTACACGCGCTTCCCTGACGCGCGGGTCGCCGCGCTGGTCGGCGCCGACGGCGTCCACGAGTTCCCGCTCGAGCTCGTCGCGCTCGACGGCGACGCGCCCGCGACCGACGCCGGCGGCCCCGCCGAGCACGGTGAGATCGACGCCGCGCCGCAGGAGTACCCGTTGATCACCGCCACCCAGCGCGCCGGCGACCTCGACGCGCTCGGCGAGCCGTGGCCGGACGCCCCGGCCGTCGAGTCGCGCCCCACCCCGCCGCTCGACGACGTGATCCTCACCCGCGGCTCCACGCGGCTGATGGACCGCGGCGCGGCCGTACCGCGCGACCTGCTCGAATGGCCGCTCACCGCGGCGCTGCGCGGCATCGACGTCCCGCACTTCGTCGCCGTCCACGCGGTCGAGGGCGTGCGCCCGGGCGTCTACCGCTGGCCCGACCTCGACACCGCGGTCAACGCCGTCACGCGCGACGGGCTCGCCCACATCTGCATGGACCAGGGCCTGGGCGGCGACGCGGCGTACGTCGTGATCGGCGCCCACGACCTCGCGTCGCTCGACGCCCGCGGCTACCGCGAGGCCCAGCTCGTCGCCGGGCTCGTGGAGGGCCGCCTTCACCTTGCCGCCTACGGGCTCGGCATCGGCGCGTCCGGCATGACGTTCTTCGACTCCGAGATCGCCGGCCTGCTCGCCGCGCCGCTGGCGGGGCTGATCTTCACCTGCGTCGGCGTTCCCGAGTACAGGTCCAAGCCCGGCGGCAAGCCGGGGCAGCCGACGGCCGTGCTCACGCCCACGCCGCGCATGGATTAGCGCAGCGGCAGCGTGACCCGCTCCATCCCGAGCTGGCCGTCGAGCATCCGCTGCGGCGACGTCTCGGGCGGCGGCGCGGGCGCCTCCAGCCGGGCGCGGTCGTCGTCCGACAGCCGCAGGTCGACGGCGCCGAGCAGGTCCTCCAGATGCGCGGGCGTGCGCGGCCCGATGATCGGCGCCGTCACGCCGTCGACGCCGAGCAGCCACGCGATCGCGACCTGCGGCACGGTCGCGCCGTGCGCCGCGGCGATCTCCTCGGCCGCGTCGACCACGCGGAAGTTGCGCTCGACGGCGCGCCGGTGGGCGGCCTCCTCGAGATCGTCGGGCGCGTTGGTCACGCGCCCCTCGGGCATCGTGTCGCGCGTGTAGCGGCCGGACAGGAACCCGGCGCCGAGCGGCCCCCACGGCAGCACGCCGAGACCGGCGGCACGCGTGAACGGCAGGAGCTCGATCTCCGCCGAGCGCTCGACCAGCGAGTACTGCGGCTGCAGGCTCACGAACGGCGACCAGCCGTTGCGGTCCTGCAGCGCGACCGCCCAGGCGAGCAGCCAGGCCGGGAAGTTGGACGCGCCGAGCGCCCGGACCTTGCCCGCCCGCACCAGGCCGTCGAGCGCCTCCAGCGTCGCCTCGAGCGGCACGTCCGGGTCGGGCGCATGCACCTGGTAGAGGTCGATCACGTCGAGGCCGAGCCGGCGCAGGCTGGCGTCGCACGCCGCGCGGATCCGGTCCGGCGCCAGGCCGGAGCCGCCCGGGTCGCTGACGCCGAAGCGGACCTTGGTGGCGACCACGACATCGTCGCCGCGGCGCGCGAGCCACGGCGCGAGCACGCGCTCGGACCGGCCGTCCCCGTACGTGTCGGCGGTGTCGACGAGCGTCCCACCGGCGTCGACGAAGCGGTCGAGCATCCGGTACGCCTCCTCGGCCGGCGTGGCGTCGCCCATCAGCATGGCTCCGAGGGCGAGGCGGCTGACGGTGAGCGGTCCGAGCGTGGCGGTCTGCATGGTC
The DNA here is from genome assembly GCA_035706585.1 of Solirubrobacteraceae bacterium. Classification (GTDB taxonomy): domain Bacteria; phylum Actinomycetota; class Thermoleophilia; order Solirubrobacterales; family Solirubrobacteraceae; genus DASSUW01. The sequence goes on along the minus strand of DASSUW010000219.1, from coordinate 2,107 downwards.
TGCGAAGCTACTCCGGGTGCGCCGCGTCTGCGTCTACGCCGGGTCCAACCCAGGGAACGATCCGGTGTTCGCAGACGCGGCTCGCACGCTCGCGGACGTGCTGACCGAGCGCGGCATCGGGATCGTCTACGGCGGCGGCAAGGTCGGCCTGATGGGCGTGATCGCGGATGCCGCGCTGGCCGCCGGCGGCGAGGTGATCGGCGTGATGCCGCAGGCGCTGATCGACCGTGAGATCGGTCACCGCGGCCTGACCGAGCTCCAGGTGGTGGACTCGATGCACGAGCGCAAGGCGCGCATGGCCGAGCTCGCCGACGCGTTCATCGCGGTCCCCGGCGGCATCGGCACGCTCGAGGAGCTGATCGAGGTCTACACGTGGAGCCAGCTCGGCATCCACGACAAGGCGTGCGGCGTGCTCAACGTCAACGGCTACTACGACGCGCTCGCGCAGTTCCTCGACCACGCGGTCACGTCCGGCTTCCTGCGCGCCCAGCACCGTGCCGTGCTGTCGGTCGCCGCCACGCCGGCCGAGCTGCTCGACCGGCTCGCGGCGTATGAACCGCCGCGGGTCGGCAAGTGGCTGGAGCTCGACCAGACGTAGCCGGCCGGGGGCGCCGCCCGCGAGCGGACGGCGCCCCAACCGTGCTTACGGCGTCTCGGTGAGCGTGATCTCGGCGTTGCCGCTGAGCGAGCCCTCGCCGTCGCCGTTCGGACCCTGATCCTCATAGGTCGCCGCGAACACGGCGCGGATCTCGTCCGGGTCGTGGCCCGACGGGTAGGTGGTCACGAACTGCCCGGTGCACCCGGTGCTGCTGCTGATCGGGTGGCCGTGCGTCTGGTGCCCGACGATGTAGGACAGCTGCACGCGAGTGCAGTCGACCGGCTCGTCGTCGGTGACGTTGACCTCGACCTCGACCGTGTCGCCCCAGTGGAACGACTGGCCCTCGACCGGCTTGACGAACTCGATCTGCGGCCGCGCGTTGCCGACGATGATCTGCACCTCGGCAGACGCCGAGCGGCCCGTGCGGTCCGTCACCTTCAGCGTCGCGTTGTAGACGCCCGCGTCCTCGTAGGTGAAGGTCGGGTTCGCCTCGGTCGAGTCGAAATGGCCGTCGGCGTCGAAGTCCCACTGGTACGTGAGAGGGTCGCCGTCCGGGTCGTTCGTGCCCGCGCTCGAGAACTCGACCTCCTGCGGCGCGGTCGGGCTGTCGGTCGGATCGGCCGACACCTTCACGGTCGGCGTGCGGTTCCCGCGCACGTAGTCGATGCGCGCGAGCTGGGCCTCCGGCAGCGTGACGAAGTAGCCGGTGCCGTACTCGAGCGTGTACAGCGCGCCGTCGTCGCCGAACTCGATGTCCATCGGGTTGTCGAACGTGAACGACGGCAGGACCGGGTTGATCTTCAGCAGATCGCCCGACTGGTCGAGCCGCATCTCCTTGATGTAGTCACGCGTCCACTCGTAGAACAGCGGCACGTTGTCGTAGTACTGCGGCCACTTGATCCGCGAGTTCGACCGCTTGTCGTAGTCGTACGCCGGACCGGCCATCGGGCCGATGCCGCCGGTGCCCAGCTCCGGGAACTGCGCCGAGGCGCCGTACCCGTACCAGACGTCCGGGTGCTTGACCGGCGGGAGGTCCTCCAGGCCGGTGTTGTACGGCGAGTCGTTGACCGGGTGGTCGCAGTCGAACGGACCGCTGGACGTCTCGGTCGCGAAGTCCCAGTCCTGGTACGGGAGCTCGTCGGTCGCGCACAGCGGCCAGCCGTAGTTGCCCGGCCCACGCGCGATCAGCCACTTGCCCTTGCCGTCCGGCCCGCGCTCCGGGTCCGGCCTGCCGGCGTCCGGCGAGTAGTCGCCCACGTACAGATCGTCGTTCGTGCGGTTGACCGCGATCCGGAACGGGTTGCGCAGCCCCATCAGGTAGATCTCCGGCCGCGTCTTCGGCGTCCCCGCCGGGAACAGGTTGCCCGCCGGGATCGAGTAGCCGCCGTTCTTCTTGGGCGTGATCCGCAGGACCTTGCCGCGCAGGTCGTTCGTGTTGGCCGCCGAGCGCCGGGCGTCGAACCCCGGGTTGCGGTCCGGCCGGTCGTCGATCGGCGCGTACCCGTCGGA
>DASSUW010000218.1:0-9425 GCA_035706585.1 Solirubrobacteraceae bacterium | reverse complement strand
CGCCGCCACGGTCGTGCCCGGCCCGGGCGTCAGGGTCGGCGAGCGCGTGGAGGGCGCCGACGCGGTCGTCGTCGCGGCGGGGCCGTGGACGGCGGCGGCGCTCGCGAGCACGACGTGGCGCGCGGTCGGGCCGCTATGGGGCGTCGTCGCGCAGGTGCGGCTGGCGCAGCCGCCGCGGCACTCGATCGAGCAGGCGGGGGTGGAGGAGCTGACGAGCCCGCAGGCGCCGGACTCGCTGTTCTCGATCGTCACCGCGAACGGGGCGTCGGCGGTCGGCTCGACGTTCACGCCCGCCGAGCCGGACGCCGCCGCGCTGGCGCCGGTCCTGCTCGAGCGCGGCGCGCGCTTCATCCCCGCCCTCGCCGGCGCGCAGATCGAGCACGTCCGCGCCTGCGCGCGCCCGCTGTCGGTCGACGGACGGCCGCTGCTCGGCCCGGTGCCCGGCCTCGACGGCGTCCACGTGATCAGCGGCCACGGGCCGTGGGGCATCTCGCTCGGGCCGGGATCGGCTCAGGCGGTGGTGCAGGGTGTGCTCGGCCGCGACGGGGCGATCGCCCCCGAGCTGGCGGCCGCGCGCTTCGGCACGCCGTGAGGATTAGTTCTCGTCGACGTCGCGCTTGGCCGCGCGCACGACGAGGCGATCGGCGCCGCTGCCGTAGATGTGGTAGTTGAAGTCGGCCTTCTCGACCAGCACGAACGCCTCGCCGTGGCGCGAGTTGCCGCTCGTGTTGATGTACATGCCCGAGCGCGGGCCGGACACGATCTCGGCGTACGCGTGACCCTTGACCGGCTCGATCTTCTCGCCCTTGCGGAGCTTGAGGTCGTCGGTGCCGGGCTTGGCGCCGTCCGTGCTGCCGGTGCCGCTGGTGGGCGCGGTGCTCCCGCCGGACTCCTCGGCCGAGCCGGCCGGCATGTGGAAGCCCACGACGAGCCGGTCCTTGCCGGTCCCGTAGATGTGGTACTCCTTGCCGTTCTTGCGCACGACCACGAACGCCTCGCCGTTGCGGACGTTCCCGCTCGTGTTGATGAACATCCCCTCGCGCTTGCCGGACGTGATCTCCACGTAGGCGTGCCCGTCGAGGGTCTTGTACGTCTCGTCGGCCTTGACGCCCTCGGGACGGTCGGTCTCGGCGGTCGCCTCGGTCAGGGCAGCCTTGAACGCGCGGTCGGTGTCCGCGTTCTCGGTGCGCAGCTGGATGTTCGTGGCGGCGGCGTCGCCGGTCTGGGTCGGGAGGACCTTCATCGGTTCCCCCGATTGATCGGCACACGTTCGAGGCGCTTGAGCGTCACTTGGCGAGCACGACCTTCGCGGATGCGTACTTGCGCCACTTGCGATGGCGCTTCTTCTTGACGGTCAGCGACACGGTCGCCCGGGCGCTGGCGTGCGCGAGCGACGCGTTGATCCGCCGCAGCGCATCGCCGCGCTTGACCTTGTAGCGCTTGCTCACCCGGCGCTTGGCCTTGCCGGAGCGCAGCACGAGCTTGACCTTGTAGGTGCCGCGACCCACGGCCAGCGGCCGCAGGTCGACCGACACGGTGCCGTTGGCGCTGCGCGCCGCGACCAGGGCGCCGAGCATGCTGTCGTTCTTCTTGCGGCCGCGGAGGTAGACGGGCACGCTCGAGCGCCGCAGCGTCGGCGGCTCGGCCGGCGGCGCGGCCGGCGCCGGCGGCTTGCGCTCGGCGAGCGTCAGTACGCCGGTGAGGAACTGGTTGCCCGCGACGTCCAGCGCCCGCACCCGCAGCGTGCCGTGGGCGACGGCGATCGCGCCGCCGGCGGGGACCGCCCGCCAGGCGGTGCCGTTGAGGCTGTAGGACAGTGCGGCGAGCCCGGAGAGCGCATCGGAGCCGGCCGCGCGGCAGACGTAGCCGGTCGGGGTGCTCGCGGCCGCGCAGCTCAGCGTGGCGCGCGGCAGCGTACGGTCGACCTTCACGTGCACCGGGGCGGAGGTCGCCTCGTTGCCGGCACCGTCGACCGCCTTGAGCAGGATCGTGTGGTCGCCGTCGGCCGCGACCGGCACGGCGCTGCCGGTGACCGCCGCGTACGCGCCGCCGTCCACCGAGGCGGTCAGGCCGGCGATGCCGGACGGGCCGCCGGCCGCCGTTGCCGTGCAGGAGACGGCGAGCCGGTTCCAGCCGGCCGGGCAGGTCAGCGCCGCCGTCGGGTCGACGCTGTCGATCTTGATCGTCTCGCTGCGCCAGTCGGAGGTGTGGCCGACGTTGTCGACGATCCGCGTCTCGAGCGTGTGCTCGCCATCGCCGCTCACGGTCACGTCGGGATCGGTCGACACCGGGCCGCCGTCGACCTTGACCTCGACGCCGGCGACGCCCGAGCCGTCGCCGTCGGAGCCCTCGACGTGGACGGTGTAGTCGGTCGTGCGCCAGCCGCCGGGCGCGGCCGGCGTGTCGTTGACCGGGTCGGTGACGTCGACGCGGACCGTGTCGCTGCGCCAGGCGGTGGTGTTGCCGGCGGCGTCGACCGCGCGCGTCTCGAGCGTGTATTCGCCGTCGGCGTCGATGACGGCCGGGCCGCCGTCGTTGATCGTGACGCCGTCGATGCGCCACTGCATCGTGTCCAGGCCCGAGCGGTCGTCGGTGCCGGTGAGGTCGAGGCTCAGTGCGGCGGCCTGCCACGTGGACGGCGGCACGGCGCTCGTGTTCGCCGGGGCGACGGTGTCGACCTTCAGCGTGTGCGTCGTCCAGCCGCTCGTCTGGCCGGCGGCGTCGAGCACGCGGTGCACGATCACGAACGTGCCGTCGCTCGGCACGGTGATGCTCGCGCCGACCGCAGCCGTCTGCAGCGCCCCGCCGTCGATCGTGTACTCGAACGTGTCCGGGCCTGACAGCTCGTCGACTGCGGACCACGAGAACGTCCGCGACTTCTGCCATGTCGTGGCGATCGCCGTGGTGTCAGTCGGCACCGTGAAGTCGAGCTGGACGGTCTGGCGGCGCCAGGGCGAGAGGTTGCCGGCGCGGTCGCGGGCGCGGGTCTCCAGGACCCACTCGCCCTCCTGGTCGAACGTCACCGAAGCGCTGTCGCCGCTCTGCGTCGTGACCGAGACGCTGCCGCCGTCGATCTGCGAGATGCGCCAGATGACCGCGTCCATGCCGGCGCCGCCGGTGTCGGTTCCGGCGACCGTGACCGTGAGCGGGCTCGTGTACCAGCCGGCCGCCACCGTCGTCGTGGTGTCGGTCGGAGCGATCGTGTCGGTGCCGCTGATCACCACCGAGTCGGTCCGCCATGCCGTCGCGTTGCCGGCGTTGTCGACGACACGGGTCTTCAGCGTGTGCGTGCCGAAGCCGGTGATCGTGACCGAGTCGCCGGACGCGCCCTGCTGCGTCGCGCCGCCGTCGATCTCCCACTCGACGCGCGCGATGCCGGAATCGGCGTCGGTGCCGGTGACGGCCACGGAGTAGGGGTTCGGGTTGGAGGCGAGCGGCGCGGTCGTCGTGTTGGTCGGCAGGACCTTGTCGATCCGGATCGTCTCGCTGCGCCAGGCCGAGGCGTTGCCGGCGACGTCGCGCACGCGGGTCTCCAGCGTCTGGATGCCGGTGCCGGTCACGACCGCCTGCAGCGGCGAGGCGCCGCTCGTGATCGCGCCGCCGTTGACGCGCCACTGGACGTCGTTGAGGCCCGAGCCGGAGTCGGCGCCGCGGACCATCACGCTGTAGTCGGCCGCGCGCCAGCCGCTGCCTGCCGTGTCGGTCTGGTTGTCCGGCGCCGTCGTGTCGATGCGGATGTTGGTGGTCTTCCAGCCGGTCTCGTTGCCGGCGTTGTCGCGCACCTTGGTGGTGAGGACGTGATCGCCGTCGCCCGAGACCGTGACGACGGTCCCCGCGCTGGTGGTGACCGGCGCGCCGCCGTCGAGCGAGTACGTGACCTGCAGGACGCCGGAGTGGCCGTCGGCGCCGGTGATCGCGACGGGGAGCGGCGCGGTCTGCCAGCCGCCGGGCGCGGCCGTGGTGTCGGTCGGCGTGACGGTGTCGATCCGGACGGTGTGGTCGATCGGGACGGAGAGGTTGCCGGCGTTGTCCTCCGCCCACGTGGTCAGCGTGTGGGTGCCGTCGGCGACGATCGGCACGCTGGTCCCGCTCGCGCCGGACTGGGCGAGGCCGCCATCGAGCTGCCACCACACCTGCTTGACGCCCGAGTCCATGTCGGCGGCGAGCACGATCACGCTGGCGGGCCCGTTGCGCCAGCCGGTCCCGCCCGCGTCGGTCAGGTCGACCGGCTTGTTGATGTCGACCTTGACGGTCTCGGCGCGCCAGGCGGACACGTTGCCCTCGTTGTCGACCGCGCGCGTGTTGAGGGTCCAGGTGCCCGACGTCGCGATCGTCACGTCGTCGCCGTCGAGCGCGTCGTTGAACGCGCCGTTGTTAAGGCACCACTGCAGTCCGGAGAGGCCGGACTCGCCGTCGCTGCCGTGCAGCGTCACGGTGTACGGCGTCGTGTACCAGCCGGAGAGCGCCGTCGCGGTCGTGTTGGTGGGCGGCGTGACGTCCGGGCCGCCCGACGGAACCGGGTCCGTGCCGGTGCAGCCGGTGGCCTGCGCGGACGCGATCGCGGGCACGCCGAGCAGCGCGATGACCGCGCCGAGCAGGGCAATCAGCGACCGTCGCCAGGACATGATGGCCCTGTAGTCGGCCTGAGTGCGTCGCATCTGTAGCGTGACCGCGGTGGAATCCGTCCAGGTCACGACCTGGTTCCTTCAGATGACCGACCCGGCACGGCTGGCTCCCCGCCCAGAACCCGATCCGGATCTGGAGGTCCGGCGGGCGGAGCTCCCGTCGCCCGAGCTCTCCCGCGCGCTCTACGCCGCGGTGGGCTCGGACTGGTACTGGATCGATCGCCTGCCGTGGTCGTGGGACCGCTGGATGGAGTGGCTCGACCGGCCGGAGCTGGAGACGTGGGTCGCGTACCTGCGCGGGACTCCGGCGGGGTTCTTCGAGCTCGAGCACGTGGACGGCGCCGTCGAGATCGCGTCGTTCGGCCTGCTGCCGGCGTTCATCGGGCGCGGCATCGGCAGCCGCGTGCTGGATGTCGCGCTGCGGCGCGGCTGGGAGCTGGAGCCGGCGCGCGTGTGGGTCCACACGTGCTCGCTCGACGGCCCTGCCGCGCTGCGGACCTACCAGCGGCGAGGCTTGGAGATCTACGAGGAGCGCGTCGACGACGTGCTGCTGCCGGACTCGCGGCCCGAGCCGTGGCCGGGAGCCGGCCGGCCGGCGGCATGACGCGCTGGCTCGTCGACGCCGCCAACGTCATCGGCTCGCGCCCGGACGGGTGGTGGCGCGACCGCGACGGTGCGGCCGCGCGGTTGATCGAGGCGCTGCGCGAGTTCGCCGGCGGCGAGGACGAGGTGGTCGTCGTGCTCGACGCGGGGCCGGCCGAGTGGGCGGGCCGCGACGGGACGTTCGAGGTCGCGATCGCGCCCCGGCGCGGCCGGGACGCCGCCGACGACGAGATCGCGGCGCGCCTCGCGCGCGATCCCGACCCGGGCTCGATCCGCGTCGTGACCTCGGACGCGGCGCTTGCCGCGCGGGCGCGCGAGCTCGGCGCTGACGTGGTCGGCGCCGGCGCGTTCCGGCGGCGGCTGGGCTACTGACCGCGCACGAGCGCCAACGCGCCCGCGTGTCGAGTTTGGGGCGGTATGCGCCCGTAACTCGACAATCGAGGCAGCCGGGCCCGCCGCCCTCAGTGCCCGATGTTCTGCGGCGCCCCGCTCTCCGCCGCCGTCCGCGCTGCCAGCGCGACCGCCAGCGCCGCGCGGGCCTGGGCGAACGAGCCGTCGCGGGGCTCAGAGCCGGCAGACACGCAGTCGAGGAAGTGCGCGATCTGCGCGCCCCACGGGTCGACGGCCTCGTGGAAGCGGCGCGCGTCGCCGTCGGCCGGGTGGACGCCGAGGACCGACTGCATCGCCTCGTCGACCTGGTCGCCGGCGCCGGCGACGAACCGGTGCTCGAGCACGCCGCGCTCGCACAGCACCCGCAGGTTCGCCGTGAACGGATACGAGCCCGGCATCGCGTGGCTGCCCTCGATCGCGCCGTTGCCGCCGGGGTGCTCGAGCAGCATCTGGAAGTGGCGGCCGTCCGCCGCCGCGCGGGCGACGACGCTGCGGGCCGGGCCGAGCAGCGCGTTCACGATGTCGAAGTCGTGGACCATCATGTCCACCAGGACGCCGCCCGACTTCGCCGGATCGAGCATCCACTGGTTCCAGTCCGGCGGCGCCGACAGCCGCAGCGCGGTCGCCGCCAGCGGCCGGCCGAGCTCGCCGGCGGCGAGCAGGCGGCGCAGCTCGACGATCTCGGGCATGAAGCGCAGCACGTGGCCGACCATCAGCACGCGGCCGGTCGCCCGAGCGGCCGCGCCGATCGCGTCGGCGTCCTCGAGCGAGAGCGCGATCGGCTTCTCGAGCAGCACGTGCTTGCCCGCCGTGAACGCCGCCTCGGCGACCGGGCGGTGCAGCGGCGTGGGCAGGCAGACGTCGACCGCGTCGATGTCGGGCGCCGCGACCGCCGCCTCCCAGTCGGTGGACGCGGACGCGCCGAGCTCGGCGGCGATCGCACCGGCCCCGTCGAGCGCGCAGACCGTGTGCACCTGCGCGCGGTCCGTCAGCGCGCCGTAGGACTGGGCATGGGTGCGGGCCATGAACCCGCCGCCGAGCAGCGCGACGCGGATCACGAGAGGCCGAGCGCGGTGAGCGTCGCGTACGACTCGCGCATCGCCTCGTCGACCTCGGCGACCGGCGGCCACGGCACCGTGCCCGTGAACTCGATCTCGACCGAGTACGGGCCGGTGTAGCCCGCGTCGCGCAGGATCGCCAGCACGCGCTCGAAGTCGACGTGCCCGTGGCCGATCGCCGGAAAGTCCCAGTTGCCCTTACCGCCGCGCGCGTCCTTGAGGTGCACGTGGGCCACGCGGTCGGCGATCGTCGGCAGGTCGTCGGCCGCCGACGTGCCGGCGTAGTACTCGACGTTCGCGGTGTCGTAGTTCACGCCCACCGCCTCGTGATCGATCTTGTCCAGCAGCGGGATCGAGCGCTCGCCGCTGGCCATCAGGTCGCCGTGGATCTCGAGCGCGATCGTGATCCCGGCCGCCCGCGCGGCGTCGGCCAGCGTGCCGATGTTGGCCAGGAACGCGGACTCGCTCTCGTCCACGTCCGGCGCATGCCCGCCGACCGCCGTGTTGACGATCGGCAGGCCGAACCTGTCGGCCCAGCGCACGACCGCCAGCCCGTGCTCGAGCCCCTCGCGCGTGGTCAGGTTCGAGTGGCCGCTGATGGAGACCGCCTCGAGTCCGTAGTGCTCCAGCCGCGCCTTGACCTCGGCGGGGTCCTTGTACACGTCCACGTGCTCGACCGCCCCGGGGACATGGGCGAGCTCGACATGGCGGAATCCGGCCGCCGCGATCCCGGCGAGGGCGTCTTCGTTGTCGTGGGTGGCGTAGGAGCCTGTGTGTCCGGCAAGAGGGTTCATCGGCGGGCAATCTACGGACGCGGCCGCACGACCGTCGCCCGGAACACGTCGGGCGTCGCCTGCAGCACCGCCAGCCGCGGATCCGGCACGTCGAGCACCCGTTCCTGCACGAGCGCGGCGAGCGGCCGCAGCCGCGGATCCTCGAGCACCTCGGCGAGCGCGCGGCGGTCGCCGCCCACGACCAGCGCCTCGAGGTCGCGGCGGTGCTCGAGCAGCACGCGCGCGGCGACGTCGGCCGCCGCCTCGAGCGCCACGCGCGCCTGACCCTCGCGGCGGCGGGCGAACCGCTTCTGGCTCTGGCCGCCGGCACGATGGCGCGCGTGGACCTGCCGGCGCCCGACCTTCGACGCAACCAGGCGCCGGCCGGAGAAGACCCCCGCCGCGTGGCCGCCGAGCCGCACGAGCAGCACGCCGACCACGCGGTCGCGCGTCACGTGGCCCAGCAGCGGCGCCGGGTCGAAGCCCGCGCGGCTGCCGGTCTGCGCGAGCGGCGGGAACGGCGGATCGCAGTCGACCGCGCCGGCGGCGCCCACGAACGTCACGCGCTCCGCACGCACCTCGGTCCGCGCGACCGGCCCGTTCGCGGCGGCCCAGCGCTCGAGCCACCGGCCCAGCCGTTCGGGAGGGATCTCGTAGCGCTCGCTCACAGGGCACAGCATCGCGCGCGCGGCGCCGCGCCGCAGCGGGCGCAGAACGCCTCGCGCGGATAGGATTGCGCGCCCGATGACGTGGCAGGTGTACCTCTCTGGGGAAATCCATACCGACTGGCGCGACCAGATCGAGCGGGGCGCCGCTGAGGCCGGGCTCGACGTCGAGTTCACCGGCCCGGTCACCGATCACGCGGCCAGCGACGACGCCGGCGTGGCGATCCTCGGCAGCGAGGAGAAGCCGTTCTGGAAGGACCACCTGGGCGCGGGCGTGAACGCGATCCGCACGCGCACGCTGCTCGAACAGGCCGACGTGGTGGTCGTGCGCTTCGGCGAGCAGTACCGGCAGTGGAACGCGGCGTTCGACGCCGGCATGGCGGCAGCGCTCAACAAGCCGCTCGTGACGCTGCACCCCGACCAGCACGACCATGCGCTCAAGGAGGTCGACCGCGCCGCGCTCGCGGTCGCGCGCGAGCCCTCCCAGGTGGTCGACATCCTCCGGTACGTGATGCGATGACCTACGTCGCCGCCGCCGACCGCTACGACGAGAAGATGCCGTATCGCCGCTGCGGCCGGAGCGGGCTCAAGCTGCCCGCGGTCTCGCTCGGCCTGTGGCACAACTTCGGCGACGACCGGCCGATCGACACCCAGCGCGCGATCCTGCGCCGCGCGTTCGACCTCGGCGTCACGCACTTCGACCTCGCCAACAACTACGGGCCGCCGTACGGATCGGCCGAGATCAACTTCGGCCGGCTGTTCCGCGAGGATCTCGAGCCCTATCGCGACGAGCTGATCATCTCCACCAAGGCCGGCTACGACATGTGGCCCGGCCCGTACGGGGAATGGGGCTCACGCAAGTACCTGCTCGCCAGCCTCGACCAGAGCCTGCGGCGGATGGGGCTCGACTACGTCGACATCTTCTACTCGCACCGGCTCGATCCCGAGACGCCGCTGGAGGAGACGCTCGGCGCGCTCGACACCGCGGTCCGCCAGGGCAAGGCGCTGTACGCCGGCATCTCGTCCTACTCGGGCCCGCGCACCGAGGAGGCGGCGCGGATCCTGTCCGAGCTCGGCACGCCGCTGCTGATCCACCAGCCGTCGTACTCGCTGCTCAACCGCTGGATCGAGGGGGACCTGCTCGACGTGCTCGGGCAGGAGGGAGTCGGCTGCATCGTGTTCTCGCCGCTCGCCCAGGGCATGCTCACCGACCGCTACCTGGACGGCGTGCCGTCCGGCTCGCGGGCCACCGAGCACAAGTCGCTCTCCACCGACCTGCTCTCCTCGGACAACCTGGAGAAGATTCGCGCC
>DASSUW010000217.1:0-8840 GCA_035706585.1 Solirubrobacteraceae bacterium | reverse complement strand
CAGCTGTCGGGCTTCGCCACCGCCGACGAGCTGCTGACGTGGGCGGACGGGCGCACGGTCGAGCCGATCGAGCCGCAGGTCGTCGTCGAGGGCGAGATCGCCCGCATCGTGCTCCCGGGAGAGCCCGGCTATCGCGACTGACGCGCTCACCGTCGCCGTCACCGGGCCGACCGGCGACATCGGCCGCGCGTTCCTGCGCGCCTGCGACCGCTCACGCGCGATCGGCCGCGTGCTGGGGATGGCGCGGCGGCCGTTCGATCCCGCCGCGCTCGGGCTGCGCAAGACCGAGTACCGCCAGGGCGACATCCTCGACCGCGCGGCGATCGACGCGCTCGTCGCCGGCGCCGACGCCGTCGTCCACCTCGCGTTCATCATCATGGGCGGCCACGAGGACGGCCGGCGGATCAACCTCGAGGGCTCGGCCAACGTGTTCGCCGCCGCCGCGGCCGCGCCGGGCGTGCGGCGGCTCGTCTACACGTCGTCGGTCGCCGCGTACGGCTTCCACCGCGACAACCCGCAGCCGCTGACCGAGGACGTCCCGCCGCGCGGCACCGACGCGCACTACTACTCGGCCGAGAAGGCCGCGCTCGAGGCGACGCTGTGGGAGACGATCGGCGACCTCGACGCCTACGTGTTCCGGCCCTGCATCGTCGCCGGGCCGGACGCGTTGATGCCGATCCGCGAGATCCCGTGGCTGCTGCGTCGCTCGCCGGTCACCGTGCTCCCGGATCCCGGCACGCGGTTCCAGCTCGTCCACCACGACGACGTCGCGAGCGCGCTGGTCGCGGCCGCCCGCGGCGCCGGCCCGCCCGGCGTCTACAACCTCGCCGGCCCGGGTGAGCTGACGGCGCGCGACCTCGCCCGGGCGCTCGGCTGGCACAGCGTCCCGATCCCGCGCGCCCCCGTCGCGCTCGCCGCCGCCGCGACCGCCCTCCCGCTCGTCCCGGCGCAGGCGCAGTGGCTCAACGCGTTCCACACCCCGGTGCTGATGTCACCGCAGCGCGCCCGCAAGCAGCTCCGCTGGCGCCCGCGTCACGACGCGGCCGAGACGCTCGCGGCCATGGCCGCGGCCGCCCGCGAGCGCGGCCTGCTGTGAGGTCACGCGGCGGCCGGCTCGCCGGTGAAGAACGTGCTCACACGCGCCATGATCTGCGCCGGCGTCTCGGAGTCGAGCGGCACGACCGGGTCCCCGAACTCGATCTCGACCCGGTGCCGGCGGCTGAGCAGCCGTCCCCGGACGCGCCGCGGCCATGACGCGTCCGGCGGCATCGCCGCGTGCGTGCCCGTGACGCGCACCGGCACGATCGGGATCCCGTGCCGCTGCGCGACCAGTGCGGCACCCGACCGCATCCGCCCGAGCCTGCCGTCCCGCGATCGCGTGCCTTCGGCGTAGATCAGCAGGTTCCAGCCGTCGCCGACGAGCTCCGCGACGTGCTCGAGGGCGTCCGCGCCACCGCCGGAGCGCGCCACCGGCACCGTGTTGAGCAGCAGGGACACGCCGCTGGCGGTCGACCGGCGCTGGTAGAAGTGATCGGCAGCGGCCGCGACGATCGTCCGCCGGCGCCACGAACGCGGCATCGCCCGCAGGATCGTCGGCGTGTCGAGGTGGCTGGCGTGGTTGGCGACCAGCACCACCGGCGGTTCGAGCTCGCGGAAGATCTCGTGGCCGCGCCGGCGGGCATACACGTAATAGGCGATCAGCGGGCCGAGCACGAACGCCAGCAGCCCGGCGCGGATCAGCTGCGCGGGCGCCGAGCGCGCCCACGGCACGTCCAGCTTGCGCATCTGGCGGGCCAGATCCGAGCTGCGGGCCGCGGCGCCGCGCCCGAGCTGGCGCGACGCGGTCCGGACCCGTCGCCTGAACGGATGCTGGGCCATCGGTGCTGAGCCTGCCACATCCGGCACCCGCCGGCTGCGCTTGCGCCCGTGCGCGGGCACGGCGTACGCTCGGCGGCGTGGAAGTCCACCTGCTCGGTGGCTTCGCCGTCCGGGCCGCCGGGCGCGACGTCGAAGACCAGGCCTGGCGGCTGCGCAGAGCGCGGACGCTGATCAAGCTGCTGGCGCTCGCGCCCGAACGCCGGCTGCACCGCGAGCTGCTCGTGGAGCTGATGTGGCCGGACGAGTCGCCGGGCTCCGGCAGCTTCCACCAGGTCGTGTACACGGCACGGCGCGCGCTCGGCGAGGCCGGCTCGTGCGTCGCGATGCAGGACGGCGTCGTCACGCTCGCCGGCGACGTATGGGTGGACGTCGACGCGTTCGAGGCGCAGGCGGCCGAGGCGCGCGTGCTGCGGACCGTGGCGGCGTACCGCGCGGCGCTCGGGCTGTACGCGGGCGAGCTGCTGCCGGAGGACCGGTACGAGGAGTGGGCGCAGAACCGGCGCGCCGCGCTGCACGAGACGCAGCTGGCGCTGCGCGTGGAGCTCGCGGCGCTGCAGGCGGCTGACGGCGACCGCACCGGCGCCGTCGAGACGCTCCAGCGGACGGTCGTCGAGGATCCGCTGCACGAGGCCGCGCACCGCGAGCTGATGCGGCTGTTCGCGTCCGACGGCCGCGGCCAGCAGGCACTCGCCCAGTACCAGCAGCTGCGGGACGCCCTGCGCGCCGAGCTCGGCGCCGACCCCGATCCGCTCACCCGCGAGCTGTACCGCGAGATCCTCGCCGGCCAGCACGACGCCGCCCGGGCGAGCGGCCTCCCGCGCCGGCTCACGACGTTCGTCGGCCGCGAACGCGAGCTGACCGAGCTCGAGCGGCTGCTCACGGGCCGCGCGCGGCTGATCACGCTCACCGGGCCGGGCGGATGCGGGAAGACGCGGCTGGCGCTCGAGCTGGCGGAGCGGAGCGAGGAGGACTTCGAGCTGGGCGCGCGCCTGGTCGAGCTCGCCCCGATCCGCGACCCGGCGCTGGTGGTCGGCGAGACGGCCCGCGCGCTCGGCGTGCCGCTGCGCTCCGGCGAGGACCCCGTCGCGGCGATCGCGAGCCAGATCGGCGACGCCGCCGTGCTGCTCGTCCTCGACAACTGCGAGCACCTGGTCGACGCGGCCGCCGCGCTCGCCGACGCGCTCCTGCGCGCGTGTGCGAACGCCCGCATCGTCGCGACCAGCCGGGAGCGCCTGCGGATCGGCGGCGAGCGCGCCTGGCGCGTGCCGCCGCTGTCGCTGCCGGCCGCCGGCGCCGCCGAGTCGGAGGCGGTACGGCTGTTCTGCGAGCGGGCGGCCGAGGCGTCGCGCACGTTCGCGCTGACCGCCGACAACGCCGGCGCCGTGGCGGAGATCTGCCGGCGGCTGGACGGCATGCCGCTCGCGCTGGAGCTGGCGGCGGCGCGCGCCGACGTCCTGTCCGCCGCCCAGATCGCCGACCGGCTCGGCGACGCGCTCGCGCTGCTGCGGGCCGAGAGCCGCACCGCGCTCACGCGCCAGCAGTCGCTGCGGGCGACGCTGGAGTGGAGCCACGACCTGCTCAGCGACCGCGAGCGCCTGCTGTACCGGCGGCTCGGCGTGTTCGCCGGCAGCTTCACGATCGAGGCGGTCGAGGGGATCTGCGGCGGCGACCTGGACGCGCTCACGCGGCTCGCTGACCAGTCGCTCGTGCACGTCGAAGCCGGGCCGGCGGGCCACCGCTACCGGATGCTCGACACGATCTCCCAGCACGCCCGCGAGCAGCTCGACGCCTCGGGAGAGCAGGAGCGGCTCGAAGCCGCCCATCGCCTCTGGTACCTCGGTCTGGCCGAGGCCGCCGATCGCGACCGCGACCCGGCGGTGGCGGCGGCCTGGCCGGCCGACCGCGTCGAGGCCGAGCACGACGACCTGCGGGCCGCGCTCGCGTCGGCGATCCGCTCCGACCCGCCGGTCGCGCTGCGCCTCGGCGCGGCGCTGTGGTGGTTCTGGATGGCGCGCGGTTACTTCGCCGAGGCGGCCCGGCGGCTCGACGACGCGCTGGCCGCCGCGCCCGCGCCGACGCCCGAGCGGATGCGCGCGCTGTTCGCCGCTGCCGGGATCACCGTGCGGCTGCGGACCGGCAGCTTCGAGCGGATCGTCGCGCTCGGCGGCGAGGCGCTCGACATCGCGCGCGGGAGCGGCGACCGCCGCGCCGTCGCGCAGGCGCTCGAGCGACAGGGCCTGCTCGCGATGGGCGCGTTCGGATTCGCGCTGGCCGACCGCGCGTTCGCCGAGGCGCTCGCGATCGCGATCGAGATCGGCGACGAGTCGCTGGCGCCGGCGATCATGCACGCGCAGGGGGTGCTGACGGCGTGCCGCGGCGACAACGCGGCGGCACGCGCGCTGTTCGCGGAGTGCCTGACCCAGCTGGAGGACGAACGGACGCCGCGGTTCTGGGCGTCGCACGTCTCGCCGGTCGTCACGCCGACGGGGCCGGGCGGCGCCCCGCGCGCGTTCTTCGAGGACACGTTCGTGCTGATGCGGACGGTCGACCGCACGGCCGGCATCGGCTATGTGCTCTGCAACATCGCCGAGGCGTGGCGGTCCGACGGCGAGTTCGCCGCCGCCCGCGAGCCGCTCGAACGGGCGCTGGCGCTGTTCCGCGACATCGGCGACCACCAGGGCGCGGGCGTGGCGCTCAACGCGCTCGGCAACCTCGCGCGCTCGGTCGGCGACTACGACGCCGGCCGCCGCTGCTTCGCCGAGGCGCTCGTGCTGCGGCGCGCGGCGGGCGACCGGCGCGAGATCGCGACGAGCCTGTCGGCGATGGGCACGCTCGCGCTGTACGCGGGCGATGAGACCGGGCGCGGGCTGATCGAGCAGGCGGTGCAGATCTTCGACCGCACGGAGGACGGCCCGGGCCAGCAGCTGATGCCGCTCAACCTCGCCGCCTACGAGCTCGACCGCGGCGATCCGCACCGCGCCTGCGAGCTGCTCGAGCGCGTGGCGATCCCGGGCGACCACGCGCTCGTGCGCAGCCGCGGCTGGGCGGCCGCCGAGCTGGCCGAGGCGGCGATCGCAATCGACGACCCAGACCGCGCCGGGCCGGCGCTCGCCGCGGCGCTGGCCAGCTTCCAGGAGCTCGGCGAGGCACGCGGCGTGCGCTACGTCGACGCGCTCCACAGCCGCCTTGAACGCTTGATGAGTGGATGTTGAGTGGCCGGCCGTAGCGTCGCGGCCATGACCACGCATGACATCCCCATCCTCGCCGAGGGCTCGGTGAGCGAGCTCGACCAGGCGCTGCGCGGCAGGCTCGTCCGTCCGAGCGACGACGACTACGACGAGCGGCGCGCGATCTGGAACGGCGCGCACGACCGCTACCCGTCCCTGATCGCCCGCTGCGCGGGCGTCGCCGACGTGATCCGCGCTCTCGAGTTCGCCCGCAGCGAGGAGCTTCCCATCGCCGTGCGGGCCGGCGGCCACAGCATCCCCGGCTTCTCCAGCGTCGACGGCGGCATGGTCATCGACCTGTCGCCCATGCAGGGCATCCACGTCGATCCCCGCCGCCAGACCGCGCGCGTGCAGCCCGGCGTCACGTGGGCGTCGCTCGACCACGAGACGCAGGCCTTCGGCCTCGCCACCACCGGCGGGCTCGTCTCCAGCACCGGCGTCGCCGGCTTCACGCTCGGCGGCGGCATCGGCTGGCTGATGCGCAAGCACGGCCTCGCGTGCGACAACCTGATCGCGGCCGACATCGTCACCGCCGACGGCCGCCTCGTACACGCCACCGAGCACGACAACGCCGAGCTGTTCTGGGGCCTGCGCGGCGGCGGCGGCAACTTCGGCATCGTCACGTCGCTCACGTTCCGGCTGCATCCGGTCGGCCCGACGATCACCGGGGGCGCCGTCTTCTACCCCGGTGACCGCGCCGGCGACGTCTTGCGCGCGTACCGCGAGTGGACCGACGGCGCGCCGGACGAGCTCACCACGCTCGTCAACCTGCTCACGTGCCCGCCGGCGCCGTTCCTGCCCGAGGAGTGGCACGGGCGCCGGCTCGTCGCGGTCGTCGGCATGCACACCGGACCGGCCGAGGACGCCGAACGCGCGCTGCGGCCGCTGCGGTCGCTCGGCGCGCCGGTGGCGGACCTGTTCGGCCCGATGCCGTACGTCGCGATGCAGAGCCTGATCGATCCGCTGTGGGGCCCGGGCGCGCACAGCTACATGAAGGCCGGGTTCCTGCGCGGGCTCGACGACCAGACGATCGACACGCTCGTCGCCGAGCACGCCGCCGTCACGTCACCCAAGACCGAGATCCACGTCCAGCACCTGGGCGGCGCGGTCGCGCGCGTGGCCCCGCACGCGACGGCGTTCGGCCGGCGCGACGCACCGTTCATCCTCAACATCGTCGCCAGCACGTTCACCGCCGACGGCTACGACGACGCGGTCGACTGGGCCCAGGGCCTGTACGCCGCGCTGGCGCCGGCGCTGACCGGCGGAGCGTACGTGAACTTCCTCTCCGACGAGGGCCCGGAGCGCGTGCGCGCGGCGTTCGACGCGGCGGCGTACGAGCGGCTCGTGGCGCTCAAGGACGAGTACGACCCGGACAACGTCTTCCGGCTCAACCAGAACGTGGCGCCGTCGCAGCGAGGGGTCTGACCCCTTGTTTCACCGGGGGAGTTCCTCACGCTAGGGAATCCCCCGATGCCGGGGAGCGTCAAGGGGGAGAGACTTCGCGCTCTCCCCTCCTCTCCCTCCCCGAATCCGGAGTCGTCCCCAAGATGAACATCCAACGCTGGACGCTCGTGGTGGTGTGCGCCGCCACCGCGATGCTGATGCTCGACATCGCCGTCGTGAACACGGCGCTCTCGCGCATCGCCGAGGACCTCGACACCGGCCTCAGCGGGCTGCAGTGGGTCGTCGACGCGTACACGCTCGCGCTGGCGAGCACGGTGCTGACCGCCGGCGCGCTCGCCGATCGCCTGGGCCGCCGCCGCGTGTTCTCGTTCGGCCTCGTGCTCTTCACGATCGCCTCGCTGGCCTGCGGGCTGGCGCAGGACATCACGATGCTCAACAGCGCGCGCGCCGTGCAGGGCATCGGCGCGGCGATCATGTTCGCGGTCTCGCTGGCGCTGCTGGCGCACGCGTTCCCCGGCGCGCGTGAGCGGGCCGGCGCGCTCGCCGCCTACGGCGCCACGATCGGCGCCTCGTTCGCGGTCGGCCCGCTGGTCGGCGGCCTGCTCACCAGCGGGCTCGACTGGCAGTGGATCTTCCTCGTGAACCTGCCGATCGGTCTCTTCTGCCTGTACGTGACCCGCGCCTACGTGCAGGAGTCGCGCGACCCGCACCCGCGAGCGATCGACTGGCCCGGCCAGCTCACGCTGACCGCAGGCCTGTTCCTGCTGGTGCTCGCGCTGCTGCGCGGCAACGAGCAGGGCTGGGCGAGCGATGCGATCGTCGCCGAGCTGGCCGGCGCGGCCGTCGCGCTGATCGCGTTCGTCGTGGTCGAGCTGCGCGTGCGCGAGCCGATGCTGCCGCTGCGGCTGTTCCGCAACCCGTCGTTCACGGGCGCCCAGATCGCGGCGTTCGCGATCTCCTCGACGTTCTTCGCGATCTTCCTCTACACCACGCTGTACCTGCAGCAGATCCTCGGTCTGTCGGCGATCGAGGCCGGCCTCGTGTACCTCCCGGGCACGGTCGTCATGCTGTTCGTCTCGGGCGCCACCGCGCAGCTCGGAGCGAAGGTGCCGGCCCGGACGATGATCGGCGCCGGGCTCGCGCTCGTGGCCGCCGGCATGGGCCTGCTGACGCTGGCGGGCGAGACGTCCTCGTGGGCGATCACGCTCCCGGGGATCCTCGTCGCGTGCATCGGCACCGGCCTGTTCAACCCGGCGGTGACCAACGTCGCGCTCAGCTCGGCGCCGATCGAGCAGAGCGGCCTGGCCGCCGGCGTGAACGACACGTTCCGCCAGGCGGGCATCGCAGTCGGCGTCGCCGCCCTCGGCGCGCTGATCCCGGCCGAGCACGCGTTCGGCGGCTCGGCGGCCGAGTACGTCCGCGGCCTGCACGACGCGCTGTGGGCCGGCGGCGCGCTCGCGCTCGCCGGCGCGGTCGCCGCGGCCGCGCTGATCTCCAAGCGCTACGGCGCCGCCGCGGACATGCCCGCGGATGAGGCGCCGCACGGCGCGCTGGCGCCGCAGCCGGCCTGACCCCGCGCCGCTCGCTCGCGACGGCCCGGCGGGTCACACGACTTCGCTCGCGATCTCCTCGGCGATCGCGAGCGAGGCCGTGGCGGCGGGCGACGGCGCGTTGAGCACGTGCACGGCACGGCCGGTGCGGGCGAGCAGGAAGTCGTCCACGAGCCCGCCGTCGCGGCCGACGGCCTGCGCCCGGTAGCCGTGCGGGCCCGGACCGGCGCTGCGGATCTCCGGCACGAAGCGCCGCGCCTCGCGCAGCAGCAGCCGGTGGCTCGCGGCGTGGGCGATCTCGGTCAGCCCGGTACGCCACCAGCGCCGCATGACCCGCCAGGTCCCCGGCCAGCGCAGCGGCGCGCGTCGCGGCGCGAGCAGCGCCGTCGGCCCGATCAGCACGTCGCCGCTCACGGTGCGCGACAGGTGGACGCCCAGGAACGGCAGCGCCGGATCGGGCACCGGGTAGATCTGCCCGCGCACGAGGCCGGCCTGCGTGAGCGTCAGGTACGCGCCGCGGAACGGGACGATGCGCACGTCGGGTCGTGCGCCCGACGCGAGCGCGAGCCGGTCCGACCACGCGCCCGCGCAGGCGACCGCCCTGCGAGCGCGCACGCCCGGCCCGGCGGCCTCGACCTCATCCTCCCGCTCGACCAGTGCCCGCACCGGCGCGCCGCGGCGGATCTCGCCGCCGTGCGCCTCGATGTCGGCGGCGTAGGCGGCTGCGACCGCCCCGAAGTCGACCATGCCCGTGTTCGGGGAGTGCAGCGCGGACAGCCCG
>DASSUW010000216.1:0-3979 GCA_035706585.1 Solirubrobacteraceae bacterium | reverse complement strand
GAGGCGCGAGCCAGGTAGCGGGCGCGGCCGACCGTGGCCGGGCCCCCGCCGTCATCGACTCGCAACCGCTCGGTGCGGGCGAGCCCCGCCAGGCCCATGGCCCCGGCGAGCACGCCGTTGAGCGGCAGGCGACCGACCAGGACGTCGGTCGACTCGTAGCGCCGGCCCCAGAGCAGGTCGGCGATCGCGCGCGGACGGCGAGCCATGAGCGCCAGGTCCTCGATCGTCACCCGGCGCTCGGACTCGTCGTCACCACGCGCGCCGTGCAGCGTCCTCAGGTCGAACGTCAGGCGCATTGAGGCGTGTGAATATAGGACGGGTGAAGCGCCTGCTGCTCGTGTCGCATCGTGCGATCGGCCAGGCCGGCGGTCCCGCGGCACGATGGCGGTCCTACGCCAGACACCTGCCCGCTGCCGGTTGGGAGGTCGACGTCGTCGCCGCTCCGGAGGGCGCCGGAGCGGTCGAGTTCGCGCGCGATGCGAGCGAACGCCGCAGCGCCGCGCGGCGTGCACAGGTCATGGGGGCGGTCGGCCGGCTCGCCGATCCCGCGTTCGTGTTGTTCGGGCTGCGGCCGGAGGCGCTGCCGCTGTCGATGGCCTGGATGCCGCGCGGCGCGCGAGCGGTCCGTGCGCGCAGCGCACGGTACGACGCGGTGCTCGCCACCGGCCCGCCGATGGTGGCGCTGCTGGCGGCGCGCGCCGCTCTGCGCGCGGGCGGACCCCCGCTCGTGGTCGAGCTGCGCGACCTGTGGGCCGGCAACCCAGCGTTCGATCGCGGTGGGCCGCTGCTCCCGGCGCTCGAACGCTGGGTGTTCGCCGGCGCGGCGGCGATCGTCGGCTGTACGCCCGAGGCGGCGGACGATCTCCGCCGCCGCCACCCCACGCACGCGAACCGCGTCCACTGGGTCCCGAACGGCTTCGAGGACGACCTGCTCGCGCAGCGCCGCACCGACCCTCCGGAGGGCCGGCCGTTGACGATCCTGCACTCCGGCACGCTGACCGCCGATCGCCCACTGGCGCCTTTGCTGCGCGTGCTCGCCGCACGCCGCGACGCGTTCAGGCTCGTCCTGCACGGCTACGTGGCGCCCGCGATTCGCGAGGAGATCTCCGGGGCCGCCGTGCCGGTCGAGATCGTTGCCGCCAGCGGGTGGGCGGACGCGGTCGCGCGCATCGCCGCCGCCGACGTGACGCTCGTCACCCAGGGGCACGGGGCCGGCGACGCCACGGCCATCGCGAGCAAGGTCTACGAGTACCTCGCGCTCGGGCGGCCGGTGCTGTGCCTGACGGACGGCGGCGCGACCGAGGCGCTGCTGCACCGTCTCGGCGCGGGCGGGCTGTGCGCGCGGCTCGGTGATCCGGCATCGATTGCCGCGGCGCTCGACCGGCTGCTCGACGGCGGCGTCCCCGCGCCGGTGGCGCCGGAACGCCTCGAGCCGTACGAGCGCGCCCGGACGGCGCGACAGCTCGCGGCGATCCTCGATGCCCTCGCCTAGACCCGCGAGGCCAGCGGACGGTCCGGCAGCTCGGCCTGGGCCAGCACCGCGACGATCCGCTCGGCAGCGCGGCCGTCCCAGTGCGGCACGGCGCCGGGCTCGCCGCCCGCGCCGATCAGTGCCGGCACCTCGGCGATCCGTTCCGGTGCGAGGCCGAGCAGCGTGTTCGTCCCGAGCTCGACCGTCACGGGCCGCTCCGTGTTGTCGCGCAGCGTGAAGCACGGGACGCCGAGGTACGTCGTCTCCTCCTGGATCCCGCCGGAGTCGGTCAGCACCGCAGCCGCGCCGTCGACCAGTCCCATGAACTCCAGGTAGCGAAGAGGCTCCAGCAGCCGGATGCCCGCGCCGTCGGTCTCGATGCCGAGCGCCTCCAGCGCGGCCCGGGTGCGCGGGTGGCACGGGAAGACGACCGGCAGCTCGTGCGCCACGCCGGCGAGTTGGGCGATCGCGTCGGCGAGCAACGGGCCGTCGACCAGAGCCGGCCGGTGCAGCGTCACGAGCAGGTAGTCGCGCTCGCGCAGCCCGTGCGCGCCGGGCGTGCCGGCTGCCCGGATCCGCGGCAGCATCGCGACCAGCGTGTCGATCATCGTGTTGCCGACGTCGTGGATGGCCTCGGCCCGCGCGCCCTCCGCGAGCAGGTTGTCGCGCGCCTCCGGCGAGTGGATGAACAGGAGGTCCGACACCGAGTCGGCGACGACGCGGTTGATCTCCTCCGGCATCGTCCGGTCGAAGCTGCGCAGGCCGGCCTCGATGTGCCCGACCGGGATCTGGAGCTTGGCGGCGACGAGCGCGGCGGCCATCGTCGAGTTGACGTCGCCCGGCACGAGCACGGCGTCGGGATCCACCTCGAGCAGCAGCGGCTCGAGGCGCTCCATCACGCGGGCCGTCTGCTGCGCGTGCGAGCCGGAGCCGGTGTGGAGCATGTGGTCGGGCTCGCCGACGCCGAGCTCCTCGAGGAACACGCGCGACATCGCGTCGTCGTAGTGCTGACCGGTGTGCACCAGCACGCTCTCGAACTCGTCCGGGCGCCGCGCGAGCTCGGCGACGACCGGCGCGATCTTCATGAAGTTCGGGCGCGTTCCGACGACCGAGAGGACTTTGCGTCGCCTGGCCATGACGCGGGCCGATGATAGCCTCGGCGCCGGAGGTCGCTAGGCTCGGCTGCCATGGCTTCACCGACCGATCACAAGCAGGCCGCGATCGAGCAGTGGACTGCGGACCCCTGCGGCTCCAGCGTCGCGGAGGGGGAACCCGGGTCCCGTTCGTACTTCGAGGACCTGCTGCGGGCGCGGCACGAGTACGCCCCATGGATGACCGAGTCCCTCGGCTACGCGCAGGCCGGCGGGCTTGACGTCCTCGACGTCGGGTCGGGCCAGGGCATCGACCTCTATCACTACGCGGCGAACGGGGCGCGCGCCACCGGCATCGATCTCACGCCGCGCCACTGCGAGCTGGCCGCGCAGCACCTGGGCGCCATGGGCGAGGAAGCGACCGTGGTCAACGGCGACGCCGAACAGCTGCCGTTCGAGGACGCGTCGTTCGACCGCGTGTCGAGCAACGGCGTGCTGCACCACACGCCCGACATGCCGGCCGCGCTGCGCGAGATCCGTCGCGTCCTGCGGCCGGGAGGCGAGGCGCGCGTCATCGTCTACAACCACAACTCCGCGCACTACTGGATCAACCAGTTCCTCTACCAGGGGATCATCCGCCGGGGGCTGCTCGAGGAGCGCTCGATGGAAGGCGTGCTGTCGCGCGGCGTGGAGTATTCGAGCATCGGCGCCCGCCCGCTGGTCCGCGTCTACAGCCCCAAGCAGATGCGGCAGCTGATGACCGAGGCCGGCTTCGCCGGCGCGTCCACGACCGTGCGGCACTTCCGCACCACGGACACCTTCATCACGCACCTCCTCGCCGGGCGGATCGCAGCGCTGCGCAACCCGAAGCTGCTCGACCGGATCGGCCGCGCCGCCGGGTGGTACGTGGTCGCGCGCGGCTCCCGGCCTGCATGAACCAGGTCGTCCTCCGGAACGGTCAGCCGACCGTCGCCGAGGTCCCGGCTCCGTCGCCGCAATCCGGCTTCGTGCTGATCGCGAACCGCGCCTCGGTGATCTCGAGCGGCACCGAGCGCTCGGCCGTCTCGAGCTCGGGCGGTGGCGGGTCGCTGCCGATGCGCGCGATCCGCAACCCCGATCTCGTCGTCAAGACGCTCCAGCACGCGCGCGAGCATGGGGTCCGCGAGACGATCGAGGCCATCCGCGGCGCGGTCGCCGACGACACGCCGCTCGGCTACTCGAGCGCGGGCGTGGTGCTCGACACCGGCGGCATCGGGGACTTCCGTGTCGGGCAGACGGTCGCCTGCGCGGGCGCCGGCCGCGCGAACCACGCCGAGGTCGTGTCGGTGCCCGGCAACCTCGTGGCCGGCGTGCCGGACGGCGTCTCGGCCCGCGACGCGGCGTTCACGACGCTCGGCGCGATCGCGCTGCAGGGCGT
>DASSUW010000215.1:0-2765 GCA_035706585.1 Solirubrobacteraceae bacterium | reverse complement strand
GAGGACATCGACTTGATGCGCATGCGCGAGGCGGCCTCGTCGATGAGGTCGATCGCCTTGTCCGGCAGGAAGCGGTCGGAGATGTAGCGGTCGGCCAGCTCGGCCGCCGCCTCGAGCGCCTCGTCGGTGATGTTGATCTTGTGGTGCGCCTCGTAGCGGTCCTTGAGCCCCTTGAGGATCTGGACCGTCTCCTCGATCGACGGCTGGTCGACCGTGATCTTCTGGAAGCGGCGCTCCAGCGCGCTGTCGCGCTCGAGGTACTTGCGGTACTCGTCGAGCGTCGTCGCGCCGACGGTCTGCAGCTCACCGCGGGCGAGCGCCGGCTTGAGGATGCTCGCCGCGTCGATCGCGCCCTCGGCGGCGCCTGCGCCGACGAGGTTGTGCAGCTCGTCGATGAACAGGATGATGTCGCCGCGCTGGGTGATCTCCTTCATCACCTTCTTCAGGCGCTCCTCGAACTCGCCGCGGTACTTGGAGCCCGCGACCAGCGCAGCGAGGTCGAGCGTGTAGATCTGCTTGTTCTTGAGCAGCTCCGGCACGTCGCCGTTGGTGATGCGCTGGGCGAGGCCCTCGACGACGGCGGTCTTGCCGACGCCGGGCTCACCGACGAGCACGGGGTTGTTCTTGGTGCGGCGCGAGAGGATCTGCATGATCCGCTCGATCTCGGTCTCGCGGCCGACGACGGGGTCGAGCTTGCCCTCGGCGGCGAGCTTGGTCAGGTTGCGACCGAACTGGTCGAGCAGCTTGGACGACTTCTTGCCCTCGCCCTGGCCGGCGGCAGCGCCGGCGCCGGCGCTGGCAGCCGAGCCGGAGCCCTGGCGGCGGCCACCTGGGCCGGAGAGCATGCGGATGACCTCGTTGCGGATCTTCTCGGAGTCGGCGTCGAAGTCGAGGAGGATGCGGGCGGCGACGCCCTCGTTCTCGCGCACCAGGCCGAGCAGGATGTGCTCGGTGCCGATGTAGTTGTGGCCAAGGCTGAGCGCCTCACGCAGGGCGAGCTCGAGCACCTTCTTGGCGCGCGGGGTGAACGGGATCTGGCCGGAGGTGACCTCCTCGCCCGAGCCCACGATGCGGACGACCTGGGCGCGGACGCGCTCGACGGTGATGTCCAGGCTCTCGAGGACGCGAGCGGCGAGGCCCTCCTCCTCACGAAGGAGGCCGAGCAGGATGTGCTCAGTGCCGATGTAGTTGTGCTTGAGGGTTCGGGCTTCCTCTTGGGCGAGGACGACCACCTGACGTGCTCGCTCTGTGAATCGCTCGAACATGGTGGTGCGCAGTCCTTCCTGCTACTTGATGGCTAGCGCTAGGTCGATTCGGCGGTCCGGTACTAGGGGTCGGAAGACGAAAATACCCCGATCCTTCATCCGTGTATTCGGCAACCGCTCCTGCCGGGATGAGGATTCGGGGTGTCGACTTGCGGCCATGGGTCAGTTTACCAACGGCCCGGCGTCTGGCCGGATGGTCGAAAGTCCAGCGACAAGGGCACTCGCGGCGACCGCCGCAGCGGCTCCGAGGAGCGCACCCGAGGGTCCGCCAAGATGCGCCAGAAACCCGGCGGCGGGCCCGCCGAGGCCGACACCGGCGTCGAACCAGGCGAAGAACATCCCGGCCGCCGCGCCGTGCTGCGCGGGCGGGACGTTCGTGAGCGCGAGGAGGCCGAGCGAGGGCACAGCAATGGCCTGCCCGGCGCCGAGCAGGACGACGCCCACGATGGTCGAACCCGTCGCGACTATGACGAGACCGGCTGCGGCGGTCGGCGCGGCGACCGCGAGCGTGGCGCGCGGGCCGAAGCGGTCGGGGATGCCGGCGCCGAGCGTGCGCGCGGCGATGACGGTGATCGCGAACGCGGCGACGGCGCCGCCGAACGCGAGCACCGCCGCGTAGCCGACGTTCACCAGCATCAGCCCGATGCCCGGCGTGAGCGTGGCGCGTAGGAGTCCGGTGCCCGGTTCGCGACGCGTGCCGGGGGGTGCGGCCCGCGGCAGCGCGGCGATCGCCGCGAGCGGCAGGATCGCCGCGACCAGCAGAGCGGACTCGAACCCGTTCAGCGCGTCGGCGAGCAGCGGACCGGCGGTCAGCCCGCCGTAGTTCGCGAGGCCGATGTGCCCGAGCGCGCGGCCCCGCCGCTCCGGACCGGCGAGCCGCAGCAGCCACAGCACCGCGGCGCTCATCATCAACCCCTCGCCGACGCCGACGAGCAGCCGTGAGCCGACCTGCGCGGCGACGTCGTCGTGCAGCGCGGGCACGACGCCGGCGGCCATGATCGCGGCGCCGGCCGGCAACACCGCGCGTGGCCCGACGCGATCGGCGAGCCGGCCGCCGCCGGGCCGCGCGACGAGGCCGGTGACGGCGGGCGCGCCGACCGCGATCCCGATCGCGAGCGGGCCGGCGCCGAGTTCGGTCAGGTGGCCGGGCAGCGCGCGCAGCACGGCGCCGAGCGCGGCGTAGCAGAGCAGGGCGGCGGCGAGGACGCGTCCGTAGGCCATGCCCTCAGGCTGGGGCCGAAACGCTTCGGCCCGGGCCGAAACGATCCGGCGCTACGGTCGGGGCATGACCCGTACGGCCGATCAGACCGCGGCGCGCCAGGGCGGCGAGACCCACCGGGGCGGCGCCACGAGCGGGGCGCAGCGCGGCGACGCCACCAGCGGGGCGCAGCGCGGCGTCGCCATCAGCGGGGCGCAAAGCGGCGGCGCCACGAGCGCGGCGCGGCGCGGCGACGCCACGAGCGGGACGGTGCCCGGCGACGCCGACATCGCGGCGGTCGG
>DASSUW010000214.1:0-4563 GCA_035706585.1 Solirubrobacteraceae bacterium | reverse complement strand
GTGATGTCGCTGTTCGTGCTCGGCAAGGTCGGCTTCAACCCGATCGACCTGTTCAACCGCGCCGAGGCGAACACGACCGCCGAGTCGACGTTCTCGCTCGGCCCGGGCACGTTCCTGGCCAAGCCGATCGACACGGTCTCGCTCGGGCTCGCGCTCGTGCTCGGCACCGCCGGCCTGCCGCACATCCTGATGCGGTTCTTCACCGTCCCCAACGCCAAGGCGGCGCGCGGCTCGGTCGTCTGGGCGATGTTCATCATCGGCTTCTTCTACCTGCTGACGACGTTCATCGGCTTCGGCGCGCGGGCGTTCCTGGGGCAGGGAGGCGTGGAGGCGGCCGGCAGCGGCGGCAACCTCGCGGCGCCGAACCTGGCGGCGTTCCTGGGCGGCGGCGAGGGCACGTTCGGCGGTGACCTGTTCCTCGCCGTGATCGCGGGCGTCGCGTTCGCGACGATCCTGGCCGTGGTCGCCGGGCTCGTGCTGTCGGCGTCCAGCGCGATGGCGCACGACATCTGGTCGAGCATCATCCGCAAGGGCAAGGACTCCGACCACGAGGAGGTCGTCGTCGCCAAGATCGCGGCGTTCGCGATCGGCGCGATCGCCATCCTCGTCGCCGTCATCGGCGGCGCGGGCCTGAACGTGTCGTTCATGGTCGGCCTGGCGTTCGCGGTGGCCGCGTCGGCGAACTTCCCGGCGCTGCTGATGGCGCTCACCTGGCGGCGCTTCAACACGACCGGCGCCGTGACCGGCGTGCTGTTCGGCGTCATCAGCTCGATCGTGCTGGTGATCGTCTCGCCGAAGGTCTGGCCGGGCGCCGACACCGTCACCGGCTCGCCGATCGGCTGGGAGCTCGCGAACCCGGGCATCGTGTCGATCCCGCTCGGCTTCATCGGCTGCTGGCTGGGGACCGTGCTCAGCACCGAGCGCGGCGCCGAGCGCACCTACCACGAGCTCTACGTTCGCTCGGAGACGGGCCTCGGGTCCGAGAAGGCACTGGTCGGGCACTAAGACCGCGGGCCAGCGGAAGGGGTACAACATGGGGGCGGCCGCGGAGCGCGCCGCCCCCATGACGCTGCTGAGAGAGGAGACACCGCATGGCTGAGACCACGCTCGAGGCCCAGCTCGAGGAGCTGCTGGACCAGGAGACCTTCTCGCCCCCGGACGAGTTCGCCTCCCACGCGGTCATCTCCGATCCCGAGATCCACGAGCGCGCCGACAAGGACCCGGAGGGGTTCTGGGCCGAGCAGGCGGAGGACCTCCTGCACTGGCACGAGCCATGGGATCAGGTGCTCGACTGGTCGAACCCGCCGTTCGCCAAGTGGTTCGCCGGCGGCAAGCTCAACGTCTCCTACAACTGCGTCGACCGCCACGTCGAGGCCGGCAACGGCGACCGTGTCGCCTTCCACTGGCGGGGCGAGGAGGGCGAGGAGCGCGACGTCACGTACGCCGACCTGCACCGCGACGTGCAGAAGTTCGCCAACGCGCTCAAGGACCGCGGGATCGGGCAGGGTGACGTGGTCGGGATCTTCCTGCCGATGATCCCCGAGGTCGTCGTCGCGATGCTCGCCTGCGCGCGGATCGGCGCGCCGCACAACGTCGTGTTCGGCGGCTTCTCGGCCACCTCGGTCCGCGAGCGCATGGAGTTCTCCGAGGCCAAGGCGCTGATCACGGTCGACGGCGCGCGGCGCAAGGGCAAGACGGCGCCGATCAAGCAGGCGGTCGACGAGGAGATGGCCGATCTCGACAGCCTCGAGACGATCATCGTCGTCCAGCACACGAACGCCGACTGCTCGATGAAGGAGGGGCGCGACTTCTGGTGGCACACCGTCATGGACGCCGCCGCCGACGAGTGCCCCGCCGAGCCGCTCGACGCCGAGCACCCGCTCTACATCCTGTACACGAGCGGCTCGACCGCCAAGCCGAAGGGCATCCTGCACACGACGGGCGGCTACCTCACGCAGGTGGCCTGGACCCACAAGCACGTGTTCGACCTCCGACCCGACGAGGACGTCTTCTGGTGCTCGGCCGACGTCGGCTGGGTCACCGGCCACTCCTACATCGTCTACGGGCCGCTGGCCAACGGCTGCACGTCGGTCATGTACGAGGGCGCCCCCGACTACCCGGACAAGGACATCTGGTGGGAGCTGGTCGAGCGCTACAAGGTCACGGTGTTCTACACGGCGCCGACCGCGATCCGCGCCTGCATCAAGTGGGGCGCCGAGTACCCCGGCAAGCACGACCTGTCCTCGCTGCGGCTGCTCGGCACGGTCGGCGAGCCGATCAACCCGAAGGCGTGGCTCTGGTACCACAAGGTGATCGGGGACGAGCGGTGCCCGATCGTCGACACCTGGTGGCAGACCGAGACCGGGGCGATCATGATCACGACGCTGCCGGGCGTCCAGGACACCAAGCCGGGCAGCGCCGGGACGCCGCTGCCGGGCATCGAGGCCAAGGTCGTGACGAACGAGGGCGAGGACGCCGGCACCGCGCAGGGCTTCCTCACGCTGCGCCGGCCGTGGCCGGCGATGCTGCGCACGCTCTACAAGGAGGAGGACCGCTTCGTCGAGACGTACTGGTCCAAGTACGGCAACGACGTCTACTTCGTCGGTGACGCCGCGCGGCGCGACGACGACGGCTACTTCTGGATCATCGGGCGCGTCGACGACGTCATCAACGTGTCCGGCCACCGGCTCTCGACCGCCGAGGTGGAGAGCGCGATCGTCTCCCACGAGAAGGTCGCCGAGGCGGCGGTGATCGGCCAGGCCGACGAGGACACCGGGCAGTCGATCGCCGCGTTCGTCACGCTGACCGGCAGCATCGACGGCGACGACGAGCTGGTCGGCGACATCCGCGAGCACGTGGCCAGGCGGATCGGCAAGCTCGCGCGGCCGAAGCGGATCATCTGGGCCGACGACCTGCCCAAGACGCGGTCGGGCAAGATCATGCGCCGGCTGCTGCGCGACATCGCCGAGGGCCGCGAGCTGGGCGACGTGACGACGCTGCGCGACCCCGACGTGATGTCCCAGCTCGAGGACCGGATCAAGGAGCGCCAGGCCGAGGGCGACGACGGCTAGCGTCCCGTGCGGCTTCACTGGGAGGACTCGGGCGGCGACGGGCCGCCCGTCCTGCTGATCATGGGACTCGGGATGACCGCCACCGGGTGGTGGCGGACCGTGCCCGTGCTCGCGGACGCGGGGCTGCGCGTGATCGCGTTCGACAACCGCGGCGTCGGCCGCTCCGCGCGCCCGCCCGGCCCGTACACGGTCGCCGAGATGGCCGACGACGCGATCGCGGTGCTCGATGCGGTGGGCCTCGACGCCGCCCACGTCTACGGCATCTCGCTCGGCGGCATGATCGCCGCGGACGTCGCCCTGCGGTACCCCGACCGGGTGCGGGCGCTCGTGCTCGGCGCCACCACGGCCGGCGGCGCCGACCTCGTGCCCGCCGCCGATCACGTCAACGCGTTCGTGGAGCTGCGCGCGCAGATGACCGCCGAGCACGCGGTGTGGGCGTCGGTCCCGATCAACTACGCCGCGCGCACCCGGCGCGCGGGCGGCGACCGCATCGCCGCCGACATCGCCGAGCGCCTCCGCTACCCGGTCGAGCCCGAGTTCTACTCGGCGCAGCTCGCCGCCGCGCGCGGGCACGCCGCCCAGGTCGCTGCGATCCGTGCGGCCACGCTCGTGGTGCACGGCACCGAGGATGTGCTGATCCCGCCCGCCAACGGCGAGCGGCTGGCGGCGGTGATCCCGGGCGCGGAGCTGTCGCTCTGGCCACAGGCCGCGCACCTGTACTTCACCGACGAGCCGGAGATCGATCGCTTCGTCGCCCGCTGGCTCAGCGAGCGGACCAGCCCTGGTCCATCGTGACCGCCGTGCCGGTGAAGGCGGCGCCGGTCGGGCCGCACAGGAACGCGACCACGTCGGCGACCTCGTCGGGCTCGATCAGGCGCTTGACCGCATGCGGGGCGAGGATCACGTCCTCGAGCACGCGGTCCTCGGGCAGCCCGTGCGCCTCGGCCTGGGCGGCCACCTGGTTCTCGACCAGCGGCGTGCGCACGTAGCCGGGGCACACGGCGGCCGTGACGATGCCGTCGTCCGCGCCCTCCAGCGCGAGCGTCTTGACGAGCCCGAGCACGCCGTGCTTGGCGGACACGTACGCGCTCTTGAACGGCGACGCGACGAGGGCGTGGGCGGAGGCGATCGCGATGAAGCGCCCATCGCCGCTCTCGCGCAGCGCGGGCCAGGCCGCGCGCGCGAGCCGGAACGGGCTCGTGAGCAGCAGCGCGATCATCGCCTCCCAGCGGTCCTCAGGGAACTCCTCGACCGGCGCGACATGCTGGAAGCCGGCGTTCGGCACGACCGTGTCGAGCCGCCCGAAGCGCTCGAGCGCGGCGGCGACGGCGTCGCGGTTGCCCTCGCTGGTCTCCAGGTCGGCGGCGAACGGCTCGCCGGGCCCCTCGGGGTCGGGCTTCAGGTCGACGGCGAGCACGCGCATCCCGTCGTCGACGAGCCGCTGGGTGATCGCGCGGCCGATGCCGCTCCCGGCGCCGGTCACCAGCGCCGC
>DASSUW010000213.1:0-11078 GCA_035706585.1 Solirubrobacteraceae bacterium | reverse complement strand
GAAGTGGCAGGTGTACCCGTGCGGGTAGCGCTGCAGGTAGTCCTGGTGCTCGGGCTCGGCCTCCCAGAACGGGACGGCCTCGCTGATCTCGGTCACGACCTTGCCGGGCCACAGGCCCGACGCGTCGACGTCGGCGATCGTATCCTCGGCGACCCGGCGCTGCTCGTCGCTGGTGTAGAAGATCTCCGAGCGGTAGCTGGAGCCGATGTCGTTGCCCTGGCGGTCCTTGGTCGTCGGGTCGTGGATCTGGAAGAAGAACTCCAGGATGTCCCGGTAGGAGATCCGCTCGGGATCGAAGACGATCTCGACCGCCTCGGCATGGCCCGGGTGGTTGCGGTAGGTCGGGTGCTCGTTCTCGCCGCCGGTGTAGCCGACGCGGGTGGAGATGACTCCCTCCCGGTGGCGCAGCAGCTCCTCGACGCCCCAGAAACAGCCTCCCGCGAGAATCGCGGTCTCGGCGTTGTCGCTCATCAGGTGATCCTTCGTCCGAGGTTCTGAATCTTCGTGCTCTCAGTCTGAAGCACGAAGTGCCGTGTCACCAGCGTCCGGACGCGTCGGACGGCCCCGACCCGTCTCCGCGTCCGGCGATCGCCTCGAGCGCGCCGGTCAGCGCTGCATCCGCGGATCGTGCGTCGGGTCGGCGTACATGGGCGGGCAACCGCGATCGACGGCTTCGCGGCGCAGTTCGTAGTGCCACGGTTCGTTGCCGTAGACCTGGCAGAGCCCGTAGCCGGCGCCGTGCGCGGACAGCCACGCCGCGGCCGTTGCCGGCCCGATGTCGACCGCGTCGCCCGACACGTGAGCCGACGTGGTCGGAGTCGCCACCCAGCGGGCGGCTTCGGTCTCCGAGCCGTACTTCGAGATCGCGCCGTGCAGGAGTTGTGCCTGGTACTGCGGGGACCGCCAGCCGCTGGTGACGACGAACTGGAGCCCGTCGCCCGCCGCAGCGGTCGCGGCTCGGCGCAGGGCACCGATCAGCGCTCGATCGAGCCTGGCCACGCCCGGGATGTCGTCGTCGAACACCGTCGTGCCGTCCGGGACGGCACCGCCGGCCTCTCCCAGGGCACCGCGGTGCTCGCTGCGAGCGTCGCGAGACCGAGCGGGGCGCTCGGGGCGGACGGCGTCCGTGGGTGGCGCGTCCGTCGGGGACGAGGACGCCGGCAACTGGTAGGCGAGGGCCGCCGCGATCGCCGCGACGACGACCAGCAGGCCGGCGACGCGGATCCTGCGGATGCGGATCCGGCGGGTCGGTGTTCGTGCTGGTTCGCTGGAGGGCACGCCGCGATTGAAGGCAGCGTGGTGTTGCCTGCACGTATCCGGTTTTCGATACGCCGACGATATGTGCCGGCTCTAGCATCGGCGTCATGCGCGTCTTGGTCGTCGAGGACGAGCCGTATATGGCGGACGCGATCCGCGCCGGCCTGCGGCTGGAGGCGATCGCGGCAGACGTCGCCGGTGACGGCGACGCCGCGCTGGAGCTGCTGAGCGTCAACGCCTATGACATCGCCGTCCTCGACCGAGACGTCCCCGGGCCCTCCGGCGACGAGATCGCCAGGCACATCATCGCCTCCGGCAGCGGCATGCCGATCCTCATGCTCACCGCCGCCGACCGGCTCGACGACAAGGCCACCGGGTTCGAGCTCGGCGCCGACGACTACCTCACCAAGCCGTTCGAGCTCCAGGAGCTCGTGCTGCGCCTGCGAGCGCTCGACCGCCGGCGGGCGCACCACAGGCCGCCGGTACGCGAGATCGCCGGCCTGCGCGTGGATCCGTTCCGCCGCGAGGTCCACCGCGACGGCCGCTACGTCGCACTGACCCGCAAGCAGTTCGCCGTGCTCGAAGTCCTGGTCGCCGCCGAAGGCGGCGTCGTCAGCGCCGAAGCGCTCCTCGAGCGAGCCTGGGATCGCAACGCGGACCCGTTCACCAACGCCGTGCGCATCACGGTCTCGGCGCTGCGCAAGCGGCTCGGCGAGCCGTGGATCATCGCCACCGTCGCCGGCGCCGGATACCGCATCGACACCGGGCGCGAGGGAGACGACCGTGGATAGAGCCCCCGGTCTGAGCGTCCGCCTCAAGCTCACGCTCAGCTACGCCGGCTTCCTGATGGTCGCCGGTGCCCTGCTGCTCGCCGCCGGGTGGGTGTTCCTGACGCGTGTCAAGCACGTCGGGCTCATCGTCGAGCCCGGCTACCACGCCGCCGTCGTGCGCGCGTTCGCGCCGATCGCGGTCGTCGTCCTCGGGTTCCTGCTCGTGTTCGGCCTCGCCGGAGGGTGGGTGCTCGCCGGCCGGATGCTCGCGCCCGTGACGCGCATCACCGATGCCACGCGCATCGCCGCGACCGGATCGCTCTCCCACCGGATCCGGCTACCGGGCCACAGCGACGAGTTCCGCGAGCTCGCCGACGCGTTCGACGCCATGCTCGCGCGGCTCGAGGCGCACGTCGCCGAGCAGCAGCGCTTCGCCGCCAACGCGTCCCACGAACTGCGCACGCCGCTGGCGATCACCCAGACGCTCCTCGACGTCGCGCGCAACGATCAGAACCGGGACATCGGCGAGCTCCTCGACCGCCTCCACGCCGTCAACGCCCGAGCGATCGATCTCACCGAGGCGCTGCTCCTGCTCAGCCGCGCCGATCAGCGGGCCTTCGCCCCAGAGCACGTCGACCTGTCCCTCATCGCCGAGGAGACCACGGAAACGCTGCTTCCGCTCGCGGAGAAGCGCGGCCTGACGATCGAGACGTCCGGCGGCATGACGCCCGCGATCGGCTCGCACGCGCTCCTGCTGCAGCTGAGCACGAACCTCGTGCACAACGCGATCGTCCACAACCTGCCGACAGCGGGCACGGTGCGCGTCACGACCGGCGTGCAGCCCAAGGGTCCGGTGCTCACGGTCGAGAACACCGGCGAGCGGCTCACCCCGCAGTTGGTCTCCACGCTGGCCGAGCCGTTTCAGCGCGGCACCAGGCGCATACGCGGCGACCACGCAGGCGTCGGGCTCGGGCTGGCGATCGTCAAGAGCATCACGCGTGCCCACGACGGAACCCTCACCCTGACGCCGCGGGCCGCCGGCGGGCTCTGCGTCACGGTGCAGCTTCCCGCGGCGCCGCTGCACCCGCGCTGAGCTCGGCGAGCCCCGCTGCGCCGCTGGAGTCCATCGGCAGGAGGGTCTCGATCGCGAGGTTCGCGGCCGTGACGTGGGTGCGGCCGCGACCGCACGTTCATCGTCGGCTCGGCGCACGCGGCGGGTCAGGCCCGTCCTGGGGCGGCTGGTTCAGCTCGTCCCGTACGGCGGCGCTCCTGCTCTCCGCGACCTCCCGGTTCACCAGCGCCTGCTCGCGCAGAGCGGCCTGCCGCTCGCGTTCGCGTTGCGCTTCGACGCGTTGGAGGCGCTCCACCTCACGCCGCTCCGCGGTGCCCTCGCGTTCGTCGGCCAGTCGCTCCCGCTCGTCGGCCATACGCTCGCGATCGTCGGCGACTGCGTCACGGCGATCGGCGATCCGACCCCGCTCGTCCGCCAGGCGCTCGCGCTGCGCTGCGCCGGCGTCGCGCGCCCGGGCACGCTCCGCCCGGGCCCGCTCGCGCTGGTCGGCCTCGGTGCCGCGGGCGAGGCGCTCGGCGGCGCGCTCGCGGCGCTCGACCTCCCGCGCGGCCGACGCACCCTCGCGCTCGTCGATGGTCCGCTCGCGTGCGTCGGCGAGCCGTTCACGCTCATCGGCGATCCGCTCGCGCTCGTCGGCCAGACGGGCGCGCTGGTCCGCGAGATGCTCGAGCCGCTCGAACGCCGCCTGGCGCTGTCCCTCGCGGACGGTCCGCTGCCAGAGCCTGGCGGCGTGCTCGGTGGCGAGCCGCTCACGCTCGGCAACCACGTGCTCGCGTTCTGCCAGCACGTGCTCGCGCTCCTCCGCGATGCCCTCACGCTCGGCCGCGATGCGCTCACGCTCGGCCGCCAGCTCGGCCAGCTCTTCAGACGACGCGTCGAAGGGAGCGCCGCCGACGTCGCCGGTGCTCGGCGTCTCCGTCATCGCAGGGGCTCGATCCTCATCGGTGTCAAGGCCACGGCACGACTACTGTCCCAGACAAGCGAGGCCTCGTCATGTCTGCTGCCACCCCCGGCGTTGATCTCTACTGGCTGCCGCTCGGTGCCGGCGGGCGTTTCGTACGGCGCAACGGGCGCCTGTACGAGGCGGTCGCCGCGCGGATCGAGCACCGCGAGCGCAGCGACCTCTACCACTCCGCGCTCGAGATCCACGTGGCCGGCGGTCGCTACGTGATCGAGCAGGCGCCGGTGTGGAACATGGACCAGCCCGACCGCGGCGTCGTCGGCGAAGGACCGGTCGGAGCGCCGTGGCTCGGCCGCTTCCGGCTCTTCCGCTACGAGATCCGCCGCTGGCACGACGGCGTCATCCCCGATCGGGACGAAGCGGTCGACAGCCCCAGGCGCGTCAGCGCCGAGCCGCGGATGGCGCAGCACCTGCTCGACCTCGTCCCCCGCTTCCCCACCGCGACCTGGGGGCGCGACGAGCAGCACACCGGCGAGATGTGGAACTCCAACTCACTGACCGCATGGCTGCTCGCGCGCAGCGGCCACGACACCAGCACGATCTCCCCGCCCGCGCACGGCCGCGCACCGGGCTGGCACGCGGGCCTGACGGTCGCGCACCGGGCCGGCGGCGCGCCGCGCTCGGCAACAGGTGGCGCTCACCCGCGCCCGGAGTAGAGCCGATGGCGTTCCGCGATCCGGACGCGCTCAGGATCGCCGAGGCGGGTGGCGGCGGCGCGGCGCTGAGGCGCCGACCGGCTGGCCGGCGCGAACGCGCTCCAGCTGAACCAGCGGCCGAATCCATGTTGCAGCGCACGCGGGCCGCTCAGCGTCAGACGCCCGGCCCGAATCGCGCCAGCGAGATCCGCACGTCCGAGGTAGACGCGGTAGAGCGTGCCGGTGTCGACCGCGACCGCGAGGTCGACGTCGAACCCGGGATGCTGGAGGCAGACCGAGATCTCGGACGGTTCGAGGACCATCCAGTACCGCTGCTTCGGGTCGCGAAAGTCGAACTGCACGACGGTCCGGTTCGGCGGGATCCGTGGGCGATCGACGTGACGGGCCATCCAGACGATCAACAGGTAGGGATCGAGCTCGTCGGGGCGCGGCTCTGTGATCGACCATGTCGCCCCCCACTCGCCGATCGCCTGGACGACCGGCTCGAGGTCACGGCCGCCGGGCGTGAGGCGGTACTCGAGGGTGCGGCCCTTGGGACCTGTCCTGCGCTCGACGACCGCGGCCCGCTCGAGCCCGCGCATGCGGTCGGTGAGGACTGAGCGCGAGATGCCCGGCAGCCCGCGTTGGAGCTCGTTGAAACCGCTCGCGCCACCAAGCATCTCGCGCACGATCAACAGCGTCCAACGGTCGCCGAGCACCTCGGTGGCCTTGGCGACCGGGCAGTACTGCGCGTAGCCGCGCATAGCACCGTCCATGCTAACCCCCGAATTCGCGGTTGGTCTGGTACTCGCACCGGTTGGTTCGAAACCAGGACTAGCGGCTCCGGGACGGCGGGTGGACGCTCGCCTCATCGAGGACAGCCCGGAGGACGAGATGACCGCTACCGAGACCCCACGCCGCAAATGGTTCGACAAGCTCGGCGGGTCGTTCCGCGGAGAGCTGCTGCTGCCGGCGAGTCCCGGCTATGACGCTGCGCGCCGGATCTGGAACGGCGCGGTCGACCGCCATCCGGCCTGCATCGCACGCTGCACGGGCGTGGCCGACGTGGTCGCCGCGGTGCGCTTCGCCCGCGACCACGATCTGGACATCGCCGTGCGGGGCGGGGGCCACAACGTGGCGGGCACCGCGATGTGCGACGACGGCATCGTCATCGACCTGTCGGCGATGCGCGCCGTGGCGGTCGATCCCGCCGGTCGCACTGCGTGGGTGCAGGGCGGTGCGCTGTGGAGCGACGTCGACCACGAGACGCAGGCCCACGGTCTGGCGACCACCGGCGGCATCATCGGCCACACCGGCGTCGCCGGCCTCACCCTCGGCGGCGGCATCGGGTTCCTCATGCGCAAGCACGGGCTCGCCGTCGACAACCTGCGCGCCGCCGAGGTCGTCACCGCCGACGGCCGCATCATGCAGGCGTCGGCCGGCGAACACCCCGACCTGTTCTGGGCGCTGCGAGGCGGCGGCGGCAACTTCGGAATCGTCACCTCGTTCCGGTTCGCGCTGCACGCCGTGGGTCCGAACGTGATGGCCGGGCCGATCTTCTGGGCGGCGGACGACACCGCCGACGTGGTGCGCTTCTACCGCGACTTCGCGGCCGAGGCGCCGGACGAGCTCGGCACGGTCGTCAGGCTCGGCACCGTTCCGCCACTCGCCCAGATCCCGGAGCATCTGCACTGGCGGCCGGCCGTCGCCGTCGCCTGCTGCTACGCCGGCGGCGTCGAGGACGGCGAGCGTGCGGTCCGGGCCCTTCGCCGGTTCCGGACACCGCTCGTCGACCTCCTCGCGCCCTCGTCGTACGCGGCGTTTCAGGGCGGGCTCGACGACACCGTCCCACACGGGTGGCGCTACTACTGGAAGGCGACGGACCTCGCCGGCCTGTCCGACGATGCGATCGCCGTCATCGCCGGGCACGCCTACGCGGCCGGCTCACCGCGGTCGTACACCGCGCTGTTTCACATGGGTGGAGCCGTCGCTCGGGTCCCCCGCGGCGCGACGGCGTTCGCCGGTCGCGACGTCGCCCACAACGTCGTCATCGATGCGGTGTGGCTCCCCGACGAGTCCGGCGCGTACGCCGCCGCCGAGAGCG
This sequence comes from Solirubrobacteraceae bacterium, assembly GCA_035706585.1. GTDB lineage: Bacteria > Actinomycetota > Thermoleophilia > Solirubrobacterales > Solirubrobacteraceae > DASSUW01. Next base: position 4,279 of record DASSUW010000213.1, on the reverse strand, counting down.
CCTGGGCGCGACGGTTCGCTCACGCCCTGCGGCCGCACGGCGCGGGCGGCGTCTACGTCAACTTCCTCGATTCCGACGACGGCGCCGAGCGGATTCGCGAGGCGTACGGCGATGAGACGTACCGGCGCCTCGCCGCGGTGAAAGCCGAGTACGACCCTGACAACGCCTTCCACCACAACAAGAACATCGCGGCGAACTGACGTGGCGGGCGTGTTGGGATCGGCTCGCGTCGCGGGCGAGCGGGCAGCGCGCCAGGCTCAGGCCGCGAGCCGCTCGCCGTCGCGCAGCAACTCGGTGACGTCGGGTGCGGCGAGCGGTCGCGCGAACAGGTAGCCCTGGCCGAGCAGGCAGCCCAGTTCGCGCAGGCGCCCGAGCTGCCGGTGGTCTTCGATCCCCTCGGCCACGGTGCGCAGGCCGAGGCTGTCGGCGAGCGCCACGATCGTGCGCACGAGCGCGGCGTCGGTCTCGTCGTGCAGGCCGTCGACGAACGGCTTGGCGATCTTGAGGATGTCGGCCGGGAAGCGGCGGATGTAGCGCAGCGACGAGTAGCCCGTGCCGAAGTCGTCGATCGCGATCGACACGCCGAGCGCGCGCAGCCTCTCGAGCCGGTCGACGGCGGCCGCGACGTCCTGCACCAGGACGGTCTCGGTGATCTCGAGCATCAGGCTCGCGGGCTCGAGCCCGGAGTCGGCGAGCGCCGCCGCGACCTCGGCGTCGAGCCTGGAGTCCAGGAGCTGGAGACCGGACAGGTTGACGCTCACCCACGGGCGGCCGGTCCGCGGGTCAGCGTGCCAGTGCGCCGCCTGACGGCACGCCTCGCGCAGCACCCAGCGGCCGAGGTCGAGGATCAGGCGCGTCTCCTCGGCGAGCGGGATGAAGTCGAGCGGCATCACGAGCCCGCGCCGCGGATGCTCCCACCGCAGCAGCGCCTCGACCCCGGCGACGCGGCCGGTCGCGATCTCGATGATCGGCTGGAAGTGGAGCCGGAGCTCGTCGCGCTCGACCGCGCGCCGCAGGTCGGCCTCGATCTCGAGCCGCTCGATGACGGCCGTGTGCATGCTCGGCTCGAACGTCGCGTACGCGCCGGACGCGTCGCTGCGCTTGGCTCGGTACATGGCCACGTCGGCGTTGCGCAACAGGTCGTGCGCGTCGTCCTGGCCGTAGGCGATGCCGATGCTCGCGCTCACGAAGACCTCGCGCCCGAGCACCGTGAACGGCTCGCCCAGCGCCGCGATCACGCGCTCGGCGACGTGCTCCGCCCGCTCCGGATTGCCGAGGTCGCCGAGCAGGATCGCGAACTCGTCGCCGCCGATCCGCGCCGCCGTGTCGCCGCGCCGCAGGCACTCGCGCAGCCGGGCCGCGACATCGATCAGCAGCCGGTCGCCGGCGACGTGGCCAAGGCTGTCGTTGACGACCTTGAAGCCGTCGAGGTCGAGGAACAGCACGCTCACCGGCTTGCGCTCGCGCTCCGCGCGCCCGAGCGCGACCTCGAGCCGGTCGAGCAGGAGTGCGCGGTTCGGCAGCCCGGTCAGCGAGTCGTTGAACGCGTGCCGGATGCTGTTGGCGGTCTTGGCCGCCGCCAGCGCGACGCTCGCCTGCTCCGCGAACGAGACCAGCATCTCGCGCTGCGACGGCGGGAAGACGTGCCCGGGCTCGCGCGCGGCGACGACGAGCACGCCGACGACCGCGCCGTGCTCGTGGAGCGGCACGGCCAGGGCGCTGCCGAGGGCGGCCCCGATCAGGTCGGCGACCATTTCGTCTCCGGCTGCGACCGCCGCCACGTGTCCCTCGGCGATCTCGCGCCATGCCGCACCGCGTGCCTGCGGCGTGCGGCGCGTGTGCCGCAGCAACGCCGCGTCGTCTCCGCTGACGGCGGCCGTGAACAGATCGGACGGGTGGCTCGGATCGATCAGCCGCAGCACCGCGAGCTCGGTCCCGGCGAGCGCGCGCGCCCCGTCGACCACCGCGCCGAGGACGCGGTCGAGCGGCGTCCGCTCGGAGACGCAGCGCTGGAGCGCCGAGAGCTGCTCGAGCAGCTGCTGGCGCTCCTGAAGCGACGCGAGCAGGCGCGCCTTCTCCTCGGATTGGCGCTCGCTCTGCTCGCGCAGCGCGCGCTCCTCGCCGAGCACCCGCAGCAGCTCAAGCGTGAGCGTGAGTACGCGACTCATGCCGCGGAGGAGGCTGACGTCCTCCGGTCCGAACGGCTCCTGCCCGATCCGGGCGAGCACGAGCCGGCCGGACGCGTCGTCGTCGAGCCGGACGACGGCCGCCGGGCACGCGCCGGCGCCGGGCACGTCCAGCCGCTCCGCCGCGCCGGTGGCCAGCGCGACGAGCTGCTCGGTGGGCACGCGCCCGCGCGGGAAGCCGACCGACGCCACGACGGAGCCGGCGCGGATCACCGCGCCGAACTCCGCCTCGAGCGCCTCGGCCGCGCGCTCGATCGCCTCGATTGTCGCTCCTCGCTCGTCACCGCTGGCGGAGACCGCGGCGAGGAACTCGGTCAGCTGATGTGTCGACCAGGTGCCCAGGCTCAGATCAGCTCACCGCCAGCACCACGAGCGTCTCGTTGTGGAACCCGCCGGCTCCGCGAGTGCGCGCGATCTCGCCGTAGCTGTAGAAGCCCGCGATCGGCGCGCCGCAGGCGTGCCCGGCGATCAGCTCGGTCTCGCGCTCGATGCCCTCGTCGCCGAGCACGAGCCGGCGCGCCGCGCAGTCGAACGCCAGCAGGAGCAGCGGATCGCGGCCGCCGAGCGCCTCCAGCGCCTCGCGGCACGCCCCGTCGGTCGCCCCGAGCACCGAGTCGACGTCGCCCTCGAGGAACCGCACGATGCCGCCCTGCGGCACCTCGGCGATCATGTTGAGCGAGCCGTCCTCGAAGTTCGCGCTGGCGACGTAGCGCGCACCCTCCTCGGTGCTGCGCTGGCCGAGACCCAGCGGATGGGTCATCGAGAACTGGGCGAACGCCGCCGCGTCCGTGCGCGCCTCCTCGGGCGCGTCGAAGCGCTCGAGGTAGACGTCCAGTGCCGGCCGGTCGTCGAGCGTGTAGACGCGGTTCTGCGCGCTGCGGGTCACGAGGATCGGCTCGCCGACGGGGCGCCAGCCGTGGCGGACGCCGACACCCAGCGGGGCCTCGGAGGCGAGCACCGCTCCCACCAGCGTGTCGCTGACGACCTCGCCGCCGTAGAACTGGAAGGTGGCCGACAGCTTGAAGTCGTCACCGGCGCAGCCGCCGACCAGCGGCACCGCCGCGCCGAGCACGGCGTAGGCGCCGCGGATGACCTCGCGCTGATCACCGGCGAGCGCGTCGCTGAGCAGGATCGCGACCTGATGGGGATGGCTCTCCAGCGGCTCGGAGAGCGCGGCGGCGACCTCCTCGCCCGCCTCACGCAGCCGCTCGGACGCATGCGGCGCGGCAGCCGTCTGGACGGCGAAGCCCGGGCCGCCGAATGCGGTGACGACCACGCTGGCCGTGCTCGCCCGCCCGGCCGCGATCTCGCCGGCGGTCGTGCAGCCGATCAGCGGGGTGCCGGGGGCCTCGCCCGCGATCGCCGACAGCAGCGCCGGCAGCTCGTAGGAGTCCGAGCAGAAGACCACGAGCAGCTTCGGATCGGCCCCGACGAGGGCGGCCGAGGCGGCCGCCGAGCCGGCCGCGAAGGCGTCCGTGTCGACCGAGTGGCCGACGGCGGCCCAGCGGCGCGTCGACTCAGGATCCGGGGCCGACGCGGAAAGGGAGGTAGCAAGTTCGCTCATACACCACTTATCGGCGGCATCGGCGGGCGGCTTACCGCGTCCGACCACGCTCCTCCGGGACGCCGGTCGGGGCGCCGTGCGGGACGGCCCGCGTCAAGCGCCCGCGGCGACGACCGTGCGGCGCCGCGTGGACGTCGACGCCTGACGCGTCATCGCAGCGGGACGGCGCCCGCCACGCGCGTCCCCCGTCCGGGCTCGCAGGCGATGCGGACCCAGCCACCGATGGCCTCAATCCGGTCGCGCATGTTGCGCAGCCCGCGTCCGTCGGCACCCTCGACGTCGAAGCCGGGCCCGTCGTCGCGGACCTCGAAGCCGAACCGGTCGGGCGCCTGCCGGAGCGTGACCCAGACGCCGCTTGCGCCGTGCGCGTGCTTGAGTGCGTTCTGCACCGCTTCGACGCACACGAAGTAGACGGCGCTCTCGATCTCGACCGGGTGCCGTGTGACGCCGGCCGCGGCGACGCTGACCGGCTGCGGCCCCAGCATGGCCAGCGACCGCAGCGCGTCGGCCACGCCGCCGTCGGTCAACA
>DASSUW010000212.1:0-8733 GCA_035706585.1 Solirubrobacteraceae bacterium | reverse complement strand
GATCGGGCTGCGGCCGTCGAACCTCGTCAAGCTCGACGTGCTGCTGGGCGGCGACCCGGTCGACGCGCTCAGCATGGTCGTCCACCGCGACAAGGCATACGACCAGGGCCGCACGCTCACCGAGCGGCTGCGCAAGAAGATTCCGCGCCAGCAGTACGACGTGCCGATCCAGGCCGCCGTCGGCGCGAAGATCATCGCCCGCGAGACGGTCAAGGCGTTCCGCAAGGACGTCACGGCCAAGTGCTACGGCGGCGACATCACCCGCAAGCGCAAGCTGCTGGAGAAGCAGAAGGAGGGCAAGCGGCGGATGAAGCAGGTCGGCCGGATCGAGGTGCCGCAAGAGGCGTTTCTCGCCGTGCTCGAGCTCGGGGACGAGGGATGAGCACGGCGACGTACGCGGTGGGCCGCGAGAAGGTGCGCGAGTACGCGCACGCGGTGGGGGAGACGGACCCGCGCTATCTCGACCCCGAAGCGGCGCGCAGCGAAGGCTTTGCGGACGTGGTCGCGCCGCCGATGTTCGCCGCCGTCTACACGGGGCCGGCCGTGTTCCCGGCGATCATGGAGTCCGGGCTCGACTTCTCGCGCATGGTCCACGGCGCGCAGGAGTTCACGTGGCACGAGCCGGTCGTCGCGGGCGACGAGATCACGACCGAGGCCGCGCTGGAGGAGCAGTCCGAGCGCGGCGGCCTGAAGTTCTACGTGTTCAAGACGACGTCGAAGAACCAGCGCGGCGAGCTGGTGAGCGAGGGCCGATGGACGAACATCGTGAGATGAAGGTCACGCCCGACAAGTACCTGACGTACCGGTACGCGGGCGCGAGCGGCGACTTCAACCCGATCCACCTCGACGACGAGTTCGCGCGCTCGGTCGGCCTGCCCGGCAGGATCCTGCACGGGCTGTGGACGATGGCCCAGTGCGCCCGCGCGCAGGGCGACGGGCTCAAGCTGCGGTCGCTGTCGGTGCAGTTCCGCGGCATGGGCGTGCCCGAGCAGGAGATCACGATCACCACGACGGCCGACGGGACCGTCGAGGCCACCCAGGGCGACACGCGGCTGATCCGCCGCGGCCGGGCGGAGATCGCCCCTTAGGATCGCGGCTCGTCGCCGTTGCGGCCGACGACGCCGTGCAGATGGCAGGCGGCCACCTGCCCGCGTCCGACGTCCTGAAGCGCCGGATCGACCTCGGGACATGGCTCGAACGCCCGCGGGCAGCGGGTGCGGAAGTTGCAGCCGCTCGGCGGCGCCGCCGGGCTCGGCAGGTCGCCGGAGAGCACGATCCGTTGCCGCTCGCGCTCGCGCACCGGGTCGGGGACCGGGACCGCCGACAGCAGCGCCTCCGTGTAGGGGTGCTGCGGGCGCTCGGCCAGCGACCGGCGGTCGCCCACCTCGACGATGCGGCCGAGGTACATGACGGCGATCCGATCGCTGACGTGCTGGACGGCCGACAGGTCGTGCGCGATGAACAGGTACGTCAGACCGAGCTCGCGCTGCAGCCGCGCGAGGAGGTTGAGGACCTGGGCCTGGATCGACACGTCGAGTGAAGCGACCGGCTCGTCCGCGACGATGAAGTCGGGCTCGCCGGCGAGCGCGCGGGCGACGCCGACGCGCTGGCGTTGCCCGCCCGAGAACTCGTGCGGATAGCGGCCGCGGTAATCCGGGTCGAGCCCCACGAGCTCCAGCAGCTCGGCGACGCGCCGCCGGCGCGCCTGGGCGCCGCTGTGCAGGCCGTGGATCTCGAGCGGTTCGGCGATCGAGTCGCCGATCGTCCGCCGCGGGTTCAGCGACGCGTACGGGTCCTGGAAGATCATGGCCATGCGGCGCCGCAACGCCCGCAGGGCGCCGCGCGGAAGCGCCGTCACGTCCTCGCCGTCGAACACGATCCGCCCACCGGTCGGCTCGATCAGGCGCAGCAGCGCCAGCCCCGTCGTCGACTTCCCGCAGCCGGACTCGCCGACCAGCCCGACGGTCTCACCGCGCCGGACCTCGAGCGACACGCCGTCGACCGCACGGACATGCCCGGCCGGGCGGCGCAGCGCTCCGCCGGCGCGGGTCGGGAACCAGACCCTCAGATCCTCGGTGGCCAGCAGCGGATCGCTCACGAGGCGACCTCGTAGAACGCGGCGACCCGGTGCCCGGGACGGGCCTCGCGCAGCGGCGGCGACTCGCTCGCGCAGCGCGGGTCGTCGCGCACGTCGCAGCGTGGAAAGAACGGGCAGCCGGGCGGCAGATCGGTTGGCGGCGGCGGCAGCCCGGGGATCGATGCCAGCTCGTCCTGCTCGCGGCCCAGCACGGGAACCGAGCGCAGCAGGCCGCGGGTGTACGGGTGCAGCGGAGCGGCGTAGAGCTCGTCGACCGCGGCGTCCTCGACGACGCGGCCGGCGTACATCACCAGCACGCGATCCGCGATCCCCGCCACCACGCCGAGGTCGTGCGTGATCCAGATCAGCGCCATCCCGAGCTCCTCGCGCAGGCGCTCCAGCAGCTCGACGATCTGGGCCTGGATCGTCACGTCGAGCGCGGTCGTCGCCTCGTCGGCGATCAGGACGCGGGGCCGGCACGCGAGGCCGATCGCGATCATCACGCGCTGGCGCATGCCGCCCGAGAGCTGATGCGGGTAGTCGTCCAGCCGCTCCCGGGCGGACGGGATGCCGACCAGGTCCAGCAGCTCGACCGCACGGTCGGCGGCCACGCGCGCGGACATCCCGAGGTGCACCTCCATGCCCTCCGTGAGCTGGCGGCCGATCGTCAGCACCGGGTTCAGCGACGTCATCGGGTCCTGGAAGACGATGCCGATGTCGTTGCCGCGCAGCTGCCGCAGCCGATCGGGGGCCGCTGCCACGAGGTTCTCCCCGTCGAGGATGACCTCACCGCGGACGTCCCCGGGCGGCTGAGGGATGAGCCCGAGCATCGCCAGCACGCTGACGCTCTTGCCGCTGCCGGACTCGCCGACGATCGCCAGCGTCTCGCCCGCGTGCAGGTCATACGAGATGCCGTTGACCACGTGCGCGGCACCGCGGCGCGTACCGAACTGCACGCGCAGATCGTGCACCGACAGCACCCGCTCGCCGCTCACGCCTTCACCCCCTGGCTCTCGATCGCCGATCGCTGGCGCGGATCGAGCACGTCGCGGAGCGCGTCTCCGAGCACGTTGAACGACAGCACCGTGGCGAAGATCGCCAGGCCCGGGAACAGCGCCATCCACCAGGCGTCCTCGAGGAACCCGCGGCCGTCCGACAGCATGCGGCCCCACGACGGATCCGGTGGCTGGGTGCCGAGGCCGATGAACGACAGCGCCGCCTCCGAGAGGATCGCGAACGCCAGGCTCACCGACGTCTGCACGATGATCGGCGCCATCACGTTCGGCAGCACGTGCAGGCGCATGAGCCGCAGGTCCGACGCGCCCGAGGCGCGCGCGGCGCGCACGTACACCTCCTCGCGCACGCTGAGCACGCTGGCGCGCGTGACGCGGGCGAAGATCGGCGTGTACACGATGCCGATCGCCACCATCGCGTTGGTCGTCCCGGGCCCCAGGATCGCGAGCACCGCGATCGCCATCAGGATCGCCGGGAACGCGAACAGCACGTCCATGAAGCGCATGATCGCGTCGTCCACGAGCTGTCCGTAGAAGCCGGCGAGCAACCCGCCGAGCACGCCCGCCACCAGGGCGATGCCGACGGCCACGAAGCCGACCTCCAGCGACACGCGGGCACCGAGCAGGACGCGGCTGAACACGTCGCGACCGAGCTCGTCCGTACCGAACGGGTGCGCGCCGCTGGGCCCGCTGAGGCGATTGCCGATGTCGATCTCGTTCGCCCCGTAGGGCGCGAGCACCGGCCCCAGCGCGGCCACGACGACGAGCAGCGCGAGCACCACCAGCGCGCCGAGCGCCAGCCGGTTGCGGACCACCAGCCGCAGCGTCTCGCGGCGCCGCGACTCGGCGGCCGGCGCCTCGGGTGCCCCGGCCTCCTGACGCTCGATGCCCGACGCGGCGCTCACGCGTAGCTGATCCGTGGGTCGAGGTACGCGTACAGCAGGTCGACGACGAGGTTCACGAGCAGGAAGAAGCAGGCGAACAGCAGCACCGCGCCCTGCAGGAGCGGGTAGTCGCGCGACTCGACGGCCTGAAGCGACAGCAGCCCGAGCCCCGGCCAGGCGAACACGACTTCGACGACCACGATCCCCGAGAGCAGGTACGCGAGCTGTACGCCGGTCACGGTGACGACCGGCACGAGCGCGTTGCGGACGACGTGCCGGCGGATGACCGTGCGCTCGCGCAGTCCCTTGGACCGCGCCGTTCGGGTGTAGTCCTGCCCGAGCGCCTCGAGCACCGACGAGCGCACGAAGCGGGTGAGGATCGAGCCGGAGACCACGCCGACCGTGATCGCGGGCAGGATCAGATGCGTCAGCCAGCCGCCGAGGCTCTCGGCCGGCGACACGTACCCCGACGACGGCAGGATGTCCAGGCCGGCGGCGAAGACGAGGATGAGGATGATCCCGAGCCAGAACTCCGGCACGCTGATACCGGCCTGGCTGAACGTCGTCGCCACGTAGTCGACGGCCGAGCGCGGCCGCAGCGCCGAGACCAGCCCGAGCGGTACCGCGATCAGCGCCGCGACGACCATCGCGCCGGCGGCGAGCGACACGGTCGCGCCGAGCCGCTCGACGAGCAGGCCGGTGACCGCCTCGCCGCTGCGGAAGCTCACGCCGAGATCGCCGGTGAGCGCGCTGCCCGCCCAGTCGAAGTACTGCAGCACCAGCGGCTCGTCGAGCCCGGAGCGCTGCCGCAGCGCCTCGTAGGTGTCGGGGTCGAAGCGCGTGCCGAGCGCAAGCCGGATCGGGTCGCCCGGCACGAGGTGCACGAGCGCGAACACGACCACGCTGACGCCGAACAGCACCAGCAGCGCCTGCAGCACCCGGCGCAAGGCATAGCCCGCCACGGCCTCAGTCCTCGATCGTCACCGCCTCGAAGTTGATCGCCCTGTCGGCGCGGATCGTGTAGCCGTGCACGTCCGGCGACCACGCCTGCACGACGTCCGGGTTGTAGATGTAGATGTAGCTGTTGTCGTCGACGATCTGGTGCACCGCCTCGTCGTAGAGCTCCTTGCGGGCATCGCGGTCGGTCTCGGTCGCCGCTTCGTCGAGCAGCCGGTCGACCTCCTTGCTGCAGTACCCCTGGTAGTTGTTCGCGCCGTCGCAGTGGTGCTGCGAGTGGTAGTAGCCGAACGGGTCGAGGTTCCCGAGCCAGCCGAGCATGAACGTGTCGAAGTCGCCCTTGCCCTCGCGGTCGAGCCAGCTGGCGAAGTCCTCCGTCTGGATGTCGACGTCGATGCCGATGTCGCCGAGCTCGGCGGCGATCACCTGGGCGGCCTGCACGGTCTCCGGGTACTCGTCGGTGACCATCAGTCCCATCTTCAGGTTCGTCGCGCCGGCGTCCTGCAGCAGCTGGCGCGCCCGGTCGGGATCGTGCTCGTAGGGCGCGTAGTCCGTGTGCCAGAAGCTGCCCTCGGGGATCGCGGTCTGGTTGACGGTCGCGGCGTCGAACTTCGCCGCCTGCGTGATCGCCTCACGGTCGATGCCGTACGAGATCGCCTCGCGCACGCGCGGGTCGTCGAACGGCTTGCGCTCGAAGTTCGCCGCCAGGTACCAGTAGTCCACGCTCGGCGTCGTCTTGAGCACCACCGAGTCGTCGTCGGACAGCTCCTCGACGCGCTGCGGCGCGATGTTGTCGGTCCAGTCGATGTCGCCCGACTGCAGGCCGGTCAGCGCGGTCGTCGGCTCCGACACGAACCGGAACTCGACGCCGTCGAGCGACGGCCCGTCGCCCCAGTAGTCGTCGAACGCCGTCAGCTTGATCGAGCCCGGGCTCGTCGAGTCGAGCTCGAACGGCCCGGTTCCGACCGCCTCGGTGTCGAGCTTGTACTTCTTCGCGGCGCCCTTGGGAAGGATCGCCATCCCCTTGAAGCCGCCGATGTCGGCGAGCAGATTCGGTGTCGGCTGCTTGAGGCGGATCTCGACGGTGTCGTCGTCCACCGCGCGGACGCGCTTGACGGTGGCGAAGCGGAACGCGTTGGCGAGCTCATCGTCGATGATGCGGTTGAAGGAGTAGACGACGTCTGCGGCGTCGAATGTCGACCCGTCGTGGAACGTGACGCCGTCGCGCAGCTCGAACGTCCACGTGAGGCGGTCGTCGCTGACGTTCCACTCGGTCGCCAGCGACGGCTCGAACTCGAGCGTCTCGGGGTCGGGCACGACGAGCGTGTCGTACACGTTCTCGAGCACCTGGAAGGCGGCGTATGCGGTGGTCTTGTGCGGGTCCAGACGGTCCGGCTTGGCGCTGATCGCAGCGACGAGCGTGCCGCCACCGCCCTCGGCGCCACTGGGGCCGGTACCACCGTCGTTGCCACCCCCGGACACGTCGACGTCTTCACCGCCGCCGCATCCGGCGGCGATCATCAGCGCGCCGGTCAGCAGCGCTGCTACGGCGCCATGGGCTGCGCGGATCATGAGGCTCCTTTCTGCTACTTGCGGCCGCTACCCCGCGCGGCGGCGCCCGGCCCGGCAATGTCAGACGACTGTCAATCGAGCCCGGCGCGCGGGTAGGGACGCTCCGTGAGCACCGAGTGGTGGCGGCGCGGCGTGATCTACGAGATCTATCCGCGCTCGTTCCAGGACTCCGACGGCGACGGAGTCGGCGACCTGCGGGGGATCAGCGCCCGGCTGCCGTACCTGCGCGCGCTCGGCGTCGACGCGATCTGGCTGACGCCGATCTACCGGTCGCCGCAGGCCGACTTCGGCTACGACATCTCCGACCACTCGGCGGTCGACCCGCGCTACGGCACGCTGCGGGACTTCGACGCGCTCGTCGCCGCCGCACATGCGCACGGGCTGCGCGTGCTGCTCGACTACGTGCCGAACCACACGTCGATCGAGCACCCGTGGTTCCGCGAGCGGCCCGACTTCTACTACTGGCGCGACGAGCCGAACAACTGGCGCTCCGCCTTCGGCGGGTCGGCGTGGGAGCGGCTCGGCGACCGCTACTACCTGCACACCTACCTGCCCGAGCAGCCCGACCTGAACTGGCGCAACCCCGCGGTGCGCGACGCGATGCTCGACGTGCTGCGGTTCTGGATCGATCGCGGGGTGGACGGCTTCCGCGTCGACGCGACGCGCCAGCTCCTCAAGGACCCGCAGTGGCGCGACAACCCGCCGAACCCCGGTTGGGACGGCGTGAACGAGTACGACTCGCTGCTGCCCGTCCACTCGGCCGACCTCGACGAGGTCCAGGACGTGGTCGCCGCGATCCGGCGCGTGATCGGCGATCGGCTGATGGTGGCCGAGGTCTACGCGCCGATCGAGCGGCTCGTCCGGTACTACGGGCGCGACGGAAGCGGCGCCCAGCTGCCGTTCAACTTCCACCTGCTCACGACCGCCTGGGAGGCGGAGGCGATCGCGTCGCTCGTCGAGCGCTACGAGGCGGCGCTGCCGGACGGCGCGTGGCCGAACTGGGTGCTCGGCAACCACGACCGGCCGCGCATCGCTTCGCGCGTGGGCGCCGCGCAGGCGCGTGTGGCGGCGATGCTGCTGCTGACGCTGCGCGGCACGCCGACGCTCTACTACGGCGACGAGATCGGCATGACCGACGTGGCCGTCCGGCGCCATGACCCGGCCGGCCGCGACGGGGAGCGTACGCCGATGCAGTGGACGCCGGACGGCGGCTTCACGACCGGCGACCCGTGGCTGCCCTACGGCGACCTGGCGGTCAACGTGGCGGACGAGCCGGCGCTGCTGCGCCTGCACCGCGCGCTGATCGCGCTCCGGCGCGAGTTCGCCGAGGCGGACTACCGTACGCTGCATGCGGCCGACGGCGTTCTCGCGTACGCGCGCGGCCGCAATCACGTGATCGCGCTGAACCTCACCGGAGAGCCGCGGCCGCTGCCCGTGCCGGGCGAGCTGCTGCTCAGCACGCACCTCGACGACGGCGCAGAGCGGCTGCGGGCCGACGAGGGCGTCGTTCTTAGAATCTGACGGGTGCTCACGCCGCGTCAGGAGCTGCTGCTCGGCAAGGTGATCGACGGCTTCAACGCCACGGGTCAGCCCGTGGGGTCGAAGGCCCTTGCCGCCGATCCCGACGTGACCTGCGGGCCGTCGACGATCCGCAACGAGCTGGCCGTGCTCGAGGAGCGCGGGCTGCTGGCGCATCCGCACACGTCGGCCGGCCGGGTGCCGACCGACGCCGGCTACCGCTACTTCGTCGACCGGCTGCTGCCGGTCCGCGGCCCCGGTCGCACCGAGCTGCAGCTCTCGCTCGTGCGCCGCGAGGTCGACGAGGCGATGCGCGTGACGACCGCGACGCTGTCGCAGGTCACGAACCTGCTGGCGATCGTGTCGGCGCCGCCTATCGCCACCACGACGATCCGCCACATCGAGGTCCTCGCCCTGCAGCCGCAGGTCCTGATGGTCGTGGTCATCACGTCGACGGGGGGCGTCTCCAAGCGCGTGTTCACGTTCGGGCGGCCGGTCGATCCCGGCCTCGCCGACTGGGCGGCCTCGTACCTCAACGAGCAGCTCGTCGGCATGGGGCTGGGCGCCCGGATGCTGCACTCGCGCCTCGCCGACCCCGGGCTGGCGCCGAACGAGCGCGCGTTCGTCGAGGGGCTCGCGCCCGCGTTCACCGAGCTGGCCGAGACCGCTGAGAACACGCTGTACGTCGACGGCGCGGCGCGGCTCCTCTCCG
>DASSUW010000211.1:0-17219 GCA_035706585.1 Solirubrobacteraceae bacterium | reverse complement strand
ATCTGGACATTGTCGGCCGAATCGGCGTCCGACTGCAGCCGGAACGGCGAACTCACCGGATGTAGGTGCCGCTGACTGCGCGGGCGATCACGAGACGCTGGATCTCGGATGTGCCCTCGAAGATCGTGTAGATCTTGGCGTCGCGGTGCATCCGCTCGACCGGGTACTCGCGCGTGTAGCCGTTGCCGCCGAGGATCTGGATCGCCCGCTCGGTCGCCCACACCGCCACCTCGCCGGCCTTGAGCTTGGACATCGAGCCCTCGGCGTTCTCGAACGCCCGGCCGGTGCGGCCCATCCAGGCGGCACGCCACACGAGCAGCCGCGCGGCGTCGATCTCCATCTTCATGTCGGCGAGCGCGAACGCGATCGCCTGGTTGTCGATGATCGGGCGGCCGAACTGCTCGCGCTCGCGCGCGTAGTCGAGCGCGTACTCGTACGCCGCGCGCGCGATCCCGACGGCCTGGGCGCCGACGGTCGGCCGCGTCGCCTCGAACGTCTGCATCGCCGCCTGCCGGCGCGACTCGCCGCCCTCGCGCGCACGCGCGAGCCGCTCGTCGAGCTTCTCCTTGCCGCCGAGCAGGCAGGCGCCGGGGACCCGGCAGTCGTCGAGGAACACGTCGGCGGTGTGCGACGCGCGCAGGCCGTGCTTGCGGACCTTGGCGCCCATGTCCAGGCCCTTCGCGCCGGGCGGGACGATGAACGCCGCCTGGCCGCGGGCGCCCAGTTCGCGATCGACCGACGCGACGACGACGTGGACGCCCGCGATCCCGCCGTTGGTCGCCCATGCCTTCTGGCCGTTGAGCACCCACTCGTCCTTCGCCTCGTCGTAGACCGCGCGCGTGCGCAGCGACGAGACGTCGGAGCCGGCGTCGGGCTCGGACACGCAGAACGCGGCGACGGCGGGCTCATCCGGCGTGCCGAAGCACTGCGGGATCCACTCGCCGGCCTGCTCGCCGGTGCCCTGGCCGAAGATCGCGGCGACCGCGAGCGACGTGCCCATGATCGCCATGCCGATCCCCGCGTCGCCCCAGAACAGCTCCTCGTTGACGATCGGGAGCATCAGTCCGGTCTCGTCGGCGTAGAACTGCGCCAGCGCCTCGAAGCCGTACAGCCCGATCTTCTGCGCCTCGGCGATGATCGGCCACGGCGTCTCCTCGCGCTCGTCCCAGTCGGCGGCGGCCGGGCGCACGACCTGTTCGGCGAAGCCGTGCACCCAGTCGCGGACGTCGCGCTGGTCCTGAGTGAGCTCGAGCGTGAAGGCGGGCTGGGTCGCGGCGGCGGCTTCCATGCCGCCGATGCTTACCAACCCGGCGCGTCAGACGCGCCGCTCGGTGGTGCCGACGGGCTCGTCGACGCGCCGTCCGTCGCGCTCGAAGCGGCCGTCGCCGGTCGTCCGCATCGCGCGGTCGTCCTCGACGACGCGGTCGCGCCGGCGGCCGACCCGCGGCAGCATCGCCACGATCAGCAGCGCCGCGGCGGCCGCGCCGAACACGAGCTTGGTCCACGTGTTGGCGGCGGCGACGCCGAACACGTCGTTGCCGTCGACGATCGCGATCACGCAGGCGGCGGCCATCACGATGCCGACGAGCATCGCCATCGTCTTGGCGCTCCAGTGCAGCGGCGCGCTGATCAGCAGCAGCAGCCCGGCGCCGCCGATGCCGACCCATGTCCAGCCGTTGCCCTCGATGCCCAGCCAGGTGCCGCCGGTGACGTCGCCGTCCGGTGCGCTGGTGGTGAAGTCGGTCGAGCCGAACAGCAGCCCGAGGATGCCCCCTGCCAGCAGCACGAGTCCGATGATGCCGACGGGACCCTTGGCCAGCGAGACGCCCTTGCGGACCTCCGTGGTGCGTTCCATCGTTCGCTCCTTCTCGAAGTCGTTACCTCCCTATTTCCCGGATCGCGGCGCCGCGAAGCGCGCTCGCTAGATGTCGGCCTTCTCGAACTCGTACTCCTTGGCGGCGTCGGACTCGTACTGGTACTCGAGCGTGCCGAGCCCGAACGGCTTGTCGGGGTCGACCTCGTAGATCGTCGTGGTGCGCGGCGGGTTGCGCTCCTCGGCCGGCCCGTACGTGTAGTCGCCGGACAGGCCGTCGAAGCTCACCGTCCCGAGCTCCTGCGATGCCTTCATGAGGCCCTCGTGCGAGAGATCGCCGAGCTCCACGGCCTTCTCGAGCAGGGCGGTCATCGCCTGGCCCTGCAGGTAGCCGAACGAGAAGTAGTAGTCGGGGTCCTGATCGGGCTTGTACTGCTTGACGCGGTCGACCATCGCGGTCATGCCCTCGACCTGATCGTCGCCCCACTCGGTGCCCTCGGCCGTGATCCAGGTGGTCTTCTGCAGGTACTCCGCGAGCGGCGACGCGCCGAGCTCGTCGATCCAGCTCGGCGACTGGCCGATCCAGCGCGGCGCGAAGCCGAGCTTGGCGGCGGTGCCCCAGATCGTGCCGGCGTCGGTCGGCGTGGCGACGAGGAAGACCGCGTCGCACTTGGACCGCTGCAGGCGCTGGATCTGCCCGGTGACGTCCTTGTCGCCGACCTTGAACTTCTGCGTGTCGACGACGTCGAAGCCGAGCTTCTCCGCCGCGAAGTCGACGCCCGCCTGGCCCGCCTCGCCGTAGGCGTCGTCCTGGATGAACGAGCAGACGTTCTTGCCCTTGCCGTCCGCCTGGTTGACGTAGTAGTCGAGCGCGTTGATCGCCTGGATCTGGTACGGCCCGCCGACCGGCAGCAGGTTCTCCTCGCGCACCCACAGCGCGTCCAGCGACGCCGGCGCGGCGATCATCCCGTCCGACCGCAGCTGCGGCAGCACGGCGAGCGTCGGCGCCGTGCCGAGCACCTGCGTGAACGCCACCACGTCGCCCTTGATCTTGTTGTACTGCTGGACCGTCTTGGGCGGCGAGTACTGCGTGTCCTCCTGGACGAGCTCGACCTTGTACTTGCCGGCGATCCCGCCGTCCGCGTTGACGGACTCGAAGTACACCTGGTTGCCGGCCGTCAGCGGCAGGCCGATGACCGCGACCGGGCCCGACAGCGGCGTCAGCACCCCGAGCTTGATCGTCGTGCCGTCGAAGCCCGGGACGTTCTTCAGCGACGCGGCCTCACCGCCGTCGTCGCTCGACTCCCCCTCGTCGGCGGCCCCGCCACAGCCGGCCAGTACGAGCGCCACCAGCGCGACGAGCCACAGCACCCTCTTGGTCATGCGAACGCCTCCCTTAGTACGAGAACGGCCATGCCTTGAAGTAGGCCTTTACACGCAGCCACATGGCGGCGAGGCCACGCGGCTCGAACATCAGAAAGAGCACGATCAGCAGGCCGAAGATGGCCTGGTTGAGGGAGAAGACCGAGATGAACCCGTCGCCTGAGGCCGTCGTCGCGACGCCCGGGATCGAGTCCGAGTAGTTCTCGATCACCGCGGGCAGGCCGCCGAGGAAGAGCGCGCCGAGCACGGCACCGAACACCGTGCCGACGCCGCCGACGATGATGATCGCGATGTACTGGATCGAGAGGAACAGCGTCCACTCGTCCGGGGAGACGTACTGCTGGTAGGCGCCGTACAGGGCGCCGGCGACGCCCGCGAGCGCGCTGGACACCGCGAACGCCGCCACCTTGTAGCGCCCGAGCTCGACCCCGATGATCTCGGCCGCCACGTCGCGGTCGCGGATCGCCTGGATCGCCCGGCCCGGGCGGGTGCGGACGATGTTCTTGACGAGCAGCGCCGTGACGGCGACGAGCCCCCACACCAGCCAGAACCACCCTTGCTGGCGCGTGTACTCGTCGCCGAGGATCCGCACGGCGGAGAAGTCGAGCGGCCCGAGCGCCGCCTCGGCGGTGACCGACGTGCCCGAGTTGCCGCCGGTGACCGAGTCCAGGTTGCGGAACAGGTGCTGGCCGAGGAACACGAGCCCGAGCGTCACGATCGCGAGGTAGTTGCCGCGCAGCCGCAGCGCGAACGGGCCGATCAGCGCGCCGACCGCGGCACCGAGCAACGCGGCCGCCGGCAGCCACAGCACGAGCGGGAGCCCGAGGTCGCCGCCGACCGCGGCCGCCGTGTACGCGCCGGCGCCGATGAAGAACGCCTGTCCGAGCGAGACCTGGCCGGTGTAGCCGGTGAGCAGGTTGAGCCCGATCGCGCCGATGGCGGCGATCCCGGCGTAGTTGAGCACCGACAGCCAGAACGGGTCGGTCAGGAACGTCGGCGTCAGCAGCCACAGCGCCGCCAGCGCCACGGCCCACGCCTTGGCCGCGCGCGTGCGGAAGAGCTTGAGGTCGTCGGCGTACCGGCGCGTGAGGTTGGGATGCGGCCGAGCCATCAGACCCGCCGCACCTCGCGCGTCCCGAACAGCCCGTACGGCCGCACGAGCAGGATCAGGATCATCACCACGTACGGCATGACGGCGGCGAAGTTGTCGCCCAGCCACGGCGCGACGTCCTGCTGGTAGCCGGCCGTCAGCGCCTGGGTGATGCCGATGATCATCCCGCCGACGACGGCGCCGGCCGGCGAGTCCATCCCGCCGACGATCATCGCCGGGAACGCGAGCAGCGCGATCGCGCCGATCGTCGGCGACAGCGCCGCCGGGCCCGACGCGAGCGTGACGCCCGCGAGCGCGGCAAGACCGGCGGAGATCGCCCACGAGACCGCGAACACGCGCCGCGCGCTGATGCCCTGGGCGAGCGCGGCCTCGGCGTCGAGCGCGGTCGCGCGCATCGCGACGCCGAGCGCGGACATGCGGAAAAACGCGAAGAAGCCGGCGAGGATGGCGACGGCGATGCCGAGCGTCCACAGGTCGCTCACGGCGAGCACGACGTCGCCCGCCGCCACCGTCTCGACGCCCCACGGGTCGGCGAGGTTGAGCGAGTCGAACCCCCAGATCGCCGTGACCGCCTGCTCGAGGATGAACAGCAGGCCGATCGTGATCATGATCACCGCGAACACGGGCTGGCCGACCATCCGCCGCAGGACGACGCGCTCGAGCGCGGCGCCGAGCAGCGCGGCGCACACGACCGCCAGCAGGACGGCGAGCGCGAACGGCATCCCGGAGCCGTTGGCGAATGCGTACGTCAGGTAGGCGCCGATCGCGACGAGCCCGCCCTGCGCGAAGTTGATGACGCCCGTCGCCCGGTAGATGATCACGAACCCGAGCGCGACGAGCGCGTAGCGCGCCCCGAGCGCCGCGCCGTTGAACAGCAGCTGCAGGAACTCGGTCACGCCCGCGGGGACTCCTGGACCGGGCCTGGGCCGTACAGCTCCGCGATCTCGCGCGCGAACCGCTCTTCGAGCGCGCGGCGCTTGACCTTCAGCGTCGCGGTCAGCTCGCCGTCCTCGTGGTCGAGCTCCTTCTCGATCAGCGCGAACCGCTTGATCGTCTCGGGGCGCGCGAGGTCGCCGTTGACCTCGTCGACCCAGCCCGCGATCAGCTCGCGCACCTCCGGCTTGCGCGACAGGTCGGCGTACGTCGTGAACGCCAGGCCGCGGCGCGCCGCCCAGTCCGACACGGTGTCGCTCTCGACGCCGATCAGCGCGACGAGGTGCGAGCGGCGGTCGCCGACCACCATCGCCTCGCGCACGTACGGCGACACCTTCAGGCGGTTCTCGATCTCCGACGGCGAGACGTTCTTGCCGCCCGCGGTGATGATGATGTCCTTCTTGCGATCGGTGATCGTGAGGTGGCCGTCGTCGTCGATCTCGCCGACGTCGCCGGTGTGCAGCCAGCCGTCGGCGTCGACCGCCGCCGCGGTCGCGTCGGGGTCCTTGAGGTAGCCGGCGAAGACGGCGGGCGAGCGGGTGAGGATCTCGCCGTCGCCCGCGATCCGCAGCTCGACCCCGTCGAGCGGCCGGCCGACCGTCCCGATCCGCACGTCGTCGAACGGCATCAGCGTGCAGACCGCCGCGTTCTCGGTCTGGCCGTAGATCTCGTACACCGGCACGCCGAGCGCCCAGAAGTACTCGAGCACCTGCGGGGCGATCGGCGCCGCGCCGCAGATGCCGCGCTCCACGCGCGCGAGCCCGAGCTTCTCGCGCAGCGCCCGCAGGACCGCGGCGTGACAGAGGCCGGCGACGAGCCGGTCGGCCGGCGTCAGCTCGCCGCGCATGCGGCGGGGCGCGATCCGCCGGCCCTGGGCGATCGCCGCCCGGTAGAGGCCGCGCTTGAGGCGTGAGGCGTCGGCCATCCGGATCTCGACGGTCGCGAGCATCTTCTCCCACACGCGCGGGACGGCGGCGAACAGCGTCGGCTGCACGTCGCGCAGGTCCTGCGCGAACGATGCGCCGCCCTCGCCGAAGTTCACGACGTAGCCGGTGCCGAGCCCGTTGATGAGCGAGCTCAGGCGCTCGGCGACGTGGCACAGCGGCAGGTAGGACAGCAGCTCCTCGTCCTCGGTCGTGCCGAACGCCTGCCGGAACCGCTCGGCCGCCCACGTGAGGTTCGCGTGCGTGAGCATCGCGCCCTTCGGCCGCCCGGTCGTGCCCGACGTGTAGACGATCAGCGCGACGGCGCCGGGATCGATCGCCGCGACGTCGCGCGCGTAGGCGTCGACGTCACCGTCGGCCACGAGCTTGTCCCACGTGATGATCATCGGGTCGTCGAGGGCGCGGACGTTGCGCGGGTCGATCAGCACGATCTTCTTCAGCGCGGGCAGCCGCTCGCGGACCGCCAGCGCCTTGTCGAGCTGCTCCTCGTCCTCGGCGACGAGCACGACGGTCTCCGAGTGCGCCAGCAGGTACTCGACCTCGGCGGCCGGGCTCGTCGGGTAGACGCCGACCGTCACCGCGCCGATGCCCTGCGCGGCCAGGTCGGCGATCACCCACTCGGGCCGGTTCTCGCCGTGGATCGCGACCGCCTCGCCGGGCTGGACGCCGAGCGCCCGCAGCCCGTGCGCGGCACGGGCGACCGCATCGGCGTAGCCGGCCCAGGTGATCTCCTCCCAGCGGCCGCGGCGCTTGACGCGCAGGGCGACGGCGTCCGGCCGGGCGCGGGCGTGCGCGAGCAGGATCGCGGGCAGCGAGGTCATGCCCCGGCCCCCAGGTACGCCTCGACCACCGCCGGGTCGGCCTGCACGGCGGCTGGGCTGCCGGTGGCGAGCGGCGTGCCGAAGTCGAGCGCCAGCACCCGGTCCGCGAGGTCCATCACCAGCCGCATCTCGTGCTCGACCAGGATCACCGCCAGGTCGAGCCGCTCGCGGACCTCGATGACGTAGCGCGCCATGTCCTCGGTCTCCTCGAGGTTCATACCGGCGACCGGCTCGTCGAGCATGAGCAGCCGCGGCTCCATCGCCAGCGCACGGCCGAGCTCGAGGCGCTTCTGGAGCCCGTACGGCAGCAGGCCGGCGGGCGTGTGGCGGTACGGCTCGAGCTCGAGCAGCTCGACGACGGCCTCGACCGCCTCGCGCCCGGCGATCTCCTCGCGCCGCGCCCGCCCCCACCACAGCGCGCCGGTGACGAACCCCGTGCGCATGAGGTGGTGGCGCCCGAGCATCAGGTTGTCGATCACCGACAGGTGCGTGAACAGCCCGAGGTTCTGGAACGTGCGCGCCACGCCGAGGCGCGCGATCGCGGCGGGCGAGCGGCCGACCAGCTCCTCGCCGGCCAGCTCGATCGAGCCGGTGTGCGGCCGGTAGGCGCCGTTGATGCAGTTGAAGATCGACGTCTTCCCGGCGCCGTTGGGCCCGATGATCGCGAACAGCTCGCCGGGCCGCACGTCGAACGAGACCTCGTGCAGGGCGGTCACGCCGCCGAAGCGCAGCGTGACGTCGCGCACGGCCAGCAGCGGCGCGCGCTCGCTCACGTGCTCCATCGCTTGCGCCGGCGGTAGGACTTGACGTCGCGGAACGAGCGCCGGCCGCTCTCCCCGACGCCGAGATAGAACTCCTGGATGTCCTGGTCGGCGAGCAACTCGCGCGCCGGCGCGTCCTTGACCACGCGGCCGGTCTCCATCACGTAGCCGTGGCTCGCGATCGCGAGCGCCATCGCCGCGTTCTGCTCCACGAGCAGCACGCTCGTGCCCTGGCGGTTGAGCTCGACGATCGTGTCGCGGATCGCCTCGACCAGCCGCGGCGCCAGGCCGAGGCTCGGCTCGTCGAGCAGCAGCAGCCGCGGGTCGGCCATCAGCGCGCGGCCGATCGCCAGCATCTGCTGCTCGCCGCCCGACAGGTAGCCGGCCGTCGCACGGCGGCGCTCGCCGAGCCGCGGGAAGAGGTCGACGACGCGCTCGTAGGACGCGCGAACGTCGGCGCGCGAGCGGCGAGTGAACGCACCGGCGCGCAGGTTCTCGTCGACCGTCAGCTCGGCGAAGATGCGCCGGCCCTCCATCACCTGGGCGACGCCGCGGCGCACGATCGCTGCCGGATCGCGCCCGTCGATGCGCTCGCCTCCGAGCTCCACCGAGCCCTTGGTGATCCGGCCGCGGTGGACGCCGAGCAGCCCGGTCATCGCCCGCAGGAGCGTGGTCTTGCCGGCGCCGTTGGCGCCCAGGAGCGCGACGATCTCACCGTCCGGGACGGCGAGCGACACGCCGCGCAGCACCAGCACGACGTCCTGATAGACGACCTCGAGGTTGCGGACAGCCAGGATCGGCCCGGCTGACTGCGCCGGCTCCCCGATCGATCGCCGAAATCGCGTCGACTCCGTATCTCCTCCCCGCTTCGTGCGCGATGTTACAGATCGCGCAAACGTTGCGCGACGGTTTTCGGAGCTAGTCCGCCTGCGGCGGCTCGCGCTCCGGCAGGCCCGGGAGCGGTGCGTCGTCCTCGTCCAGGTCGGCCGGCGGGCCGAGCGGCTGGTCGTCGATCTCGGGATCGCCGTTCTCGGGAGGCGGCGGCTCGTCGGGGATGTCCGGGTCCTCCGGCGTGATCGGAGTCTCGCGCTCCATCACTGCTCCCCTACCCGCAGCTCGGCGGGCGCACCCCACTGCTGCAGCACGTCCGGGACCGCGCGGCCGTGGTTCTCCAGCAGCGCGATCATGTGCCGCCACGTCACCGCCGTGCCGTTGAGCGTGTGGACGTGCCGCGGGCCGGGCCGGTGGCGGATGTTCAAACGCCGCGCCTGGAAGTCGGTGGTGTTCGACGTCGACGTCACCTCGCCGTAGTCGCCGCGGCCGGGCATCCACGCCTCGAGGTCGTACTTCTTGGCGGCCGAGGAGCCGAGGTCGTCGGCGCCGATGTTGACGACGCGGTACGGGACGTCGAGCGCCTGCAGCAGCTCCTCCTCGATCGCCAGCAGGCGCTCGTGCTCGTCGACCGACTGCTCGGCCTCGACGAAGCTGAACATCTCCAGCTTGTCGAACTGGTGCACGCGGAACATGCCGCGCGTGTCGCGCCCGGCGGCGCCCGCCTCGCGGCGGAAGCACGGGGAGAAGCCCGCGTAGCGCAGCGGCAGCACGCCCTCCTCGAGGATCTCGCCCGCGTGCAGCGACGCCAGTGGCACCTCGCTGGTGCCGACGAGGAACAGGTCGTCGTCGGGCAGCCGGTAGATCTGCTGCTCGGTGTCGGGCAGGAAGCCGGTGCCGAACAGCGCCTCCTCGCGCACCAGCACCGGCGGGACGACGGGCGTGAAGCCGTGCGCCTCGAGCACCGACATCCCCCAGCGCACGAGCGCGAGCTCGAGCAGCACGAGGTCGCCCTGCAGGTAGACGAAGCGCGACCCGGCCACGCGCGCGCCCGCCTCGGCGTTGATCAGGGGTCCGGCCACGTCGAGATGGTCGGGCCCGGCGCCGCCGTGCTCCCCGACCTCGCGGATCACGGTGTCGCGGTCGGCGGCCGTCGGATCCGGCGGGTTGGGCAGCGACGCCAGCGCCGCCTGCAGCTCGGCGTCGGCGTCGGCGAGCTCGGTGCCGAGCGCCTTCACGCGCCGGGCGACCTCCTGCATCGCGGCGATCTCCGCCGCCGCGTCGCGCCCTGCCTGCTTGGCCGCGCCGATCGCCTTCGACGCCTCGTTCTGGCGCGCGCGCAGGGACTCGGCCTCAGGCCGCAGCGCGCGGGTACGCGCGTCGAGCTCGAGCACGCGATCGAGCCGCGCGTCGGACCCGTCGCGCCGGCGCGCCAGCGCCGCGCGCACCGGTTCGGGGTCCCGCCGGATCTGCTTGAGGTCGAGCACGGCCCGCTCTCGCGCGGACCTTAGGGTTCGTCCGACGCCGGGCCCGTCTCGCCCGGGTTGCTCGGCTCGATGCTGCCGCCGCCGCCCGAGTACTTGGCGACGAACTCGGCCACGGCCTGGGCGTCGTCGCCGGTCACGAGGTTCTGCGGCATCGGCGACGACGAGAACCCGCCGTTGCGGATCGCGTACAGCACGCTCTCGACGGTCTCCTTGCGGTCGTCGAAGTTCGGGCCGTCCTTGCGCTCGCGCGACCCGACGTCGGTCGCCGACCCCTGGGCGCCCGCGGCCGCGAGCGTGTGGCAGCCGGCGCAGTTCTCGTTGAACAGCTGTGCACCGCGGTAGTTCGGATCGTCGGACGAGAGCTGGATGCCCTCCTCGCCGCACGCGCCGAGGGCGAGCGAAGCGGCCGCGAGCAGGCAGCCGGCGAGCAGTCGGCGGGGGGTGGACGCCATGAAGGTGGCACAGCATACGGAACAATCCGGCCCCGAATGCCGTTCGCCCGAGCCACCGCCGCGCTCGTCGCGCTGGCCGTCGTGATCGGCTGCGGCGGCGCGGAGCCGACCGCGGTCGTCCGCGACGAGCACGTCGAGATCACGCTCGACGAGTTCCTGATCGCGCCGCAGAACCTGGAGGCCAGACCGGGTCGCGTGACGTTCGACGTGGTCAACCGCGGCCGGCTGCGACACAGCTTCCACGTCTGGGGGACCGACAGCGCACCCGTGGAGATCGAGAGCCTGTTCCCGGGCGACGCGGTGCAGCGGAGCGCCACGCTGGCCCCGGGCGAGTACCGGCTCGTCTGCACGCTGTCCAACCACGCGGAGCTCGGGATGACCGGCCGGCTGGTGGTCCGATGAAGGAGGTCGGGCCCGGCCGCTTCCGTACGGTCATGAGCAACCTGCCGACCGGCGTCACGGTCGTGACGGTCGGCACGCCCGACGGGCCGGTCGGGATGACCGCCAACGCCGTCACGTCGCTGTCGCTCGAGCCGCCGCTGATGCTCGTGTGCTTCGACAGCACGGCGCGCACGCTGCCGGCCGTGCGCGACGCCGGCCGCTTCGGCATCAACGTGCTCGCCTCCGGTCAGGACAACCTGGCGCGCCTGTTCGCGTCCAAGAAGGCCGAGCGCGAGAAGTTCGCCGGCGTCGCCCACACGGTGCACGACGGCATCCCGGTGATCGAGGGCGTCCTCGCCTGGGTCGGCTGCCGGCTCGAGCGGCTGATCCCCGGCGGCGATCACACGATCGGGATCGGCGCCGTCGAGGCCGCCGAGGCGGGCGAGGGCGACCCGCTGGTCTGGTTCCGCGGCCGGTATCTCGCGCCGTGACCGCGATCCACATCGCACTCGGCGTCGCGGTGATCGCCGTCAACGGGGTCGCCGGGCTGTACGGCGCGTGGGCGTGGTGGCTGGAGCGCCCGGCCCCCGGCTTCTGGCCGCTGCTGCGGACCGGGCAGGCGCTCGTGATGATCGAGGTGATCGACGGCGCGATCCTGCTGCTCACCGGCAAGGACCTGCCGCCGCTGCACCTGATCTACGGCCTGCTGCCGATCGGGGTCTCGTTCTTCGCCGAGCAGCTGCGGCTCACGGCGGCCGAGACGGTGCTGGCGAATCACGGCCTGGAGGGCCGCGCCGACGTCGAGCGCCTGCCACGGGAGGAGCAGCACGAGCTCGTCCGTGTCATCGTGCGCCGCGAGATCGGCGTCATGGCCGCTTCCGCGGTCGTGGTCGCGCTTCTCGGGGTACGTGCCGCCGGAGGGCTATGAGCGCAATGCCACTAAGTAACAGACCGTCACAAACTGCTACAACTCAGCTCAGGTGATCAGGTCCTATCTCCCCGCCATCGTGTTCTTGGGGCTGGGAACCATCCTCGGCCTGGTCTTCGCGATGCTCAACACGTGGATCGGGCCCAAGACCCGGCCGCGCGAGGCGACCGCCGATCCGTACGAGTGCGGCCTGCCGTCCGAGGTGAAGAAGAACTTCCGCTTCGGGATCAGCTTCTACCTGATCGCGATGCTGTTCATCCTCTTCGACATCGAGGTGATCTTCCTCTACCCGGTGGCGATCCAGCTCGAGGCGTTCGGCACCTTCGCCCTGCTGGAGACGATCGTCTTCATCGCCCTGCTGGCCATCGCGTTCGTCTACGTGTGGCGCAGAGGAGCGCTCGAATGGAGATAACCCGCC
Organism: Solirubrobacteraceae bacterium; assembly: GCA_035706585.1. Lineage (GTDB taxonomy): Bacteria > Actinomycetota > Thermoleophilia > Solirubrobacterales > Solirubrobacteraceae > DASSUW01. The sequence continues at coordinate 4,956 of DASSUW010000211.1, read as the reverse complement.
GCGAGGAGTTCCGCTCGCGCCAGCTCACCGCGCGCCAGATGCTCAAGGGCGAGCTGGAGGGCGAGGCGCTCGAGAAGTACGTCGAGGAGAGCGTCCTCCCCACCACGCTCGACCGCGCCGCCAACTGGGCGCGCGCCAACGCGATGTTCCCGGCCACGTTCGGCCTCGCCTGCTGCGCGATCGAGATGATGTCGATCGTCGGCGCGCGCGTGGACGTCGCGCGCTTCGGCGCCGAGGCGTTCCGCGCCTCGCCGCGCCAGGCCGACCTGCTGATCCTGTCCGGGCGCGTCTCGATCAAGATGGCGCCGGTCGTCCGCCGGATCTACGACCAGATGATCGAGCCCAAGTGGGCGATCGCGATGGGCGCCTGCTCGTCGTCGATGGGCGTCTTCAACAACTACGCGATCGTGCCGGCCGACAAGTTCATGCCGGTCGACGTCCACGTGCCCGGCTGCCCGCCCCGGCCCGAGGCGCTGATGCACGGCATCCTCAAGCTGCGCGCGATGATCATGGCCAAGCCGGATCTGAGCTGGCGCACGCGTTACGGCGGCCGGGGAACCGAGGAGTTCATCGAGTCCGAGCTGGCCATCGAGCCGGTCGCCGGCCACGCGATCGGCGTCTCCGGCGGTGGTCGCAAGGGAACGAATGCCTGACGCGACCGGCCTCGAGCTGATCGCTCAGGACCTGCGGGCGGCGCACGGCGACGACGCCGTCGTCGGCACGCTCTTCTTCCGCGAGAAGGCGGCGGTCGACGTCGCGCCCGCGCACATCAACGAGGTGCTCGAGTTCCTGCGCGAGCGCGGCTTCGGCTTCATGGCCAGCGTGCACGGGCTCGACTACTACCCCGAGGAGCCGCGCCTCGGCGTGCAGTACGAGCTGATCGACATGGACGTCGTCGACCGCATCACCGTCCGCCTGCGCGTGCCGACCGACGCGCCGAACGTGCCGTCGGTCACCCCGTCGTGGCCGACCGCCGACCACCAGGAGCGCGAGGTCTACGACATGTTCGGCGTGATCTTCGACGGCCACCCGAACCTCAAGCGCATTTTGATGCCGGAGGACTACGAGGGCTTCCCGCAGCGCCGCGACTTCCCGATCGGCGGCGAGCCGGTCCTCTTCACCCACAACGAGCCGCGCATGCCGAGGTACACGCAGCCGTGACCGACCTCACCTATCGCGAGATCGAGGCGTCGCACGAGATCTCCCACATCGAGCACGAGGGCGAGCAGGAGCTGCTCACGCTCAACCTCGGGCCGCACCACCCCGCCACGCACGGCGTCCTGCGCCTGCTGACCACGCTCGAGGGCGAGGTCGTGCGCGACCTCGTGCCGATGATCGGCTACGTCCACACCGGGATCGAGAAGACGGCCGAGGACAAGGCGTACTGGAAGGCCATCCCCGTCGTGGAGCGGATGGACTACCTCGCCTACTTCTTCAACGCGATGGCGTTCTGCGGCGCCGTCGAGACGATCCTCGACCTCGAGGTGCCGCCGCGCGGGCAGTGGCTGCGCGTGCTCCACATGGAGCTCAACCGGATCATGTCCCACCTGGTGTGGCTCGGCACCAGCGCGCTCGACCTCGGCGCGATCTCGATGTTCTGGTACTGCTTCCGCGACCGCGAGACCGTCCTCGACCTGTTCGAGATGTCGACCGGCCAGCGGATGCACACCCGGTACATCCAGGTCGGCGGCGTGATCGAGGACATCCCGGTCGGGTTCGAGCAGAAGGTGCGCGAGTTCTGCGCCGAGATGCCCGGCCGCGTGGATCAGTTCCTGGCGCTGCTCGCCAAGAACGAGATCGTGCTGCACCGGCTGCGCGGTGTCGCCGCCGTCGACGAGCAGACGCTGCTCGACCTCGGCGTCACCGGCCCGCTGCTGCGCGCCACCGGCAACTCGTGGGACCTGCGCAAGGCCGCGCCGTACTCGAGCTACGACCAGTTCGACTTCAAGATCCCCGTCGGGACGGTCGGCGACAACTGGGATCGCTTCGCCGTGCGGACGCTGGAGATCAAGGAGTCGGTGAAGATCATCGAGCAGGCGCTCGACGGCCTTCCCGAGGGCCCGTACATCACCGAGAACCGCAAGTACGCGCTGCCGCCGCGGCACGAGCTGGCAACCTCGATGGAGGCCCTGATCCACCACTTCAAGCTCGTCACCGAGGGCTTCCGGGTGCCGCCCGGCGAGGCGTACTACCCGATCGAGAGCCCGCGCGGCGAGATGGGCTGCTTCATCCGTTCCGACGGCTCCTCCAAGCCCGCGCGCGTACACATGCGCGACCCCTCGTTCGTGAACCTGCAGGCCACGAAGCCGATGGTGCAGGACCTCTACATCGCCGACCTGATCGCCACGCTCGCGATGCTCGACCCGATCCTTGGAGGGATCGACCGCTAGTGGCCATCGATCCCACCAAGGTCAAGCGGTTCGCCCACGGCTCGCGCGTCCCGGGCTGGGACGAGGCGGCCGACCTCGACAAGGACCCGGCGGTCGTCCCCGATCCCGCGACGACGCCGGTGCCCGAGCACGTGCGCACGGCGATCGAGGCGCAGATGGCCAAGTACCCGGACGTGCGCTCGGCCGCGATCCCGGCGCTGCACATCGTCCAGCGCGAGCACGGATGGTGCTCGCCGACGGCGGTCGAGCAGGCGGCGTGCGTGATGCGGCTGACGCCCGCGTACCTGACCGCTGTGGCGACGTTCTACGACATGTTCTCGACGGAGCCGAAGGGCCGCCACGACGTCTACGTGTGCACGAACATCTCGTGCTCGCTGCGCGGCGCCGACGAGATCTACGAGCGGATGGTCAGCGCCGCCGGCACCGATCCCGACTTCGCCGTCAAGCGGTTCGAGTGCCTCGGCGCGTGCGACATCGCGCCGATGGCGTCGATCGACGGCGAGTACGTCGGTCCGCTCGAGCCCGCCGACTGCGAGCGGATCGTCGACGACATCAAGGCGGGCCGCGAGGTGCTCCCGGACAAGCAGCTCAAGAAGCGCCCGAAGGCGGAGACGTACTGGCAGTCATGAGGCACTTGCTCTACGAGAACATCGACGAGCCGGGCCTGGCCACTCTGGACGTCTACTCGCGCGGCGGCGGCTACGAGATGCTGCGCAAGGCGCTGCAGATGGAGCCCGCCGACGTCCTGCAGGAGATGCTCGACTCGGGCGTGCGCGGCCGCGGCGGCGCCGGCTTCGCGATGGGCAAGAAGATGTCGTTCATCCCGAAGGGCTCGATGGACAAGTACCTCGTCTGCAACGCCGACGAGTCCGAGCCCGGCACGTTCAAGGACCGCGAGCTGATGCAGAAGAACCCGCATCTGCTCATCGAGGGCATCATCATCGGCGCGTACGCGATCGGCGCCAACAAGGCGTTCATCTTCATCCGCGGCGAGTACTCCCACCAGGCCGACGTGCTCGACGCGGCGCTCGCCGAAGCACGCGCCGCCGGCTACATCGGCGAGCGGATCCTCGGGTCCGACCACACGCTCGACCTCGTCGTGCACCGCGGCGCCGGCGCGTACATCTGCGGCGAGGAGACCGCGCTGCTCGACGCGCTGGAGGGCAAGCGCGGCAACCCGCGGCTCAAGCCCCCGTTCCCGGCCGTGCAGGGCCTGTACCGCGGGCCGACGCTGATCAACAACGTCGAGACGCTGATGAACGTCCCGATCGTGCTGCGCATGGGCGGCTCGACGTACGCCGAGATCGGCACCGAGACCTCGACGGGCACGAAGGTCGTGTCGGTCAGCGGCTGCGTGCAGCGGCCCGGCAACTACGAGATCGAGCTCGGCATCCCGTCGCGCGAGATCATCTACGGGCTCGCCGGCGGCCCGCCCGACGGGCGCTCGATCAAGGCCTGGTTCCCGGGCGGCTCGTCGGCGCCGGTACTCCCGGGCAGCGACGAGTACCTCGACCTGCCGTACGACTTCGACTCGCTCGCCAAGGCCGGGTCGATGCTCGGCTCGGGCGCGATCATCGTCGTCGACGACTCGGTCTCGATCGTCGACGTCGCGTACAAGACCGCGTACTTCTACCGCCACGAGTCGTGCGGCAAGTGCACGCCGTGCCGCGAGGGCACGAACTGGACCGTGAAGATGATCGAGCGGATCCAGTCGGGCGAGGCGACCCCGATGGATCTCGACATCATGGCGTCCGTCTGCGAGCAGATCATCGGCAACTGCCTGTGCGTGCTCGGCGACGCGATGGCGATGCCGATCGGCTCGATGATCAAGCACTTCCGCGACGAGTTCGAGGCGCACATCGACGCCGCACGCGAGCGCAACGGGCTCGGCGCCGCGATCCCGCAGGTCAACCGCGGGCGCAACGCGGGGCCGTACCCGATGCTCGACCCGGCCGGTGTGGATCCGACGGCGGCGGTGGTCTGACGTGCCGCGGCCGGAGGTCAAGTGGATCACGTTCTCGATCGACGGCCGTGAGGTCACGGCCCCGGAGGGCGCGATGCTCGTCGACGCCGCCAAGCACGGGGACGTCGAGATCCCGGTCTTCTGCTACGAGCCCAAGCTCGGCCAGCCGGTCGGCGCGTGCCGGATGTGCCTGGTCGAGATCGAGGGGATCCCGAAGCTCCAGACCGGCTGCTCGACGCCCGTGCGCGACGGCATGGTGGTGCATACGCAGACGCAGCGCGTGCACGACGCGCAGCGTGCGGTGGTCGAGTTCCTGCTCATCAACCACCCGCTCGACTGCCCCGTGTGCGACAAGGGCGGCGAATGCCCGCTGCAGGACATCACGTACGGCTGGGGCCCGGGCACGTCGCGCTTCATCGAGCCCAAGCGCCACTTCAAGAAGCCGCTCGAGCTGTCGCCGCTGATCGCGATCGACCGCGAGCGCTGCATCCTCTGCTACCGCTGCGTGCGCTACTCGCAGGAGATCTCCGAGGACTACCAGCTGATCCTTCAGGAGCGCGGCGCGCACTCGTTCGTCGGCACGTTCGACGGGCACCCGTACGT
>DASSUW010000210.1:0-10968 GCA_035706585.1 Solirubrobacteraceae bacterium | reverse complement strand
ACCGCCAGCAGGACGGCGGCGGCGAGCACGACCGCCAGGACCGGGAACCCGCCGCCCGCGGGGGGCAGCGCCGGCTCCGACGTCGGCGTCGGCGTCGGCGTGGCCGTCGCGTCCGGCGCTCCGCCACCGCGGTCGGTGGCGCCGGCGGTGACGTAGCCGAACACCGCCGCGCCCAGGCCGCCGATCGGCGTCCAGATGCTCTGCGGCACGAGGAACGCGACGAGCTTGCTCGCGTGCCCGGGCTGGCGCGCGGTGACCATGCTGCCGAGCGAGAGATTGCGCAGTCGGCGCGCCACGATCACCTCGTCGGCGGTGATCGCGCGGCTCTCCAGCAGCTCGATCGAATGACCGTCGTCGACGGTCCCGAACACGGTGCCGCGCAGCTCTACGTTGACCGCCGTGCCGTCCTCGGCGCGCAGCAGGAACGCCCACCGCTCTGGCGTCTTGTCAAGATGCTCGACGACGCCGGTCGACGACACACGGCGACTCTAGCTTCGGGCCGCGGTCAGCGATAGTGGGCGCGCGGCGACGGCGCCGGGCGCGAACGCCACCTCGGCGACCAGGCCGCCGCCCGCGCGCGGCTCGAGCCGCAGCTGCGCGCCGTGCGCGTCGGCGACGGCACGGACGATCGACAGGCCGAGCCCGGCTCCGGGTCCGTTCGACTCGCGCTGGAGGCGCTCGAACGGCTCGGCGAGCCGGCGGACGTCCTCCGGCCGGATCGCCGGGCCGGTGTTCTCGACGCGGACGACGCCGGGCCGGGTCGTGACGTAGACGCTGCCGCCGATGACGTTGTACCGGACCGCGTTCTCCACGAGGTTGGCGACGAGCCGCTCGATCAGCGCCGGGTCGCCGGTCAGCGGCGCGGGCTCCAGCTCGGTGTGGACGGCGACCCCGCGCACCGCCGCCTCGGCCGCGGTCGTCTCGGCGGCACTGCGGCCGGCGACGGCGAGATCCAGCGGCTCGCTGCGCGGCACCGCCTGCTGGCTGCGGGCGAGCACCATCAGCGAGTCGAGCAGCACCTGCGTCCGGTCGGCTGCCTCGAGCACGGCCTCGCCCATGTGGCGCAGGTCGGCGATGTCGGCGTCCGGATCGGCGAGCGCGACCTCGACCTCGGCGCGGATGACCGTCAGCGGGGTCCGCAGCTCGTGGCTGGCGTTGGCCACGAAACGGCGCTGGCTCTCGAACGCGCCGGCCAGCCGCTCGAGCATCCCGTCGACGGTGTCGGCGAGCTCGCGCAGCTCGTCGTGCGGGCCCTGTAGCGCGATCCGCTCGTCCAGCCGCTCCTGCGTGACGCGCTGCGCCAGCGAGGTCACGCGGCGCAGCGGCGCCAGCGCCCGGTCGGCGACGAGATACCCGAGCGCGACCGCCACCAGCAGCGTCCCGCCGAGCGCGAGCGCGAACTGCGCGTCGAGCCGGCCGAGCGCGGCGTCGGCGAAGCCCGGCGGGAGCGTGCGCTCGACGTGGCGGTGGACGAGCCAGGCGCCGATCGCCAGCAGCACCGCGCCGCAGGCCCCGAACAGGAGCGTGTACAGCGCGGTCAGTCTCAGGCGGATGCTCACACGCGGTAGCCCGCGCCGCGCACGGTGTGGACCACGGGCGGGTCACCGAGCTTGCGGCGCAGCGTCATGACGGTCATGCGGACCGTGTTGGTGAACGGGTCGGTTCCCTCGTCCCAGACCTTGTCGAGCAGCTCGTCCGGCGCCACGACCGCGCCGCCCGCGGCCATCAGGACCTCGAGGACGGCGAGCTCCTTCGGCGCCAGGTCGATCGGCCGGCCGGCGCGCGTGACCTCGCGGCGGGCGGGGTCGAGCTCGACGTCTCCGGCGGTCAGCAGCGGCGGGCGGGGGGCGCCGTTGCGGCGGGCGAGGGCGCGCGTGCGCGCGACGAGCTCGGCGAAGCGGAACGGCTTGGGGAGGTAGTCGTCGGCGCCGATCGCCAGCCCGTCGACGAGGTCGTTGACCGCGGCGGCGGCCGTGAGCATCAGCACCTTCGTGTCGGGCCGCTCGGCGGCCAGCGCGCGGCAGACGTCGTCGCCGTGGACCTCGGGCAGGTCACGGTCGAGCACGACCACGTCGTAGGGCGCGGCGAGCGCCTTGCGCAGCGCGGCGGCGCCGTCGCGCGCCAGGTCGACGGCCATGCCCTCGCGCCGCAGCCCGCGCGCGACGGCGTCGCCGACGCGGGGCTCGTCCTCGGCAATCAGTACTCGCACGCGGCGAAGCCTGGCGCGCGCGCGTGAACGCGCGCGAAAGCCGGGCTAAAGCGCACCTCAGAACGGGCCAAGCCGCGGCATCCCGGCGCCGAGACGGTGGTTCCTGTGACGGCCGACACACTGGACATTCGGGGCGCCGGGAACAATCTGTTCGTGATCGCGAACGCCGTCAAGACGCTCGCAGAACGCTACGACCCGTCGGTCGCCGACCCGCCGCTGGCGGCGCGCATCCGCCTCGTGGCGGGCGAGGAGGCGCACGACGCGGTCCTGTCGCCCGACGGCGCCCGGATCGCGGCCGCCAACGGCGCCAAGCCGGACGCGGTCATCACCGGCTCGGCCGAGGCGTGGCGCCGCGCCGCCGACGAGGGTGGGCTGGCCTCGCTGCGCCGAGGCGGCCTGCGGATGCGCCAGAACCTGCACGTCGCCGTCGGCTTCCTGGCGGGGACGACCGCGGGCAACGGGCTCCGCCTGCGGACCTACGACACGCCGCACGGCGCGATCTCCGCGGCCGAGGCCGGCAGCGGCCCGGCGCTGCTCGCCGTCCACGGCCTCGGCGGCAGCAAGGCGTCGTTCCTGCCGACGATCGGGGCGCTGGCCGACGCCTACCGCGTCATCGCCGTCGACCTCCCCGGGTTCGGCGACTCGGTCAAGCCGCTGCGCGCGCCGTTCGACGCCCCGTACTTCGCGACGGTGATGGGAGAGGTGCTCGACGCGGCCGGCGTGGACCGCGCACACGTGGTCGGCAACAGCATGGGCGGGCGCATCGGGATCGAGATGGCGCTGACGATGCCCGAGCGGGTCGCGAAGCTCGTGCTCCTCAGCCCGGCGATGGCGTGGCTGCGGCCGCGCCGCTGGGCGCCGCTCGTGCGCGTGCTGCGGCCGGAGCTGAGCATGGTCCCGCTTCCGGTCGAGCCGATCGTCCGCCGCCTGTTCCCGGCCGACGGCTGGGCCGCGGCCGGCATGGACGAGTTCCTGCGCGCCTACACGACCGCGCGCGGGCGCCATGCGTTCAACGCCGCCGCCCGCAACATCTACCTCGACGAGCCGCACGGCGACGACGGCATGTGGTCACGCCTCGCCGGGCTCCAGCACGAGTCGCTGTTCATCTGGGGCCGCAAGGACACGCTCGTCCCGATCAAGTTCATGAAGCACGTCGAGCGCACGCTGCCGGCGGCGGCGCACGTCGAGCTCGACTGCGGGCACGTGCCGCAGGTCGAGCGCCCGCACGAGACCCACACGGCGATCCGCGCCTTCCTCCACCCCGCGTAAGGGGGTCAGACCCCTTTATGCGGGCGGGGGCGCGTAAGGGGGTCAGACCCCTTTATGCGGGCGGGGGCGTGGAGACCGCGGTCAGCGGCGGTGTGGGGGGCTCGTCGACCATGCCGAGCGTCTCGAGCTCGACCACGAGCACGATGTGCGGCACGGCGACGGCGAGGTACTCGTGGCTCTCCGGCGCGCGCGTGCCGTCGAGCCAGCGGATCGCGACATCGGTCAGGGCCAGGAACTCGCGCTCGTGCGAGTTCAGGAAGTCGGTCGTGCGGGAGCGGTAGCCCTCGCTCGGCAGCTGGACGGTGCCCTCGATCTCGTGGCGCTGGGTCTCGATCCGGACGCGCTCGCGGCGATAGTGCATACGACTGACTATCGGCCGCCCGTGGCGAGCGCTGTATAGGGTGGCCCGCCGATGATCGATGTCGACGCGGTCATGCGCCCGTTCTGGGACCGGTTCCAGGCCGACTACGGCCCGCTGCCCCTGTTCGACGCCCACACGCACGTCGGCGCCGACGATCCCGACGGCGTGCGTCAGTCGCCCGACGAGCTGCTGGCGGCGCTCGCCCGCGCCGACGCTCGCGCGGTCGTCTTCCCGATGCACGAGCCGGCCGGCTACCCGCCGGCCAACGACCGCGTGCTCGAGGCCGCCGAACGCTCTGGCGGCACGCTCGTCGCCTATTGCCGCGTCGACCCGCACGACAACGCCGTGGCCGAGGCGCGCCGCTGCCTGGACGCGGGCGCGCGCGGGATCAAGCTCCACCCGCGCGCCGAGCGGTTCACGCTGTCGGCCCCGGCGGTCCGCGAGTTGGTCGCGCTCGCCCACGAGCGCCGCGCTCCGGTCCTGATCCACGCGGGCCGCGGGATACCTGCGCTCGGGCGCGACACCGTCGCGCTGTCGGGCGAGTTCCCGGAGGCGCGGCTGATCCTCGCGCACGCCGCGATCTCCGACCTCGCGTGGCTGTGGCGCGTGCTGCCCGACCACCCGAACCTGCTGATCGACACGGCGTGGTGGGACCCGGCGGACATGATGGCGCTGTTCACGCTCGTCCCGCCCGGGAACATCGTGTGGGCGAGCGACTCGCCGTACGGGCTGCCGCTCACGTCGGCGGTCATGCACCTGCGGCTCGCCGCCCAGGCGGGGCTCGAGCCGGCCGTGCTGCGCGCGATCGCGGGCGCGCAGATGGAGCACGTCCTGGCCGGTGGCGACCCGCTCGACCTCGGCCCGCCACCGCGCACGACGCGGCCGATCGACCCGCTGCTCGAGCGCGTGATCTCGCACGCGTGCCAGGCGGTGGCGCGCGTGTTCGTGCGCGTCGACCCGTCGGAGGCGGTCGCGCTCGCGAAGCTGGCCTGCGGCGTCGGCCAGGACAGCCCGGATGCCGCCATCTTCGCCGCGGTGCTCGAGCTGCTCGAGCTCTACGAGGAGCACGTGACGCCGCGCGCCCCCGGCGAGCGCATCTCGCCCGCGGCCCGCTTCCTGATCGCCGCGGTGGCCGTCGCGCGCTCGCCCGACGTGCCGCTGCCCGACCTCCCGGACGCGCCGCCGCCGACGCGCGAGGAGGCCGAGCGCTAAGCCTCGGCGAGCTGGTGGCGGAGGCGGTCGCGCAGCTCGCCGAACCGGTACGTCTCGTAGGCGATCAGGGCGGCGAGCGCAGCCCCGAGGATCGCCAGCGTCCCGAGCGCCGCGATCTCGACCGCGACGGGCACGAGCGCGACGAGCGCGACCGCGGCGATCAGCCGCGCGTAGCTGAACCGGTGGACGTTGCGCCACCGGAACGCCACGTGCGCGAGCAGGTAGATCGCGGCGCCGCCCAGCAGCGCCGCGGCCGGGACGAGCTTGAGCGGCTCCTCGACGTGCTCGATCGTCTTCTTGAGCCCGAGCGCGATCAGCACGATCCCGGCGACCATCGGGAGATGCAGGTAGGAGAACGAGTCGCGCGCGATCTCGTTCTGCACCTTCCCCGGCGGCGCGTGTGACAGCCGCCGCTCGGCGACCAGCGCCACGACGTCGAAGTACAGCCACCACAGCGCGCCCGCGACGACGATGCCGAGCACGGCGGCGACGACCACGCCGGCGTCGACGCCCGCCTCGGCGCCGACGCCGATCGCCACGATCGACTCCCCGAGCGCGATGATCACGATCAGACCGTGGCGCTCGGCGAAGTGGCCGGGCTCGAGCCGCCAGCCCGACGAGTCGATCAGCAGCGGCCCACCCATGTCGAGCGCGAGCGCGAGCGCCCACAGCGCGCCCTGCGCGGCGCCGTCGAGGAACGACGCCGCGACCAGCAGTGCCACGCCGATCCCGGTGCTGACGGCCAGGCCGCGGCTCGAATGCCGCAGCCCGGGGTCGTCGCGTGCGGCGACCAGCAGCAATCCGACCTGCGCGTAGCGGACGATCCCGTACGCGCATGCGAACAGCAGCGCCTCGTCGTCGAACGCGCCCGGCACGCACAGCGCAACGACGAGGAACGCGGCCATCGCGGCGAGCACGAGCAGCCGCACCGCTCCCTCCTCCGGGTTCACCACGCTCGTCAGCCAGGCGTAGCCGACCCACGACCACCACATCACGCCCAGCACGAGCATCGCGCGTGCGACGCCGTGCCAGGTCGGGTCGGCCGCCATCAGCGCCGTGCACTGCGTCAGCGCGAGCACGAACACGAGGTCGAAGAACAGCTCCAGCGGCGTGACGCGCGACTCCTCGCGCAGGACCGCGGTCAGGTGCGGGCGGGACGGCGCGGTCGTGGCCACGCCGGGATCATCTCAAGCGCGCTGATCGAGCCAGGCAGCCACCGGTTCCGGCGGCCGCCCGTCGAACTCGGCGCGCGCCGCCAGGCGCAGCAGTTCCTCGGGGTCGTCGTCGATCTCGTCGATCCGGTGGGCGAGGTAGAGCACGAGCGCCTGGGTCATCACGATCGGCGCGTCCTCGTCGGCGCCCCACGCGAGGCGCTCCTGCAGCTGGTCGAGCACGCCGCGCACGGGCTCGTCGTCGTCCTCGAAGCGCGTCACGAGCTCCACGACGGCCGGATCGTCGCCGTCGGGGTCGACGATGGCGGCGGCACGCCGGACCAGGTCGGAGACGGTGATCAGTGTGCGATCAGTTGGCATGAGAACGGTGCTACCCGGACGCGGACTATCGTGCGCGCGTGCGCGCTTGGATGGCTGCGGCGGCCGTCGCCGTGGGGGCGGCGGCGTTCCTGGCCTACGGGGGAGGGTTCCCGAACACCGACGCGTCGTGGACCGTCGTGTGGGGGCGCGAGCTGCTGCACCTCGACGCGCCGTCGTTCGCCGCGGGAGCCACGCCGCATCCGCTGCCGAACCTGCTCGGGGTCGTCGCCGCGGCCGTGCACCCGGCGTCGGAGCCCGTGCTGCTGGTCGCAGGCTACCTGGCGGTCGGCGCGCTCGTGGTGGGGGCGTTCGCGCTCGCCCGGGAGCTGTTCGGCGTCGCCGCCGGCGTGCTCGCCGCGCTGCTGGTGTTCACGCGCGACACGCTGCTGTTCTACGGCGCGCTCGCGTACCTCGACGTGCTGTTCGCCGCGCTCGTGATCTGGGCGGTGGCGCTCGAGGCGGCGCGCCCGCGCCGGGGCGTGCCGGTGCTGATCGTGCTCGCCGTCGCCGGGCTGGTGCGGCCGGAGGCGTGGCTGCTGGCGGGCGCGTACTGGCTCTACGCGCGGCCGCCGGGCCGCGGCGCCGTCCTGCTCGTCCTGGCCCCGCCGGTGCTGTGGGCGGCGCACGACCTGCTGCTGACCGGCGACCCGGCGTTCAGCTTCACGACCACGACCGAGGCGACGGGGCGCAGCGGGCGCCCGAGCGGGCTCGAGGGCGTGTTCGTCGAGCTGCCGCGCGACGTCGCGCGCACCGCGCGGCCGGACGTCTGCCTCGCGGGCGTGCTCGGCCTGGTGGCCGCGTGGCGCGCGGGCCGGTTCGCGCTGCTGTCCGGCGCGCTCGTCGCGAGCACCGTGGCGACCGCGATCCCCGTGCTCGCGGGCACGCCGATGAACGACCGCTACCTGATGGTCACGATGGCGTTGCTGTGCGTCGCCGCCGCGGCGCCGGTCGCGCTGCTGCGCGAGCACGGGGGGTGGCGGCTCGCCGGCGCCGCCGGCCTTGCGCTGCTCGTCGCCGGCGCGGCGTTCCAGGCACCGCGGCTCGCTGATCGCCGCGCCGACGTGGTCGATCGCAAGACGCGCCGTGCTGACGCCCGCGCGGCGCTCGATCCCGGTGTGCCGTGCCGGCCCGTCGTGCTGCCGAACAACCGGCTCATCCCGGTCGTGGCGTCGTGGCTCGATGCGCCGATCTCGCAGGTGCTCGACGGCCGCGGCGGCGTGCCGCCCGGCTCCTACCTGTGGGGAACCGACGCGGCGATGAAGAATCTGGTCGTCGTCGAGGGGCGCGCCGGTGGCGTGGCCGCCGCGCCGTCGGCGCCGGTCGTCCGCCGCAGCGGCGGCTGGACGCTCACGGCTCGTTGCGGTCGTTGATCAGCCGGGCCCCGCGACCGCGCGTGAAGAAGCTGAACCCCCAGCGGATGAGGACGAGCAGGCGGTTCTGGAAGCCGATCAGGTACCACAGGTGCACGACCAGCCAGGTGACCCACGCCAGGAAGCCGCTGAGCCGGACGGTGTGCAGGTCGGCCACGGCGCGGGCGCGGCCGATCGTCGCCAGGTTGCCCTTGTCGTGATAGTGGAACGGCTCGCTGCGCTGGTTCTTCAGCCGCGCCGCGACCACCTTGGCCGCGTACCGGCCCTGCTGCATCGCGACCGGCGCGACGCCCGGCAGCGTCTCGACCGTGCCGGCCGGCGTGCGGACGCGCACCATGTCGCCGAGCGCGAACACCTCGGGATGGCCGGGGAGCGTGAGATCGGGCTCGACGGTCACGCGCCCGACCCGGTCGACGTCGGCGCCGGTGAGCTCGCCGAGCCGGCGCGCGAGGGTCGACGCGTTGACGCCCGCGGCCCAGATCTTCGTGCGCGCGGGAATCCGCTCGGTACTGCCGTCGGCCGCCTTGACCGTCACGGACTCGGTGTCGATCCCCACGACCAGCCGCCCCAGCAGCGGCGTCACGCCGAGCCGTTCGAGCGACCGCTCGGCCTTGTGCGAGAGCGAGTCCGGGAACGTCGTCAGCACGCGGTCCATGGCCTCGATCAGGAGCACGCGCCCCGCGGCCGGGTCAATCGCCCGGAAGTCGCGCCGGACCGTGTCGTTCGCGAGCTCGGCGATCTGGCCCGCCATCTCCACGCCCGTCGGCCCGGCGCCGACGACCGCGAACGTCAGCCACGCCTGCCGCCTGGCCTCGTCGGGCTCCATCTCGGCCGCCTCGAACGCGCTGAGGATCTGCGTGCGGACGGCGAGCGCGCTCTCCAGCGACTTGACCTCCGGCGCGAACTCCTGCCACTCGTCGTGCCCGAAGTACGAGTAGCGCGAGCCGCCGGCGACGATCAGCGTGTCGTACGGCACGGTCATCGGCGGTGCCTCGCCGACCTTCGGCGTCAGCTGGAGCCGGCGCCCGTCGAGATCGAAGCCGGCGACCTCGGCCAGCAGCACGCGCACGTTGCCGCGCTTCTTGAAGACCGCGCGCAGCGGATAGCAGACCTCGCCGGGTGCCAGCGCGCCGGTCGCGACCTGGTAGCTGAGCGGCTGGAACATGTGGAAGTTCCGCCGGTCGACCAGCGTGATGTCCACGGGGTAGCGGGCGACGTGGATGGCGGCCTGGATGCCGCCGAAGCCGCCGCCGACGATCACGACCCGGTGTCGGTGCCCGTCGACCATGTGGCGCGAGGATATGCGCTCCTCGCCAGCGCTAGCATCGACGTGTGCGATCGGGGCGCCGCGATCTGCTTCGCACGGTTGCCGAAGGGACGGCAGGTGCGGTCGGAGACGAGTTCCTTGCGGGGCTGGTCCGCCACATCGCGCTCGCGTTCGACGCCAAGTTCGCGTTCGTCGCGGAGGCCGCCGATCCCACCGGCCAGCACGTGCGGGTCGTGAGCGGCTGGTACGAGGATGACTGGCTCGCGGAGCCGTTCGAGTACGACACCGAGGGCAAGCCGTGCGCGCTGGTCGTGGAGCAGTCGGTCGTCGAGTTCCCGCAGGCGCTGACGGAGCGCTTCCCGGAGGCCAGGCCGGCAATCGAGATGGGTCTCGAGAGCTACCTCGCCGTCTGCCTGCGCGCGGCTGACGGCACGCACCTCGGCCACGTCGGCGTGATGGATGCCGGGCCGATGGAGGCCGAGGACGACGACGTCGCCGCGATGCGGATCTTCGCGTCGCGCGCCGCCGCCGAGCTCGAGCGCCGCCAGCAGGCCGCGGCCCTGCGGCGCTCGCGCACGCGCGTGATCGAGGCCGCGGACGCCGAGCGCCGGCGCGTCGGACGCGACCTGCACGACGGCGCCCAGCAACGGCTCGCCGCGGTCGCGAACCTGCTCAGGGCGGCCGAGCTGCAGCTCGAGCGCGGGGCGGACGCGGGCGACACCATCCGCTTCGCCCACGGCGAGCTCGACTCGGCTCAGACGGAGCTGCGCGAGCTCGCCCGCGGACTGCATCCGGTCGCGCTGTCAGAGCGCGGGCTGCGGAGCGCGATCGAATCGTTGATCGTCGGATCCGAGCCGCGCGTCACGCTCGACGTCAACGTGGAGCCGCTACCGGACGCGGTCGAGCTCGCGGCCTACTTCATCGTCAGCGAGTCGCTCGTGAACGCGCGCCGGTACGCCGACTGCGACACGATCGAGGTTCGCGTCGCTCCCGTCGAGGACGGCGTGCTCGTCGAGATCGCCGACGACGGGTGCGGTGGCGCCGATCCGGCGGGCGGGACGGGCCTGCGCGGCCTCGCCGACCGCATCGAGGCGCTCGGCGGCCGCCTGGAGGTCGACAGTCCGGTCGGCGGCGGGACCCGCGTCCGCGCGTGGTTGCCGCGCCGCCTGACCGATCTTTAGGAGCGGCCCGTATACTTGCCCCAGGCAGGTGGGCCTGTGCGCGCTCCGTCAGCGTGCGAACGGGGCCTTTTGCGGGGTGTTTTGGGGTGCTATGTTGGCGCGCCGCGCCCGCTCCACTCTGCCCTGAGGAGTCGCTGTCTTGGCTGCTGTTGATGGTTCCCGTACGCGCCGCACGTTCGCGCGCCTTGACAAGCCGATCGAGGTCCCGAACCTCATCGATATCCAGAAGAAGTCGTTCGCCTGGTTGGTCGATCCCGAGGGTGGTGGGCTGCGCGAGACGATCGATGACATCTCGCCGATCGAGGACTACACCGGCAACCTGGCGGTGCAGTTCGGCGACTTCGCGTTCGACCAGCCGGTGGCGTCGCTGGAGGAGTGCCGTGAGAAGGACCTCACGTACGCGCGGCCGTTGACGGTGACGGTGGGGTTCATCAACCGGGAGACGGGTGAGATTCGCGAGCAGTCGGTGTTCATGGGCGACTTTCCGTGGATGACCGATCGCGGCACGTTCGTGATCAACGGCACCGAGCGTGTCGTGGTGACGCAGCTCGTGCGTTCTCCCGGCGC
>DASSUW010000209.1:0-13628 GCA_035706585.1 Solirubrobacteraceae bacterium | reverse complement strand
GGTCGGTGCCGAGGTGCTGTTCGGGCCGGTCGAGGACTTCCTGCGGCGCTCCGGTGGCGTGGTCGCGGTCGAGCCGCGCCGTTGACCTGGGCCGCTTGAACGGCGGCATTGAGGGAGGGCGCCCGAGCGGCTACGCGCCAGTGGGGTTGCCAGGTAGCGCTATGCGCGACTTATCCGCCCCACGCGAAACCGGTGCATCGGCGCCGCCTCCTTCGATGCCGCCGTTGACGTTCGCCGGCGGAGACCGCTACCGCTCGCCGCGCACGACCTCGCCCTTGGCGTTCACGCGCGCGGGCACGGGCTCGTCGGAGATCGTGACGTCGAACGAGCCGGTGGTCTTCTGGCCGTTGGCGGGGACGGCCTTGCCGTTCAGGCCGGGCGAGATGCGGTAGTTGACCGTGTAGGTGCCCGGGCGCACGGCGGTCAGGCGCCACTCGAGCTCCTTCGTCTCGCCCGGGAGCATGCGGCCCACCGCCCACGTGTTCGTGTAGGCGCTCTGGCCGCCCTCGGGGTCGTGGTCGACGATCCAGACCGGCTTCGTGGGATCGGCAAGCCGCGTGTCGGTGCCCGCCTGGCCGAACGCCGTCGGGGCCTCGCCCTTGGCGTCGGGCTCGGTCTCGACGGTCACCGCGAGGTTCGGGAGCTCGCGGTCGTCGGTGTTGCGGACCGACAGGCGCATCCGCACCGGCTGGGCGATCGTCTGCTTGGCCGGGAACGACGCATCGACGATCGAGAGCGTGTACTCGCCCTCGGGTTCGTCGGCGTCCTGGCGCTCCTGACCACAGCCGGCAGCCGCCAGCACCACCGCGCACAGCAGCACGAGTCGCCTCACGGCGCGCGAGCGTACCACCGGCCCAAGTCCACCAGCGCAAGTTATGGCCACGGTTGACGTTTGTGCCTCATACAGGCCGTGGCATAACCTTCGACGCCTTCTACGAGGGGAGCAGAGTGGTTCGCACCGTCGCCGATCGAGCCTTCCTTCCGGCTAAGAGCATGCTGGAGGAAGTAGGCGACATGATGATCCTGACGGGCAAGACGATCGTGTCTGCCCTGCGTCCGCCGTACCCGTACGGCGGCGAGTTCGTCAACCAGTTCCTGTTCGCCCTCAAGCTCTGCTGGTTCCCGCTCGTGGTCAGCACCGTCGCGTTCGGCTACGGCGCGCCGGGCCTGCAGGCGGCGAACTTCCTCAACCTGTTCGGCTCGATCGACCGCCTCGGCGGGTTCTTCGTGCTCGCCAGCATCCGCGAGTTCGCTCCGTTCGTGACCGCGATCGTGCTCGCCGGCGTGGCCGGGACGGCGATCACCGCCGACCTCGGCGCGC
Source organism: Solirubrobacteraceae bacterium (assembly GCA_035706585.1). GTDB lineage: Bacteria > Actinomycetota > Thermoleophilia > Solirubrobacterales > Solirubrobacteraceae > DASSUW01. The sequence goes on along the minus strand of DASSUW010000209.1, from coordinate 12,307 downwards.
GCAAGATCCGCGAGGAGCTCGACGCGCTGCAGGTGCTGGGCGTCGATCCGGTCAAGAACCTCGTCGTGCCGCGCTTCCTGGCGCTGATGCTCGTCACCGGGCTGTTCGACATCTACGCGCTGCTGTTCGGCATCTTCGGCGGCGTCGTGGCGACGCTCGTCAACGGCGCCCCGCTCGGCCCGTTCTGGGCGACGTTCTTCACGAACAGCTCGGTCGTCGACCTGTGGGGCTCGGTCCTGAAGTGCACGATGTTCGGCGCGATCATCGCGATCGTCTGCTGCTACAAGGGCATGACCGCGTCCGGCGGCGCCGAGGGCGTGGGCCGCGCCGTCAACCAGGCGGTCGTGATCGCGACGCTCGGCGTGTTCGCGTTCAACTACGTGTTCACGCAGACGCTGCTCGCCACGCACCCCGAGATCCTCAACATCAAGTGAGCGGGCGCGACGACATCCGGGCGGCGGCCGGCCGCGGAGACGTCAGGGTCACGTGATGGGCAGGCAATGGCTCGCGGTCCCGCGCGAATGGCTCGCCAGCTTCGGCGAGATCGTCCGCTTCTGCGCGACGGTCGTCGGCGAGGTCTTCGGCCTGAAGGTCTTCCGGTTCTTCGGCGAGGCGCTCAGGCAGGCCGGCCTGCTGATCCTGAGCTCGACGCTCGTGATCTGGGGGCTGATCTTCATCATCGGCCTCCAGTGCGGGATCGAGGGCGCGTACTTCAACCGCGCCGTCGGCGCTCCCGCCTACGCGGGCGTCTTCGCCGCCTGGTGCGACCTGCGCGAGCTGGTGCCGTACGCGTTCGGCTACATGATGGCCGCGAAGGTCGGCACCGGCATCGTCGCCGAGCTGGGCTCGATGCGGATCTCCGACGAGATCGACGCCCTCGAGGTCATGGGCATCTCGTCGATGACGTTCCTGTGCGCGACGCGCCTGCTCGCCGCCTGGCTCGTGCTCCCGTTCATGTACCTGGCCGGGATCGGCGCCGGCTTCTTCGCGTCCTACCTGGCGGTGGTCGAGCAGATAGGCGAGGTCTCCAGCGGCGGCTACTCGCTGATCTTCTGGATGTTCCAGAACCCGCCCGACCTCTTATACAGCGTGATAAAGGGCATGGCGATGGCCACGGTCATCGTGCTCGTCGGCTGCTACTACGGCTACACGGCGAGCGGTGGACCGGTCGGCGTCGGCACCGCGACCGCCAAGTCGATGGTGCTTAACATCGTGCTGGTACATCTGATCGGGATGCTGGGCACGCAGCTGTTCTGGGGCGCCAATCCACGAGCGCCGATCGGAGGATGACCGTGGCGACGACCGAGCACGACGAGTTCAAGTGGCACACCGGCAAGCAGCGGCCGACCGGCGCGCCGGACGCGGTCGAGTTCGTCGACGTCCACAAGTCGTTCGGGCGCAACCGGATCCTGCGCGGGCTCAACATGGCGATCCCCGAGGGCAAGATCTCGATGATCCTCGGCCCGTCCGGCACCGGGAAGTCCGTGTGCATCAAGCACATGGTCGGCCTGCTGTACCCGGACGAGGGTGACGTCCTGGTCCACGGCGAGTCCGTGCCGGGAATGGCCGACGACGACCTGTTCGACATGCGCAAGAAGTTCGGCGTGCTGTTCCAGGACGGGGCGCTGTTCGGCTCGATGAACCTCTACGACAACGTCGCGTTCCCCCTCCGCCAGCACACCGACAAGGGCGAGGACGAGATCGAGGACATCGTGATGCGCCGCCTCCGCGAGGTCGGCCTCGAGGGCTCGCGCGAGAAGATGCCCAACGAGCTCTCGGGCGGCATGCGCAAGCGCGCCGGCTTCGCCCGCGCGCTCGTGCTCGACCCCGACATCGTCCTGTTCGACGAGCCCGACTCCGGCCTGGATCCCGTCCGCACGGCCTTGCTGTGCGAGCTGATCAAGGAGGTCCACGAGGAGAACGGCGGCGCCTACGTGGTCATCACGCACGACATCATGTCCGCCAAGCGCGTCGCCGAGTACATCGCCGTGCTGTGGCGCGGGCGGATCGTGGAGTCCGGCCCGGCCGAGGACCTGTTCAGCTCGGACAACCAGTTCGTGCGCCAGTTCCTCAGCGGTGCGTCACAGGGCCCACTCGGCATGGAGTAACCAGCCCCCACCGCCCGCCAACCGCCAACGGGGTCAGAGGCGTACCCTCGCGTTGGCCAGACCTGAAGTCAGGCAGGGCTCTGACCCCGCCGCCTGGGCCCAGACCCGTACCCTCGCGTTGGCCAGACCTGAAGTCAGGCAGGGCTCTGACCCCGCCGCCGGGGCTCCGTGTGGAGGGGTCTGACCCCGCCGCCCGGGCTCCGTGCGGAGGGGTCTGACCCCGCCGCCGGGGCCCCAACCGCCCCGAACCGTCACCGGCCGCGGAACTGGACGGTAGGGTTCCCCCTTCTGGATTTCTGGGGGACGTAGCGGAGATGGAGTGCCGAATCCGACGAGTCAACGGTTGACGGAGCGTCGTCTGTGACGGTGGCGCGGGCTGCCGCGGCCGGGGCACTCGCACTGGCCGTGGCGCTGGCGATCTGGCTGTTGCTGTTCAAGGGAGACGGCGGCACCGAGTACACGCTGCTGTTCCAGAGCGCCGGCCAGCTCGTCAAGGACGACGACGTGCAGGTCGGCGGCCGCCGCGTCGGCTCGGTCCGGGACATCCAGCTCACCGACGACAACCAGGCGGCGATCAAGATCACCGTCGAGGAGCCGTACGCGCCGCTGCGTGAGGGCACGCAGGCGGTCATCCGCCTCACGTCGCTGTCGGGCATCGCGAACCGCTACATCGCGCTCACGCTCGGGCCGGGCGACGCCAAGGAGCTGCCCGACGGGGCGACGCTGCGCAGCGAGTCGACCACCGACGTCGTGGACCTCGACCAGATCTTCAACACGCTCGACAAGAAGACGTCGGGCGACCTCGCGGGCGTCATCAAGGGCTTCGCCACGCAGTACGAGGGCAAGGGGGTCCAGACCGGCCAGTCGATCAAGTACTTCAACCCGCTGCTGTCGAGCTCGCGCACGCTCGTCCAGCAGGTCACCGAGGACGAGGGCGCCCTCACGCGCTTCCTGGTGAACTCGTCACGGGCGGTCACGGCGATCGCCGAGCGCCGCGACGACCTCGCCGACCTCGTCTCCAACACGAACGCGACGGCGTCGGCGATCGGAAGCGAGAACGCCGCTCTCGCCCGCGCGCTCGGCCTGCTGCCGACCACGCTGCGCCGCGCCAACACGACGTTCGTGAACCTGCGCGCGACGCTCGACGACCTCGACGTGCTGGTGGCGGAGTCCAAGCCCGCGACCAAGGACCTGGCGCCGTTCCTGCGCGAGCTGCGGCCGCTGATCGCCGACACGCGCCCGGTGATCCACGATCTGCGCACCGCGGTGACCCAGCCGGGCGCCGACAACGACCTGGTCGACGCGACACGCAAGATGCCGCGGCTGCAGCGGGTCGCCAGCCCCGCCTTCCGCAACGGCCGCCGCGCGCTGGTCGACGCCCAGCCGGTGCTCGAGTTCGTCCGGCCCTACACGCCCGACCTCGTCGGCTGGTTCCGCGACTTCGGCCAGGGCGCCGCCAACTACGACGCCAACGGCCACTACGCGCGCATCCAGCCGATGTTCAACGCCTTCCAGTTCACCGACAACCCGGCGGGCGGGCTGCTCACGCCGGTGCCGCCGAGCCGGCGTTTCGACGGCCTCCAGAACAACATCCGGCGCCGCTGCCCGGGCGCCGCGATCCAGCGCCCCGCTGACGGCTCCGCGCCGTTCACCGACGGCGGCGACCTCGACTGCGACCCGTCCCAGGTGCCGCCCGGCCCATGAGATACGTCGCCCTCGTCGCGCTGGTCCTCGTGCTTGCCGCCGCCGTCGTGGTCGTCGCCGTGAGCGACGACGACGGCGGCGACTACAAGGTCCGCGCGATCTTCGAGAACGCCGGCTTCGTGATCCCGGGCGAGGACGTCAAGGTCGCCGGCGTCAAGGTCGGCACCATCGCGGCAGTCGACGTCACGGAGGACTTCAAGGCCGCGGTCGTCCTCGACATCGCCGATCCCGGCTATCAGGACTTCCGCCAGGACGCCGAGTGCATCGTGCGGCCGCAGTCGCTGATCGGCGAGCGGTTCGTCGAATGCGAGCCGACGCAGGCGCGCTCGGGCGGCGAGCAGCCGCCGCCTGAGCTCGAGCGGATCGAGGACGGGCCGGGCGAGGGCCAGTACCTGCTGCCGGTCGAGAACACCGCCAAGGCGGTCGACCTCGACCTCGTCAACAACATCATGCAGCGGCCGGTCCGCGAGCGGCTGTCGATCATCCTGGCCGACCTCGGGATCGGCGTCGCCGGCCGCGGTGAGGACCTCAAGGACGTCATCCGCCGCGCCGACCCGGCGCTCAAGGAGATCGACAAGGTCCTGCAGATCCTCGCCGATCAGAACGACACGCTCGAGCGGCTGGCGGTCGACTCGGACACGATCCTGGCGCCGCTGGCGCGCGAGCGCCGGCACGTCAGCGGCGCGATCGAGAACGCCAGCGAGGTCGCGCAGGCGACCGCCGAGCGCCGCACCGACCTGGAGGCCGACATCGAGCGGCTGCCGGCGTTCCTGCGCGAGCTGACGCCGACGATGGTGCGGCTCGGCGCGCTGAGCGACGAGATGACGCCGGTGCTGACCGACCTCGGCGCGGTGGCGCCCGACGTCAACCGGATGATCCTCGAGCTCGGGCCGTTCTCCAGCGCGGCCGTTCCCGCGTTCGAGTCGCTCGGCGAGGCGGCCGATCGCGGCACGCCGGCCGTGATCGCGGCCCGCCCGGTCATCACCGACCTGCGGCGGCTCGCGAACGCGGCCCGGCCCGTCGGCCTCGACGCGCGGCGCCTGCTCGAGTCGCTTCGGAAGACCGGCGGCATCCGGCGGGCGATGGACTACGTGTTCTTCCAGACCGCCGGCATCAACGGGTTCGACTCGTTCGGCCACTACCTGCGCGCCGCGCTGCTCGTCAACCAGTGTGCGAACTATGCGGTCGCGCCGGTGTTCGGATGCTCGGCCAAGTTCACGCAGGCGACCGCCACGTCGGCCGTGGCGGCCGCCCGGTCAAGCGACGATCCCCAGCTCGAGGCGACGGCGCGCGCGCTCGCCGGCCTGCCGCAGAAGCAGACGAAGGACCGCAGGCCGAAGGCCGGGCGCGACACGCGCGAGAAGGTCGCCGCGCCGAACGCGCAGGCCACGCCGACCCCCGCGCCGGCCGCGACGCCCGCTCCGACCGCCACGCCGGCGCCGACCGAGCAGGACAAGACCGACACGCTGCTCGACTACCTGTTCGGAGGCGACGAATGAGGCGCGGAGCCGGGATCGCCGGCAACCCCGTGCTGATCGGCGCCGCGACCGTGCTCGTGGTGCTCGTCGCGGTCTTCCTGGCCTACAACGCGAACAAGGGCCTGCCGTTCGTGCCGACCTACGAGCTCAAGGCCGAGGTGCCGAGCGCCGCCAACCTCGTCGTCGGCAACGACGTGCGGATCGGCGGCTCGCGCGTCGGCTTCGTCGGCGACATCGATGCCGAGCGCCGCGACGACGGCAGCACGATCGCGGTCCTCACGCTCACGATGGAGCGCAGCGTCTCGCCGCTGCCGCGCGACTCGACGCTGATCATCCGCCCGCGGTCCGCGCTCGGCCTCAAGTACGTCGAGATCACCCGCGGCGAGGACGCGCGCGGCTTCGACGACGGCGCCACGATCCCGATCTCCGCCGCCACGCCGACGCCCGTCGAGTTCGACGAGGTGCTGAGCATGTTCGACGACGCGACGCGCGAGGCGGCCGCCGAGAACACCACCGGCTTCGGCGACGCGTTCGCGGGTCGCGGCGAGTCGATCAACACCGCGATCGGCGCGTTCCGGCCGCTGCTGCGCGACATCGTGCCGGTCGCCCAGAACCTGTCGTCGCCGCAGACCGACCTGCGCCGCTTCTTTCAGGAGCTCGGCGACACGGCGGCGATCGTGGCGCCCGCGGCCGAGGCGCAGGCCGAGCTGTTCGTGAACCTCGACACGACGTTCGCGGCGCTGCGCGAGGTGGCCCGCCCGTTCATCCAGGACTCGATCACGGCGGGGCGCCCGGCGCTCGACGCGGCGATCCGCAGCTTCCCGATCCAGCGGCCGTTCCTGCGCAACACCGAGCTGCTCATGCGCGAGCTGCAGCCGGGCGCGCGGGCGCTGCGGACGTTCGCGCCGACGATCGCCGACGCGCTCGAGGAGGGCGTGAAGGTGCTGCCGCGCACGCCGCCGTTCAACCGGCGCCTCGCGTCGCTGCTCGAGGAGCTGCAGCGCTTCGCCGAGGATCCGCTGGTGCCGCGCGGCCTGCGCGCGACCACCGACGCGCTCGACGAGCTGCAGGAGCCGCTGGCGTTCCTGACGCCCGCACAGACGCGCTGTAACTACGTGACGCTGTTCTTCCGCAACGTCGCCTCGCACCTGAGCGAGGGTGACCGCAACGGCACCTGGCAGCGCTTCATCATCGTGCCGACGCCGCAGGGCCCCAACAACGAGGGCGGCCCGTCGTCGGGCCCCGCCAACGGGCCGACCGAGGCCAACCACCTGCACGCGAACCCGTACCCGAACACGGCGTCGCCGGGCCAGCCGCGCGAGTGCGAGGCCGGCAACGAGCCCTACCAGCGCGGCCGCACGGTGATCGGCAACGTCCCCGGGACGCAGTCGGACACGACGGAGGTGACGAGGCCGTGAGCCGTCGCCGCCCGCGCAGCCCCGTGGCGATCGGGCTGATCGCCGCCGTGGTGATCGTGATCCTGCTGTACCTCGGCTTCACGAAGGACATCCCGTTCACCAAGCCGTTCGAGATCAACGCCACGTTCCAGTCGGCGAACTCGATCCGGCCGGGATCGCCGGTGCGGATCGCCGGCGTCGACGTCGGCAAGGTCAAGGAGATCAAGCCGCAGGAGGGCGGCGACGGCGCCGTCGTCGTGATGCAGATCGACGACGAGGGGCTGCCGCTGCACGCCGACGCGACCGCCAAGATCCGGCCGCGGATCTTCCTCGAGGGCAACTTCTTCGTCGACCTGACACCCGGCTCGCCGTCGGCGCCGACGCTCGACAAGGGCGACACGCTGAAGGTCACCCAGACCGCGACGCCGGTCCAGCTCGACCAGGTGCTGACCTCGTTGCAGGGCGACACGCGGCAGGACCTCAAGGACCTGCTCGACCAGCTCGACGTGGCGCTGAACTCCAAGCCGACGCGGGCCCAGAACCGCGATCTCCCGCGGATCTCGCGCGGCCAGACCGCGGCCGAGTCGTTCAACGATGCCTACGACGACATCCCCGAAGCCGAGCGCTCGACCGCCGAGGTGCTCGACGCGTTCCTCGGCACCGAGCCCGGCCGTGATCTCGCGCGGCTGATCGACGGCACGGCGCGCACGACCGGCGCGCTGATCCAGGACGAGGCGGCGCTCCAGAGCCTGATCACGAACTTCAACGCGACGATGGCCGCGTTCGCGTCCGAGTCCGGCAACCTGCGGACCTCGGTGCGCGAGCTGCCCGGGACGCTCGAGAGCGCCAACCGTGCGCTGGCGTCGCTCAACGAGGCGTTCCCGTCCACGCGCGCGTTCGCGCGCGAGATCCTGCCGGGCGTCCGCGAGACGCCGGCGACGATCGAGGCGGCCTTCCCGTGGATCCGGCAGGCACGGCCGCTGATGGCAGATGACGAGCTCGGCGGCCTGGCCGCCCAGCTGGCGCCGGCGTCGCGCGACCTCGCGAAGCTGACCAACAGCGCGATCGAGCTGCTGCCGCAGACCAACCTCGCCTCGCGCTGCGCGACCGACGTCGTGCTCCCGACCGGCAACGTCGTGATCGAGGACGAGTTCACGACCGGCGTCGAGAACTACAAAGAGTTCTTCTACACGCTGGTGGCGCTCGCCGGCGAGGGCCAGAACTTCGACGGCAACGGCATGTACGTGCGCTTCCAGACCGGCGGCGGCTCGAACACGGTGTCGCTCGGACAGGAGGGCGTCGGACCCGGCCAGCTGTTCGGCAACAACGTCGCGGTGCCGCTCGGCAACCGGCCGTTCTATCCGGGCAAGAAGCCGCCGTACAAGCCGAACGCCACCTGTTACAAGCAGAAGCGGCCCGACCTCAACGGCCCGGCGGCCGCCAAGACGCCGCCGACCGGCGCCGCGGCGGCGGCCGCCAAGCACGCGCTGCCGCTGCTGCGCAAGAAGCTGCGCCCGTTCGGCTCCAAGAAGGACGGCGCGCGGTGACCGCGATCCGCAAGCACATCCGTGACTTCGTCGCGATCATCTTCCTGCTGATCGTGGCGCTGGTCGTCGCCGGCGTGATCCTGTCCAACCAGCGGTTCTCGCTCCCGGCCGGCGTGCCGCTGCTCGGCACGGACTTCTTCGAGGTGGAGGCCGAGCTCTCGACGGCCCAGGCGGTCACGCCCGGCCAGGGCCAGACGGTGAACATCGCGGGCGTCGAGGTCGGCCAGATCGCGAGCGTCCACCTCGAGGGCGGCCGGGCGATCGTCGGGATGAAGATCGAACGCAAGTACGACCGCATCTACCGCGACGCCACGATCCTGCTGCGCCCCAAGACCGGCCTGAAGGACATGGTCGCCGAGCTGAACCCCGGCACCGCGGCGGCCGGGCGGCTGCGCGAGGGCGAGCGGATCCCGATCTCGCAGACGCTGCCCGACGTCAACCTCGACGAGATCCTCGCGGCGCTCGACGCCGACACGCGCGATTACCTGCGCGTGCTGATCGGCGACGCGTCGACCGCGCTCGACGGCAACGGGCGCGACCTCGCGCAGGCGATCCGCCGCATCGAGCCGACGGCCAGGTACTCGCGCGAGGTCAACGAGCAGCTCGCGGTCCGCCGCCGCAACATCAAGCGCGTCATCCACAACTTCTCGCTGCTGATGGCCGAGCTCGGCGCCAAGGACCGCCAGGTCGCCGCGTTCGTGCAGAACTCCAACGCCGTGTTCGCCACGCTGGCGAGTCAGGACGCCAACCTGCGCGCGACGCTGGAGCAGCTCCCGGGGGCGCTCGACGAGACGCAGACGACGCTCGCGAAGGTCGACCGGCTGGCGAACGTGCTCGGGCCGACGCTCGAGGACCTGCGGCCCGGCGCCCGCGCGCTCGGACCGTCGCTGCGCGAGACGCGCCCGTTCCTGACCACGACGACGCCGATCATCCGCGACCAGCTGCGGCCGTTCGCGCGCGCGGCGCTGCCGACCGTCAAGCAGCTGCGGCCGGCGATGCGCGACCTCGCGGCCGCCACGCCGGACCTCACGCGGGCGTTCAAGGTCGTCAACGAGCTGCTGAACACGCTCGCCTACAACCCGCCGGGGGACACCTCGGAGGGCTATCTGTTCTGGCTGTCGTGGCTGAACCACATCGGCACGACGGTCTTCCAGACGCAGGACGCGCACGGCCCGATCCGCCACGGCCTCGTCGTCCTGTCCTGCAGCACCGCGACGCTGCTGCGGTCGGTCGCCCAGAGCAACGAGCAGCTCGGCACGCTCGTCGCCCTGCTCAACGCGCCGGCGGTCGAGGACATCTGCCCCACGAGCGCGCAGGACGCCGGATGAACAAGTCCGCCCCGTCATTCGGCCGGATCGCCGCGATGGTCGTGTTCGCGCTCTCGTGCTTCGGGCTGCTGCTGTTCCTGTGGCTGGCTTTCGGCGGCGCCGTCCCGCTCAAGCCGAAGGGCTACCGCTTCAACGTCTCGTTCGCGGAGGCGACGCAGCTCGCCACCGAGGCCGATGTGCGCATCTCCGGCGTGCCGGTCGGGAAGGTCAAGACGATCGAGCCCGACAACCGGACCGGCCGCTCGAACGTCGAGATCGAGCTCGAGTCGCGCTACGCGCCGCTGCCCTCGGACGCGCGGGCGATCCTGCGCCAGAAGACGCTGCTGGGTGAGACGTACGTGGAGCTGACGCCGGGCACGCCGACCGCGCCGAAGGTCCCCGAGGGCGGCTCGCTGAACTCCAGGACGCAGGTCGCCGACACCGTCCAGCTCGACGAGATCTTCCGCACGTTCGACGCCGACACGCGCGCCGCGTTCCAGACCTGGATGCAGGAGCAGGCGAAGGGGATCGGCGGCTACGGGCGCGACCTCAACGACGCGCTCGGCAACCTCGGCCCGTTCGCCGAGGACGCCGCGCGGCTCGTCGACATCCTCAACCGCCAGGAGGGCGCGGTCCAGAGCCTGGTGTCCAACACCGGCGGCGTGTTCGAGGCGCTGAGCGAGCGCGACGGCCAGCTGCGGTCGCTGATCGAGAACTCCAACCGCGTGTTCGCGGCGACCGCGTCGCGCGACGAGGAGCTCAAGCAGGCGTTCACCGCGCTGCCGACGTTCGAGCGCGAGTCCCAGCAGACGCTCGATCGGCTCGCCGACTTCGCGCAGACGACCGATCCGCTCGTGACGCAGCTGCGGCCCGCGGCGCGCGAGCTGAGCCCGACGCTGCAGGACCTCGGCGCGCTGTCGCCCGACCTGAAGGCGCTGTTCCGCGACCTCAACGGGCTGATCGACGCGTCGAAGACCGGGTTCCCCGCCGCCGAGCAGGTGCTCGAGGACGCCCGGCCGCTGATCGCGCAGCTCGACCCGGCGGCGCGCCAGCTCTCCCCGATCTTCGAGTTCCTCGGCCTGCACAAGCGCGAGCTGACGTCGATCTTCGCGAACTCGGTCGCGGCGACCCAGGCAGCCACGGGCGGGATCCACTATCTGCGCACGACGAACCCGTTCAACGCCGAGAACCTCGCGGTGTATCCGCGCCGGATCGGGACCAACCGGCCGAACCCGTACGCGAAGTCCGGGAACTTCCTGCAGCTGCAGGAGGGGATGCCGGTGTTCGACGGGCGTCACTGCGGCGCCGGCAACCCGCTGCCGACGAACGTGCCGCTCCCGCCGCTGCCGCCGGCGATCGGCGACGTGCTGGTTCCCGACGAGCTGCTGGCCAACATCCTCCAGTTCGCGTTCGCCGGCGCCGGACGCGCCGCGCCGGCGCCGCCGTGCCGCCAGCAGGGCCGCTACGACTTCGGCGGCGAGACCACGCAGTACCCGCACGTCAACGAGAGATGAGCCTCCTGGAGCGGATCGTCCGCGCGGCGGCTCGCAGGCCGGGCCGCGTCCTCGCCGTCGTCGCGGTGCTGGTGGCGCTCGGCACCGCGCTCGCGCTGCGGCTGGAGCCGAGCGCGTCGATGGACACGCTCGTCGGCCGCGGTGACGACTCGTTCCAGGCGACCGAGGACTACCGGGCGAAGTTCGGCGACCACTCGGTGCTCGTGCTGGTCCGCGGCGAGCTGCCGAACCTGCTGCTGACGTCGAACCTCGGGCGGCTGATCGGCCTCGAGGGCTGCCTGTCGGGCAACAAGCCGGCCGGCCGGCCGGCGCCCGGCGGCCCGCGCTCGCCGTGCGCGTCGCTCGCTGCGCTCAAGCCGGTCAAGGTCGTCTACGGGCCCGGCACGTTCGCGAACGCGTCGGCCGGCGAGATCACCGAGCAGGTCCAGACGCGGATGCAGGGCAAGGCCGCCGAGGCGGACAGGGCCGCGGCGGCAGCACGGCGCGTGGCGCGCGCGCAGGGCAAGTCCAAGGCCGAGCAGGACAAGCTCGCCGAGTCCGCGCGCCAGCTCGTCTACGCCCAGTTCGTGCGCGATCTGCTCCAGATCAATCTCAAGTACGGCCTCGGCCTCAGCGGGCTGCCGCGCGTCGACGACCCCGACTTCGTGTCGGCGCTGTTCTTCGATCCCTCGCGCGGCGCCGACACGCCGAAGGCGCGCTTCGCCTACCTGGTGCCGTCCAAGCGCGCCGCGATCATCCAGGTGCGGCTCAAGCCCGACCTCACCGACGAGCAGCGGGCCGAGGCGGTCGGGCTCGTGCGGGCGGCGGTGGCGATGCCGCAGTGGCGGCTCAAGGGCGACGCCGGCTACACGGTCACGGGCGCGCCGGTGGTGGCGGAGGACCTCACCGACGCGCTGGCAGGCTCGACGCTGCGGCTGCTGCTGGTCGGGCTCGTCGTGATGGCGCTCGTGCTGTGCCTGGTGTTCCGCAGCCGGCTGCGGCTGCTGCCGCTGGCGATCGCGCTGGGGGCCGTCGCGATCACGTTCGGCGCGATGGCGGTGGTCGGCGCGCCGCTCACGATGGCGTCGATCGCGGTGCTGCCGGTACTGCTCGGGCTCGGCGTCGACTACGCGATCCAGTACCAGTCGCGCACGCCGCTGCCGTTCATCGGCACCGCCGCGCTGGCGACCGGGGCGGGCTTTCTCGTCCTGCTGCTCTCCCCGGTGCCGATGGTGCGCGGCTTCGGCGTGCTGCTCGTCGCCGGCATCGCGAT
>DASSUW010000208.1:0-7284 GCA_035706585.1 Solirubrobacteraceae bacterium | reverse complement strand
ATTCGAACCTCTGACCTTCGGTTCCGTAGACCGACGCTCTATCCAGCTGAGCTACGGGCGCTGGGGCGGTCCATGTTAGCGGCGGTGGCGCGCCGTGGAGCGGGCGGTCAGCCGCTGCCGGTGACCGCCCGTTCCATGTCGGCCTGGATCTCGGCGGCGGTGAGCGCGCGGCCGTACAACCGCACCTCGTCGATCCGGCCGGCGAACCATTCCGTCCAGACGCCGTTGCCGCCGATGCGCAGCGCGCCGGTCGAGGTCAGCAGCGTTCCGCTTACGGCGCGGCTGGAGACCTGCGTGCCGTCGACGTACAGACGCAGGGTCGCGCCGTCCCATGTCATGGCGAGGTGCGTCCACGTGTTCAGCGGCGTGTTCGCCGTGCCCGCAGCGCGCTGCTCGGACGTCGTGAACACGTGGCCGCTCGGCCTGCCGGCGCCGTCGCCCGCGTACAACGTGTAGATCAGGCCGCCGGGGCGCTCCTTCATGAGCACGGTCCGGAACGCCGACCCGACGGCGGTCGGGTTCACCCAGGCCGACATCGTCACGCCGGTCGTCAGGTCGAGCGCGTCGGTGTCCGGAACGGTCACCCAGTCGTTGACGCCGTCGAAGGTCAGCGCCGCGCCGAAGCGGCCGCTCTCCGAGCGCGTCGCCCCGCTGATCGTGCCGCCGTGCCCGTTGCCGGACGCGTCGGTGACGGTGGTGCCGGACGGCTCCTCGAACCCGTAGGCGGCGATCAGCCCCGGCGGGGTCGCCGGCGGCTCGCTGACCTCGAGCGTGACGTCGACCGTCTTCGGTGAGCCGGCCACGCCGTCCGCGGTGACCGTGACCGTCGCGGTGTACGTGCCGACGGCGAGGCCGGCGACCGACGGGGCGACGGACAGCGTCGCCGGCGCGCTGCCGTCGGCCGGCGTCACCGCGAGCCACGGCGCGTCGTCGCCGACGGTGAAGCTCAGCGAGCCGCCGCCCGCGTTCGTGACGGTCACGTCCTTGGGGACGGGGTCGGCGCCACCGTCGGTCGCCGTGAACGAGAGGTTCGCGGGCGCGAGCGCGAGCGCCGGTGGCGGCGGGTCGACGGTCAGGGTCACCGGCACCGTCGTCGGCGAGCCGGTGGCGCCCGCGGCCGACACCGTGACATCGGTCGTGTATGTGCCCGCGTCCAGCCCGGCGATCGACGGCGTCACCGTGATCGAGCCCCCGCCGGTGCCGCCGGCCGGCGCCACCGACAGCCACGGCGCGCTCTCGGATGCCGTCCAGTCGAGCGACCCGGGTCCCGCGTTCGCCACGTCGAGCGTCTTCGCGGCCGGATCCGCCTCGCCCGCGGTGGCCGAGAACGACAGGCTCGCCGGCGTCACCGACAGGACCGGAGGCGTCGGCGCGACCGTGAGCGTGACCGGGATCGTCGCCGGCGAACCGTCGGCGCCCGCCGCGGCCACCGTGATCGTGGCGTCGTACGTGCCCGCCGCGAGCCCGTCGGTGGCGGCGCTGACCGTGAGCGCACGGCCGCCGGTCCCGCTCGCGGGAGCGACGTCGAGCCACGCCGCGTCGGCGGATGCCGTCCAGTCCAGCGTGCCGCCGCCGGCGTTGGCGATCGTGAGCGTCTTGCCGGCCGGATCGGCGTTGCCGGCCGTCACGGAGAACGACAGGCTCGCCGGCGTCACGGACAGGACCGGCTCGGCCGGCGCGCTGCACGTGACCGGGGCGGCCATGTCGCCCTGGATCTCGGCCGCCGTGAGCGCGCGGTCGTACAACCGCACCTCGTCGATGCGGCCGGCGAACGGCTCGTTCCAGACCGAGTTGCCACCGATCCGCAGCGCACCGGCGTCATTGCTGATCGCGCCGCTGACGGCGCGGCTGGACACCTGCACGCCGTTGACGAACAGCCGCAGCGTCGTGCCGTCGTAGGTCGTCGCGAGGTGCGTCCAGACCCCGATCGGCAGCGCGGAGGGCGCCTTCGTGCTGGTCTCGAGCGGCGTCGACACGTGGCCGCTCGGCTGCCCCGAGTCGGTGTTGCCGTAGAGCGCGTAGCTCATGCCGCCGGCGCGCTGCTTGAGCAGCACGGTGCGCCAGACGCGGCCCGCCGACGGGTTGACCCACGCGGACGCGGTCATGCCGGTCGTCAGCCGCAGCGAGCTCGCGTCGTCGACGGTCACCCAGTCGTTGACCCCGTCGAAGCTGAGCGCGCCGCCGAAGCGGCCGTCGGCGGTGCGGGCGGCGCCGCTGATCGTGCCGCTGTTGCCGGCCGGCGACGCGTCGACGGCCGTGTCGCCCGCCGGCTCGTCGAAGCCCCAGGCGCCGACGAGGCCGGTCGGCACCGGGCAGGCCGGCGCCTCGGTCACGGTGAACGTCACGTCGACGGTCTTGGGCGCGCCGGCGGCGCCGTCGGCGCTGACCGTCACGGTGCCGGTGTGCTCGCCGGGCGCGAGGCCGGCCGTCGACGGCGTGATCGAGACGGTGCGCGGGGCGCTGCCGGCCGCCGGCGTGACCGTCAGCCACGCGACGTCGGCCGACGCGCTGAAGTCGAGCGTCCCGTCGCCGGCGTTGGTGACGTTGAAGGCCTTCGTCTCGACGGTCGCGGCGCCCTCGGTCGCGGTGAACGACAGCGTCGTGGGCGCCACGGCGAGCTGCGGCGGCTCGGGTGGCGGGTCGACCGTCAGCGTCACCGGGATCGTCCTGGGCGAGCCGGTGGCGCCGTCGGCGGCGATCGTGATCGTCGCCTGATGGCTGCCCGCGGCCAGGCCCTCGACCGCGGCCGACACGGTGACGGCACCAGCGCCGGTGCCGCTGCCCGGCGTCACGCTGAGCCACGCGGCGTCGTCGGACGCCGCCCATTCGAGCGTGCCGCCGCCGTTGGAGACGGTGAGCGTCCTGTCCGCCGGGTCGGTCCCGCCTTCGGTCGCCGTGAACGACAAGCTCGCCGGCGTCACCGACAGCGCGGGCCCGGGCGGCGGTGGATCGACGGTCAGCGTGACCGGGACGGTGCGCGGCGAGCCGGCCGCGCCGGCGGCGCTGATCGTGACGGTGGCGGTGTACGTGCCGGCCGCCAGGCCCGCCGTGTCGGGGGTGACGGTGAGCGTCCCGTCGCCGCTGCCGCCGGTCGGGCTGACGCTGAGCCAGGGGACGTCGTCAGCGGCGGTCCAGTCCAGCGTTCCCGCGCCGGCGTTGCTCACGTCGAGCGTCTTGGCGGCCGGACTCGGATCGCCCTGAGCGCTGCTGAACGCCAGGCTCGCGGGCGCGACCGCCAGCGCCGGCGAGCCGGGGACGCCGCCGCACGTGACGGCGCGCGCCATGTCGGCGCCGATCTCCGCCGCCGACAGCGCCCGGTCGTAGGCGCGCACCTCGTCGATGCGCCCCGCGAACCACTCCGACCAGACGGTGTTGCCGCCGATCCGCAGCGCACCGTTGCTGACGGTGATCGCGCCGAACACGGGCAGGTCGGCCACCTCGCTGCCGTTCACGTACAGCGTCAGCGTCGCGCCGTCGTACGTCGTCGCCAGGTGCGTCCACGTGTTGACCGGCACCGGAGGGCCGGTGACGCGGGAGTCCAGCGGCGCCGCGATGTGGCCGGTCGGGTTGCCCTCGCCGTCGTTGGCGTAGAGGGCGTAGGCGAGGTTGCCCGGCTGCTCCTTGAGCATCACCGTCCGCCACAGCGAGCCGATCGCCGTCGGGTTCACCCACGCCTCCAGGGTCATGCCGGACACGAAGTCCAGCGACGTGTCGTCCGCGATCGTCACGAGGTCGTTGCTGCCGTCGAAGCTCAGCGCACGCCCGTAGCGGCCGCCGGCGACGCGCACAGCGCCGGAGATCGTGCCGGCGTTGCCGGTGCCCGAGGCGTCGCCGACCGCGTCGCCGGACGGCTCGTCGAAGCCCCATGCGCCGACGAGGCCGGGCAGGACCGGGCAGACGCTCTTCTCGTAGGTCGCCGTGTAGGTCGTGTCGGTGCTGGGGGCGGTGAACTGGTGGGTCGCGCTGCCGCCGTCCGACCACGACGAGAAGTCGTAGGAGTCGACGCCGAGGAACTGGCTCGGCGGCGCCGCGACGCCGACGGTCGAGTTCTGCGCGACCGAGCGGGTGAACGGCGTCGTCGATGCCTCCCCGCCGATCGCCAGGCGCAGCCCGCTGGGCTCGCTCTCGAAGTGCAGCGCGACGGTCTTGGGATCGATCCGCACGGACGTGCCGGCCTGCAGCCCGGACGGCTTGGTCGCGGTCAGCTCGAGCGTGATGTAGGACGGGTACTCGTGGTCGGGATAGCTGAACGAGCCCGACCGGACGCCGGCGAAGTCCTGGATGTGGTGCACGTGGCAGCTGGTCGGCACGATCGCCGAGCAGTGGTGCAGATCGACCGTCCAGGTGAGCTCGTCGGCCGGCATCTCGCTGCCGCCGCTCGTCGCCGTGCCGGCGAACGACACGAGGTCGCCGACCGCGTACTTCGTACCGGCCGCCGGGGAGGTGATCGTCGGCGCCGGCGGCGTCCCGACCGTGATCTCGGTCTGCTTCGTGGCGGACAGGCCGCCGGGATCGGTGACCCGCAGGCGCACCGTGACGCTGCCCTCGAGCGTGTAGGTGCGGCTCGGCGTCGCGCCGGTCGCATCGTCGTATTGGCCGTCGCCGTCGAGGTCCCACGCGTACTGGAGCGTGTCCTCGTTCGGGTCGGTCGAGCCGGTCGCGTCGAACTCGACGGCGAGCGGCGGGTCGCCGGCGTCCGGCGTGGCGGTGAAGGCGGCCGTCGGCGCGAGGTTCGGGTTGACCGCGCGGACGCGGCGGATCGTGCCGCCGCCGACGTCGGCGTAGTAGAGGTCGCCGTCCGGCCCGATCTCGAGGTCGACCGGCGTCTGGGCGCCGTCGACGAAGACCTGGCGCGTCGCGGGGTTCGGGATGCCGTCAGGCCCCGGGAACATCACCCAGATGCAGCCGCGCGAGTAGTCGGCGAAGAACAGCGCGCCCTGGTAGGCGGCGGGGAACGTGCCGCCGGTGTAGAACTGCATGCCCGAGATCGAGGATCCGCCGACCCGGCAGGCCTCGTCCGCGACCTTGGCGCCGTGGTTGTACGTGTACAGCGGGTCGCGCGCGACGTTGTCGTCGTAGAGGTTCTCGCAGATGTCCAGGCCGATCGCCTCGTAGCCGGGCTGGCGGCCGCCGCCCTCGTAGCACGGCCAGCCGTAGTTGCGGACCTGCGTCATGTCCGGAACGCGGTTGATCTCCTCCCAGGCGAGCCAGCCGACGTCGCCGACGTACGCGTCGGTCGTCCCGGGCCGGAACGCGAAGCGGAACGGGTTGCGGAAGCCGTAGGCGACGATCCGCCGCGCGTTGATGTCGCCGGTCCCCGGGTTCGTCGGCAGCGGGTCGCCGGTGTCGGGGTCGATGCGGATGAGCGAGCCGTTGAGGCCGGTCGGATCGCCGCTGGTCCGCGCGTCCTGGCTGCGCAGCGCGCCGCCCTCGGCCGTCGGCGGCGTCTGCGTCCCTCCCACCGGCTGCGGCGGGTCGCCGCACGGGTTGACCGGCGAGCCGTCCTGGCCGTAGTCGGCGAACGTGTAGCTGGCGCCGTCGCCGCCGCTCGCGTACAGCGCGCCGTCGGGGCCGAAGTGCAGGTCGCCGACCGAGTGGCTCGGATACTGCTGGCACCACTCGTCGCTGATCAGCGGGACCTCGGTCCCGTCCGGCAGCAGCTTGGACAGCCGGCCGCTGACGACACAGCCGTCGCGCTCGGCGCCCGGCGGGTCCGGGCAGTGGTCGTCCCACCGCGGCGCCGTCTCCCCGATCGCGCCGTCGTAGGTGTAGAGGACGTAGACGTACGGTCGCCCGGCGCTGAACTGCGGGTCCAGGGTCATCCCGAGCAGGCCGCGGTCGTTGTGGAAGTCGACCTCCTCCGAGAGGTCGGCGTAGACCGTGGCCGTGGTGTCCTCGAGCCCGTCGAAGACCTTGATGACGCCGTCGAGCTGGGCGACGAAGACCCGGCCGTCGGGCGCGAACGCGATCGACGCGGGCGCGAGCAGGTTGTCGAACGCGGTCTCCTCGACGAACTCGTCGGGGACCTGCGGCGCCGCGAGCAGCGCAGAGCTTTCGAACGGATCCGGCGCGACCTCGTCCGCCGAGGCGGGAGTCGACAGCAGCGCGAGGAACCCGACCACCAGGGCGACGAATCGGACCATGGCGCGCCACGCTAAGCCCGCCGCAGCCGCCTCCCGCCTCGCCGTTCGTCTAGCTCGACACCTGGCGGTCTGTCAACTGACGGTGCGAGCGGAGAGGGCGGGATTCGAACCCGCGATGGAGCTTTCCGCCCCATACTCGCTTAGCAGGCGAGTGCCTTCAGCCACTCGGCCACCTCTCCGGGTGCGGCCAGTGTAGTCGTTATGCGGCGCCTCTCCGGCCCAGGCGATCGAGCTCCTCCAGCGACTGGCCGGCGCCCGTGGCGACGCACGTCAGGGGCGCGTCGGCGATGTGGACGGGCATGCCGGTCTCGCGGTGCACGCGCTCCGGGAAGCCGCGCAGGAGCGCACCGCCGCCGGCCAGGACGAGCCCGTGCCGCGCGATGTCGGCGGCCAGCTCGGGTGGGGTCTCCTCGAGCGTGTCGTGGACCGAGGCCATGATGTCGGCCAGCGGCGCGTCGATCGCGCGGCGGACCTCGGCGCCGGTGAGCTCGAGCTCGCGCGGGAGGCCGGACATCAAATCGCGGCCACGGATGCGGGTGCTCAGCGCGTCGTCGTCCGGCGAGGCCGAGCCGACCGCGAGCTTGATCGCCTCCGCGCTCTGGGAGCCGATCGCCATCCGGTGCTCGAGCCGGATGTAGTTGGTGATCGCGTCGTCGAGGTCGTAGCCGCCGACGCGCAGCGACCGCGAGACGACGATACCGCCCAGCGAGATCACCGCCACCTCGGACGTGCCGCCGCCGACGTCGACCACCATCCGCCCGACCGGCTCGGCGATCGGGAGACCGGCGCCGATCGCCGCAGCGAGCGACTCCTCGATCAGGTGCACCTCGCGCGCGCCCGCCGACAGCGACGCCTCCTCGACCGCGCGGCGCTCGACGTCGGTCACCCCCGACGGCGCGCACATGACCAGCCGCGGGCGGCTGAAGCGGTTCGGCAGCACCTTGTCGACGAACTGGCGCAGCATCGCCTCGGTGACCTCGAAGTCGGCGATCACGCCGTGGCGCAGCGGGCGGTCGGCCGAGATCGTCGCGGGCGTGCGGCCGATCATCAGCTGGGCATCGGCGCCGACCGCGTGCACCTCGCCGGTGCGCTGATCGATCGCGACGACGGACGGCTCGGACAGCACGATCCCGCGCCCGCG
>DASSUW010000207.1:0-2231 GCA_035706585.1 Solirubrobacteraceae bacterium | reverse complement strand
CGAGCTCACGGGCGCCGAGCTCGTGGAGCTGGAGGGCGCCGGGCATTGCCCCCACGCGCGCCATCCGGTGCTGGTCAACCGCCGGCTGCGCGACTTCTCCGAGCGCGTCTACGGCCGCCCCGCGCCGCCGCTGCGCTGGCGGCGGCCGATCCGGCGCGGCAAGCGCGCGCTGTTCGTCTCGTCGCCGATCGGGCTCGGCCACGCCTGGCGCGACATCGCGATCGCGCGCGAGCTGCGCGCGCTCCAGCCGGACCTGCAGATCGACTGGCTGGCCCAGGAGCCCGTGACCCACGTCCTCGAGGCCTGCGGCGAGACCGTGCATCCCGCAAGCGCCCTGCTCGCCGGCGAGTCGCGCCACATCGCCGCCGAGGCCGCCGAGCACGAGCTCAACGTGTTCCAGGCGTGGCGCCGCATGGACGAGATCCTGCTCGCCAACTTCATGGTCTTCGACGACGTCGTGCGCGACGAGCCGTACGACCTCTGGATCGGCGACGAGGCGTGGGAACTCGACTACTACCTGCACGAGAACCCCGAGCTCAAGACGGCCGCCTACGCCTTCCTGACCGACTTCGTCGGCTGGCTCCCGCTGCCGGAGGGCGGGGAGGAGGAGGCGCGGCTGACCGCCGACTACAACGCCGAGATGATCGAGCAGATCGCGCGCTTCCCGCACGTGCGCGACCGCGCGATCTTCGTTGGCGCGCCCGCGGACGTCGTCCCGCACGCGTTCGGCGACGGCCTGCCGCAGATCCGGCCGTGGGTGGAGGAGCACTTCGAGTTCTCCGGCTACGTGCTCGCCCCCGGCGCGGCGCAGCCGGCCGAGCGCGGCGACGGCACGCACTGCCTCGTCACGGTCGGCGGCTCAGGCGTCGGCGCGGCGCTGCTGCAGCGCGTGATCGACGGCTACCCGGCCGCGCGCGAGGCGGTGCCCGACCTGCGGATGACCGTCGTCTGCGGGCCGCGGATCGACCGCGGCGCGCTGGCGGCGCCGGACGGCGTCGAGCTCGTCGGCTACGTCCACGAGCTGTCGCGCCATCTCGCGGCGGCCGACGTCGCGGTCGCCCAGGGCGGCCTGACCACCTGCATGGAGCTGGCGGCCGCCAAGACGCCGTTCCTGTACGCGCCGCTCGCCCGCCACTTCGAGCAGCGGCTGCACGTCCGCCACCGGCTCGAGCGCTACGGCGCCGGGCAGGCGATCGACCTCGCGACCGACGACATCGCGGCCGGCATCGTCGCCGCCCTGCGCGAGCAGCGCCGGCCCGCCGACGTCGAGCGCGACGGCGCCGCGCGCGCCGCCGCGATGCTCGCCGAGCTGCTGTAGCTGCTCAGTAGCTGAAGACGGTGTGCGGGCCGTCGCCGAGCCACTCCCACATCGGGGTGGCGCCCGCCACGCGGGCATTGTCGACGAAGCCGCTCTCGTCGAGCTTGCGCGAGTTCACGCAGAACGGGCAGGCGAGCAGCTCCCCGCCCTTCTCGGCGAACTGCTGGAACACCCGCTCGAGCGGCGGGCAGCCGTCGCAGGCGACGCCGGTCGCGACGCCCGGGACGGCGAGTCTCACCGCCTCCTTGGTGAGGAACATCGCGACGTCCTTGCCCTTGTCGAGTGCCGCCCCCGCCACCAGGAACGCCACGGTGACGCGCTCTCCGTCCTCGAGGCCCGTCGCCAGATTGATGAGAACCTTGTCAGCCATGACCGTCGACCCTAACCACGCGGCGACGGCCACGTCGACCCGAGGAATTGCGTTCGCGGTATCAGGAAGTCCTTGTCGCGCCTCGTAGGAGGCATGACGGCGTTCGACGACCCAGACACCGGCCACAACGGCCACCGACGATTCCTCCGGTGGGGACCGCCGCCGGGCAGCGATTCCGAGCCCGAGCGCGTCGAGATCCCGTTCCTGGACTCGGGGCCGGAGCTCGTGATCGCGCTCGGCAGCGGCCAGACGGCGTTCCAGGATCTCGTGCTCGCGTTCTTCCTCGGACGCGAGGACGAGGCCGACGCGACGACGCTCGACTGCTCGGCCGAGGACCGGCAGCTCATGCGCGACCACTTCCAGGCCCTCGTGCGCAACTTCGTGCGCACGCACGGCCACATCCGGCGCTCGTACTTCGCCAGGCACTTCCTCGCCGCCGCGGCGCTGACCAGTGAGGACGAGATCGAGGTCGTGCTCGCGCGCGACGTGCCGTCGTCGGAGCTGATCCAGATCATCCGGCGTGCGCAGGCGCTCGGCTACATG
>DASSUW010000206.1:0-4184 GCA_035706585.1 Solirubrobacteraceae bacterium | reverse complement strand
GGCCATCGCGATCCCCGCGTCCGCGTCCGTGCGCACGGGCGAGGGCCGCAACGCGAGTGCGATCGCGACACCGGCGCCCGCGAGCGCGGCGAGGCCGGCCAGCGCCCAGATGGCGAGGACCGCGACGTGCTCGCCGCCGCCGGCTCCGTCGAAGAAGCCGGTGCTGCGCAGCAGGTTGCCGCCGGCGCCGGGCGGCAGCAGCTGCCCGATCGCGCCCGCGGGCGGCGGGAGCATCTCCGGCCCGGTCGCGACGGCTGCGAACGGGTTGCCGACGAACACCATCGTGAGTGCGGTCACGAGGATGCCGGCTCTGCCGATCAGCGCCTCGAGCCCGGCGGTGAGCGCGGCGATCGCGAGCACCATCAGGCTCAGGCCCGCGGCGTTGGCGACCCAGTCGCCCTCGACCACGTCGAGCCAGCCCTGGACGATGCCGGTGGCGGCGAGTCCCGCCAGCAGCGAGCCGCCCGCCACGAGCGCGGCACGGCGCCCCGGGCTCGCGGTCATGGCCGCGGCGAGCGCGCCGGTCAACAGGCCGGCCAGCACGAGCGGCAGCAGCGAGGTCGCCAGCGCGCCGCCGGCGGACGTGGACGCGACGACGTCCTCGACGCCGGCGCCGGCCTCGGCCGCCGCGTGCGTGAGCATCTGCGCGACCGCCGGGCCGGCCGCCGAGGCGATCAGCACCGTCGGGCCGTCCGGGCCCGCGACGAACGCGCCGTACACCTCGCGGTCCTCGATCGCCGCCCGCGCGTCGGACGCGGATGCGTAGCGATGGACCTCGAAGCGGTCGTTGAGCCGCTGCTGCATGGCCGCCGGGCCCGAGACGCCGACCGGCAGGTCGCGTGGCCCGACCTTGGCGGTCGGCCACGCGAACAGCGTCAGGATCGCGGCGACCACGAGCGGGACCGCGAGGATCGCGGCCAGCGGGGCCCGGTGACTGGATGAGGAGGAGTGTCTGGACATGGCTGAAAGCGTCCTCGCGCACGCGCGCGCCTACATCGGGAGCACACCCTGATCTCAGACCCTGATGCGGCGCAGCGGGCGCACGTCGGCCCGCGTCAGGGCGACGAGATCCCGCGGCGCGAGCTCGATCTCGAGGCCGCGCCGGCCCGCGCTCACGAACACGGTCTCGTGCTCGAGCGCGGTGTCGTCGACGAGCGTGCGCAGGGCCTTGCGCTGGCCGAGCGGGCTGATCCCGCCCGCGACGTAGCCGGTCACGCGCTCGGCACGCTGCGTCGGCGCCATGTCCGCCCGCTTGCCGAGGCTGCGCAGGTCGAGCTGCGACTCGGCCGGGACCACGCACACCGCGAGCTCGCCGTCGGTGTCGACGACCAGCGTCTTGAACACGCGCGCGGGATCGAGGCCGAGCGCGCCGGCGGCCTCGAGGCCGTACGACTCGGCACGCCGGTCGTGCTCGTACTCGTGGACCGTGAACCGGATCTTCGCGGCCTTCGCCGCGCGGGTGGCGGGGGTCTCGCGACTGGCCACGGGGCGACCCTAACGTCAACTGCGCTGGGCAGGGAGGTGAGGCGCCGGCGGGATCAACTGCCGACCTCGCGCCGCGGCTGGCACCCCAGCCTCCCCACCCGGCCGTCGTTCGCCCGCGCCACCGGCGACGCAGAACGGCCCGCCGGGGCGGGCCGTTCCACTGCGCTCAGTGCTCCATGCCGAGGTTCGGCACGAGCCGGCCGAGCCGCTCGGGCAAGCGCCAGGCGGCCTTGCCCATCAGCGCCATCGCGGCCGGCACCAGCGTCATCCGGACCACGAACGCGTCGGCGAGCACGCCGAACGCCAGCGACAGGCCGATCGACTTGACGATCGGGTCGTCGTCGAGCACGAACGCGCCGAAGACGCCGATCATGATCAGCGCGGCCGCCGCCACGACCCGGCCGCTCTGGCCGTAGCCGGTGACGATCGACTCGCGCGCCCTGCCGGTGCTCAGGAACGTCTCGCGCATGCGCGACACGAGGAACACCTCGTAGTCCATCGCGAGCCCGAACAGGATCCCGATCAGCAGGATCGGCAGGAAGCTCACGATCGGGCCGGTCTGGCCGACGTCGAACAGGTCGGCCATGTGACCGTCCTGGAAGATCCAGACGACCAGGCCCATCGACGCGGCGATGCTGAGCAGGAACCCGGCCGCCGCCTTGATCGGCACGAGCACGGACCGGAACACCATCGTCAGCAGCAGCAGCGCGAGCCCGACGACGACGGCGATGTACAGCGGCAGCGCCTGCGCCAGCCGGTCGTTGGTGTCGATGTTCAGCGCGGTGGTGCCGGTCACGTACGCGTGCCAGCCCGTTCGCGCCTCGACCGCGTCGGCCTTGTCGCGGATGAGCGCGACCAGGTCCTTGGTCTCGTCCGACGCCGGCCCGGTGGTCGGCGTCACGGTCGCGATCGTGAGGTCGCCGGCCTCGTTCTGGACGGCCGGCGCGACCGCAGCGACGCCCGGCAGCTCCTCGAGCCCCTCGACGACCCCGTCGGCGATCTGCTTCTGCTCGGCGCCGCTGAGCCCGGGAGCGTCGACCACCACGGTCAGCGGCCCGTTGAAGCCGGGGCCGAAGCCGTCGGTCAGCAGGTCGTACGCGCGGCGCTCGGTGGACGTCTCCGGCCGCGAGCCGCCGTCCGGCAGGCCGAGCTTCATGTGCAACGCGGGCAGGGCGATGACACCGAGCAGCGCGACGCACGCCGCGGCGGTGACGAGCGGACGGCGGGTGACGAACCGCGCCCAGCGGACGCTCATCGCCGGCGCGTCCGCGGCCCGCCGGCGCGGCCGCCAGATCAGCGCCCGGTTCCGGCGTCGCAACCGCTCACCGCAGAACCCGAGGATCGCGGGCAGCAGCGTGATGGCGATCAGGACCGCGATCGCGACCGTGCCGGCGGCCGCCAGGCCCATGACGCTCAGGAACGGGATGTTGACGACGAGCAGGCCGACCAGCGCGATGATCACGGTCATGCCGGCGAACACGACCGCGCTGCCGGCCGAGGACGTGGCTTGCGCCGCGGCGGCGCGGGTCGCCATCCCCGCGTCGAGGTTCTGCCGGTAGCGCGTGAGGATGAAGAGCGCGTAGTCGATCCCGACGGCGAGGCCGAGCATCGTCGCGAGCGTCGGCGCGACCGCCGAGACCTCGATCACGCCCGAGAGCGTCACGACTCCCGTGACGCCGATGCCGACGCCGATCAGCGCGGTCAGCAGCGGCAGCCCGGCGGCCACGAGCGAGCCGAGCGTGATCGCGAGGACGAGGAAGCCGATCATCATGCCGGTGCTCTCCGAGCCGGCCTCCGCCTCGTCGGTCACGAGACCGCCGCCGTACTCGACCTGCACCCCGGCCGCGCGGGCCGGCGCCGCCGCCCCGGCGAGCTCGTCGCGCGCGGCGTCGTCGATCTCGTGCGCCGGCACCGGATAGATCACGTCGCCGAAGCCGATGCGCTGGTCGGTGGTCAGCGCGCCGGTCTCGAACGGGTCGCTGACGGCCGCGACGTCGGCCGCGCGGGCGGCGCGAGCGAGCGTCTCCTCGACCGCCGCCTTGTTCTCCGGGTCGGTGAGCTTCTCGCCCTCGGGAGCCGCGAACGCGATGCGGGCGTACGCGCCCGACGCCGCCGGGAACTTCTGCTCGAGCAGTTCCTGGGCCTCCTGGGACTCGGTGCCGGGAACCGTGAACTTGTCGTTGGTGGTGCCGCCGAACGCGACCGCGGATGCGATCACACCGGCGAGCACGACCAGCCACAGCGCGACGACCGCCCTGCGGTGGGTGAACGCCCAGTCGCCCAGGCGATGCAGTTGAGTGGACATGGCCCGAGAATCCCGGCGCGCCGGGACCCCGACATCGGGGCCGCACCCTGATCGCGACCCCTATCTGGGGGCCCGGTCCGCCCGCTCGACCAGCCTGGCGACCTCGACGCGCGACGAGACGTCGAGCTTGTGGAAGAGGTTGCGCACGTGCGTCTCGACCGTCTTCTGACTGAGGAAGAGCACGGCGGCGATCTGCGCGTTCGTGCGGCGGTCGACGATCAGCCGCGCGACCTCGAGCTCGCGCGCGGTGAGCGTGTCGACCCCGGTCCCGTCGCGCGCGCCCGGCTGCGTCCGCCGGTGGCGGCGCCGTCCCAGCCGCCCGAGCTCGCGCTCGGCCGCCTCGCGGTAGCGGTGCGCGCCGAGGGCGTCGAGCTGCGCCGACGCGTGCGCGAGC
>DASSUW010000205.1:0-3526 GCA_035706585.1 Solirubrobacteraceae bacterium | reverse complement strand
GCGGTCGGGCACCGAGCTCGACCACTCGCCGCCGCTGACGCGGCCGACGAGGATCGGGTACGGCAGCTCGAGCTCGCGCATCAGCGGGTGCTGGACGCCGGCGTTGATCTGCGCCTCGAGCGCCTGCAGCGCCGCGTGGAGCTTCACGTAGCGGTCGATCGCGGACGCGCCCTCGAGCCGGGTCGCCGCGTGCGCGCTGCGGCCGGGAACGACGATCCGGAACGTCAGCGCTCCCGCCTGCGCGCACACGACGTCGAAGCCGGTCGGCTCGGGGATCAGCGCGGCGTCGAACGCGGCGTCGCGCTCGAGCGCCGCGAACGTGCCGAGGCCGCCGTCCTCCTCGGAGGCGACGCACTGCAGCACGACCTCGGGCAGCGGGTCCGGCGCGCTCGCGAGCGCGTGCAGGGCCGCGATGACGGCGCCCTTCATGTCGACCGACCCGCGGCCGTACAGGCGCCCGTCCTCGAGCGTGCCGTGCGCGCGGCTCCACGGCACGCTGCCGGGCCCGACGACGTCCACGTGCCCGTTGAGCGCGATCCGCCCGGGCGCCGTGCCGGGTCGCGTGATCGTCAGGCCCCAGAGCTCGTCGCGCGGCGCCTCCTCGCCGGGGTGGTCAGGGTGAGCGCGCAGCGCCGCGAGGTCGTGCTGGTGCAGGTCGGCGTCCAGCCCGAGGTCGGCCGCCAGGCCGGCGAGCCGCTGCAGCGCGGCGCGCTCGTCCCCCGTCGGGCTGGCGACGCGCACGAGCGCCGCCGCGTCGCGCGCCACGGCGTGCGGATCGATGTCGATGTCCACTCCGGATTCCTTCACAACTGGCCCTTCGGGGAGTAGGCGATAACGTGACCGGTCCCTAGGCTTCTCGGCGTCTGGTCGTACCACAAGGAAGGTCCCGGTCGATGTCTGACCAGCCTCTTCGCCCCGGCTTCGAGCGGTCGGGCGATTCCATCGATATGGGAGTGTCAATCACCTACGCCTCGCCCTAGAGCGGGCCGAGGTGGGACCCGCCCCGCCCGCCAGGGGCGGGTCCCACCTGGGTTCGTTCTGGGGAACGGCCCGCTCTCCCATCACATCGGTGCTCCGGCGCAGGACGCGCCGGCGACGGGTCCCCGATAATTCCGGCGCAGGATGCGACCGGCAGATCGGCGACTCATTCGCCTCCAACATCCTGCTCGCGCGCACCGCGAGCGTCGCTCCACAGGCGACGCACCCTCTTTACTCTGGAAGCCGGTGCTACGCGACAGTCCACAACCACCCTCCGATCCGGTCGCCGTGCTGGGCGCCCGTGTCCGTGAGCTGCGGCGCGACCGCGGCTTGACGCTCAAGGGCCTCGGCCGCGAGGCCGGGCTGTCGCATCCGTTCCTCAGCCAGCTCGAGCGCGGGCTCGCCCGGCCGAGCATGACCTCGGTGGAGCGGATCGCACGCGCGCTGGACGTCCCGGTCTCGACGCTGTGGACGATGCCGCGGCAGGCGGCCGCCCACGTCGTGCGTGCGAGCGAGGGCGTCGTGATCGAGCACGAGGACCCCGAGGCGCCGGGCGCGATCCGGGCGCTGATCGCCGACGGCACCGCGCTGCGCGTGCGCGAGTGGTCCGGCGGCCCGCGCACGTGGCCGGAGGAGGGCGGCGCGACGACCGGCGAGGTGTTCGTCTATGTCGTCCGCGGCTCGCTGGAGGTCGACGTGGACGGGACCGTGCACGAGCTGCGCGAGGGCGACTCGATGTTCTTCGACGGCACGGTGCCCCACCGGCTGCGCCGCCGCGGCGGGAAGCGCACGCGCGCGCTCTACGTCGCGACCGGCTGAAGCCGGGGCCTGGGGCCGCGCGCCTCGCCGCGACGGCTGGACCAGCGACCCGCGCGCTCTCCGTCGCGACCGGCTCAGGCCGGCCCGGCGTCAGCTCCGGCGCAGGCGGTGCACCGCCCCGTTCGGGAGCTCTTTCGCGGCCCGCGAGTCGATCCGCCAGTCCGTCTGGGCCGCGCGCAGGAACCGCGCCGCCGGCGCGCGGCCGGGGTCGGCCAGCAGCACGTCGTCGCCGAGCCGCGGCAGCAGGTCGAGCAGCAGCTCGACGTTGCGCTGCTCGTACAGCAGGTCCGAGCCGATGATCAGGTCCCACGGCGCCTGGTCCACCAGCGGCCCAGGGTCGGTCCAGCTGCAGACGAGCGTCTGCAGGTTCACGCCGTTGCGGTCGGCGTTGGTCGCGGTCATCTCCACCGCTGCACTCGACCAGTCGGTGGCGAGCACGCGCCCGCCCGCCAGCGCCGCGGCGATGCTCCCCAGCCCGAGGCCGCAGCCCAGCTCGAGCGTGCGCGCGCCGCGTAGCGCGCGGCCGCCGATCGCCTGCGCGAGCGCGAGCGAGCTCGGCCACAGCTCCGCCCAGTACGGAAGGAACTCCTCGTGCTCGAACGCGTGCTCGTCGAGCAGCGCCTCGGCGTCGCGCGGCCGCAGGAGGCGGAGATCGCGCCCGTAGAGCGGGATCACCTCCTCGACGACGTCATGGTTGTATGCGTCCATCGCTCGATCGGATTCGAGAGTCACGAGCGTCGACGTCGCCCGCCGCGCCGGCGTGTCGCAGTCGACGGTCTCCCTGGTGCTGTCCGGCAAGTCTGCCGGACGCATCTCGGCGCGCACCGAGGCGGCGGTGCGCGAGGCGGCGGCGGAGCTCGGGTACCGCCCGAACATCGCGGCGCGAACGCTCCGCACCGGCACTGCGCGCACGGTCGGCATGGTCGTCACCGACGTCACGCACCCGTTCTTCGGACCCGTGCTGCGCGGCGCCCAGGCGGCGGCGTGGCGCGCGGGCTACGCGGTCGCGCTGGTGGACGTGGCCAACGATCCCGACCGCGAGCGCGCCTCGTTCGAGGCGCTGCGCGCCGGCCCGGCCGACGGCTACATGTTCTTCACGGTCGACCCGCCCGAGGGGTCGGGCGAGCCGGTGGTGGCGATCGAGGTCTCGCCACCGGCGATGCCGTTCGTGCGCTTCGACACCGGGCACGGAACGGACCTGGCGATGCGGCACCTGATCGAGCTCGGGCACACGCGGCTCGGGCACCTGGGATCCGAGCTCGACGCCGAGACGTTCCGGATCCGCCGCGAGCACGTGCTGGCCCGGCTGTCCGAGGCGGGGCTCGAGCCGGGCGGCTACGAGCGGGCCGCGTTCCGGTTCGACGAAGCGCAGCGGGCGGCGCTGGCGCTGCTCGGCGGTCCGTCGCGCCCCACCGCCGTGTACTGCGACGACGACCTGCTGGCCGGCGGCGTCTACCTCGCGGCCCGCGAGCTCGGCCTGCGGATCCCCGCCGACCTCTCGGTCGTCGGGTTCGACGACCTCCCGTTCGCGCAGGTCTTCGAGCCGCCCCTGACGACGGTCGCGATCGATCCGGAGGAGCTGGGTCGCGCGGCGTTCGAGCTGCTGGCGGCGCTGATGCGCGGCGAGGAGCCTTCCGGCCGCGTCCTGCCGGTGTCGCTGATCGTGCGTGGCTCGACCGCCCCACCCGCGCGAACCGCCGCCGCGTAGGCCGCCGCGCGCACGGCCCGC
>DASSUW010000204.1:0-13969 GCA_035706585.1 Solirubrobacteraceae bacterium | reverse complement strand
CGTCGCGATAGACGAGGAACCGCTCACCCAGCTGCTCGGCGGCCTGCCGGGCCGCCAGCTCCTCCTCGGAGGGCTTGTGCGAGGTGAGCGGTGACTCCACTCGGCGAGCCTACCGCACCCCTCAGCGCGAGGAGAAGATGTTCAGGAGCGAGATGAAGATGTTGACGATCGAGACGAAGATGCCGGTGGCGAGCCAGATCGCGTCGCGCTCGGTGCCGTGCTTGCGCAGGAAATTGAAGTCGATGACGATCAGCAGCGCCGACAGCAGGTAGATGCCCGCGCTGAGCAGCGGGCTGATCGTTCCGCCGAACAGCGACCAGATGATCGTGCCCATGCAGGCGGCGAACACGATCAGCGACACCGGGCGCATCCACGGCGCCAAGTCCTTCGACAGCGCGAAGCCGAGCGCGCCCGCGCCGAGGACCGTCGCGGCCGTGCCGGCGAACGCCTGGGTCAGCGCGTCGGGATCGAGCGTCGCGTACGCGTTGATGATCGGGCCGAGGCCGAGACCGATGAGCAGAGCGGTCGCGAACAGCCAGAACATCGCGAACGGGCCGACGCGGAAGCGCTCGCCGGCGAACGACGAGACGAGCAGCATGCCGAGCCCGCCGAACGAGCAGGCGCGCGCGGCGCCGAGCGACAGCTCACGTCCCATCAACGTGCCGAGGGCACAGAAGCCCAGCGCCACGGCGACCAGGAACATGACCTGGCCGAGCAGCTGGGAGGTCGAGATCGCCCGCGGGGCGGCCTCTTCGCGGTAGAAGACGGTGCTCTGCTCGCTCATCCCGCGAAGAGTACCCCCCGGGCGCCGGTTCCTAGACCCGCTGGACCAACGTTCCAGTACCGAGGCCGCCGCCGCAGCACATCGTCACCAGACCGATCTCCTTGTCTGATCGCTCGAGCTCGTGCAGCAACGTGGTCAGCAGCCGCGCGCCGGTCGAGCCGAGCGGGTGGCCGAGCGCCATCGCGCCGCCGTTGACGTTCACGCGGTCCATGTCCGGCTCGAGCTCACGCTGCCAGGCCAGGACGACCGGCGCGAACGCCTCGTTGATCTCCACGAGGTCGATGTCGGCCATCGCCATCCCGTTGCGCTCGAGCAGCTTCCGCGTCGCCGGGATCGGCCCGGTGAGCATCATCACCGGGTCGACGCCGACGGTCGTCTGGTCGACGATCTTCGCCCGCGGCGTGACGCCGAGCTCGGCCGCCTTGTCGGCGCTCATCAGCAGCACCGCGGCCGCGCCGTCGGAGATCTGCGACGAGTTGCCGGCCGTGACCTTGCCGTCCTCCTTGAACGCCGGCTTGAGGCCCGCGAGCGCCTCGAGGCTCGTGTCGGCACGGATGCCCTGGTCGGAGACGTAGGTGGAGCCGTTGACCTGGAAGGGCACGGTCTCGCGCTCGAAGCGGCCCTCCTCGGTGGCGCGGGCGGCGAGCTGGTGCGAGCGGAGCGCAAGCTCGTCCATCTCCGAGCGCGGGATCTCCCACTTGTCGGCGATCATCTCGGCCGATATCCCCTGCGGGACGAGGTTGTACTTCTCCAGCAGCGCGGGCGGCCACGGCGAGCCGACGTCGTCGACCCACTTGAAGCCGACGCCCATCGGGATGTGGCCCATGTGCTCGACGCCGCCGCCGATCACGACGTCGTGCACGCCCGCGGCGATCAGCGCCGCGCCGAAGTTGACGGCCTGCTGGGCCGAGCCGCACTGGCGGTCGACGGTCGTCGCCGGCGTCGTGATCGGCAGCCCGGCCTGCAGCCAGGCGTTGCGGCCCACGTTGAACATCTGCTCGCCGTACTGCTGCACGCAGCCGCAGATCACGTCCTCGACGGCCTCGGGCTCGACGCCGGCCCGCTCGATGACCTCGGTGAAGGTCCGGCCGAGCAGCTCGTTCGGGTGCGTGTCCTTGTAGTAGCCCTTCTCCGGGTGACCCCGACCGATCGGGGTTCGCACCGCTTCGACGATGACGACGTCGCGACCGTTGGCGTTCATCTGAGCGAGCCTCCGTGGTTTCAACTGACGCGAGAGGTCGCGCCAGGGCGTAGTGTAGGCATCGTTGACTGACCAGTCATTCAACCGGGAGCACACCGTGTCCGAACGAGTCGGGATCGCCGGTACCGGAGCCATCGCCTGCGGCCTTGCGGCCGTCGTCGCCCAACGCGCTCCGGTAGTGGTATGGGCCCGCTCCGACGGCTCGGCCGAGCGGGCCGAGGGCAAGGTCCGCGGCCTGTGCGAGAAGGTGGGCGCGCACGTCAACGGCAACGTGAAGGTCACGTGCGACAGCGCCGCGCTCGCCGACACGAGCTTCGTCGTGGAGGCGATCGTCGAGGACCCGGAGGCCAAGGCCGGGCTGGTCGGCGAGCTCGGCGCCCAGCTGCCCGAGGCGGCGATCCTCGCCACGACCACGTCGTCCCTGTCGATCAGCGAGCTCGCGGAGGCGTCGGGCCGCCCGGACCGGTTCGTGGGGTTGCACGTCTTCAACCCGGTTCCGAAGATGGACCTCGTCGAGCTCGCGTTCCCCGCGGCGGCCAGCGACGACACGCGCAGACGGGCGCGCGCGCTGTGCGAGGCGCTCGGCAAGACCGCGGTCGAGGTCCCCGACACGGCCGGCTTCGTCGTCAACCGCCTGCTGTTCCCGTACCTGTTCGAGGCGGTGCGCCTGATGGAGCGCACCGGGCTCGAGCCGGAGGCGATCGACACGTGCATGCAGCTCGGCGCCGGCCACCCGCTCGGGCCGATGGCGCTGCTGGACCTCGTGGGGCTCGACGTGTCGGCGGCGATCGG
This sequence comes from Solirubrobacteraceae bacterium, assembly GCA_035706585.1. GTDB lineage: Bacteria > Actinomycetota > Thermoleophilia > Solirubrobacterales > Solirubrobacteraceae > DASSUW01. The sequence continues at coordinate 11,192 of DASSUW010000204.1, read as the reverse complement.
CCGCACGATCGGCGCCGAGATCCCGGAGCGGGTCGAGCAGCTGATCGCCGAGGGCGCGCTCGGCCGCAAGACCGGCCGCGGGTTCTACACGTACGACGCGTGAGCCGCGGCGCGATCCGAGTCCGGGTCTCGCAGGAGCCGGCGGAGGATCTTTCCCGCCGGCGTCCGCGGGATCGCGGCGACGAACCGCACGTCGCGGATGCGCTTGTGCGGCGCGACGCGCTCGGCCACGAACGCGATCAGCTCGGCGGGCTCGACGGGCGCGCGCCGCACGACGACCGCGACCGGCACCTCGCCGCAGCGCTCATCGGCTCGCGGGACGACGGCACACTCGGCGACGGCCGGGTGGGTGCCGAGCAGCGCCTCCAGCTCGGCGGGCGCGACCTGCAGCGCGTTGACCTTGATCAGCTCCTTGAGGCGGTCGACGACGAACACGTTGCCGTCGGCGTCGACGTAGCCGAGGTCGCCGGTGTGGACCCAGCCGTCGGCGTCGATCAGCTCCGCCGTCGCGTCGGGGCGCTCGTGGTAGCCGGACGTCGTCTGCGGACCGCGCAGCAGCAGCTCGCCGCGGTCTGAGACCCGCAGCTCGGTGTTGGGCATCAGCCGGCCGGCCGAGCCGGGCACGGTTCCGAGCTCGCGGTCGGGCATCGTCCCGCAGGCGCTCGTCTCCGTCAGCCCCCAGCCCTGGCCGACGGCGGCGTGCGGGAAGCGCTCCGCGACCGCGCGCTGCAGCCCGGCGCCGAGCGGGGCGCCGCCGCTGACGATCAACTGCACGTCCGGAAGGTCGCTCGGGCTGCGCGCCAGCAGCGGCATCAGCGGCGGCGGGACGATGACCACCGACACGCGGTGGCGCGCGAGCAGCGGGATGAAGTCGGCGGGGTCGAGGCGCGGGACGGTGACCAGCCGGGCGCCGGTCGCGAGCGCCGACCCGAGCGTGATGACGAACCCCATCACGTGCGAGAACGGCGCCAGCGCGAGCACCGCGTCGGCGGGTGTCAGCCGGATGCCGCGCAGGACCTGCCGCACGCCTGTGACGAGCTGGGCGTGGGTGAGCATCACGCCCTTCGGCAGGCCGCTGGTGCCGCTCGAGTACGGCAGCAGCGCGACGGCGCCGGGTGCCACGGCCGGGCGCGGCGCCGAGCGCGGCCGCGCGATCAGCCCCTCGCCGATCTCCCGGATCAGCAGCGCGGCGCCGGAGTCGGCCATCTGGCGCCTGACGTCCTCGTCGGTCGCGGTCGTCGGGATGCCCGTGACCGCGCCGCCGAGGCTCATCGCCCCGAGGGCGATCCCCGCCCACGCGGCCATGTTCGGCGCCTGCAGCGCGAGCACGTCGCCGGCGCCGAAGCCGCCGGCCGCCAGCGTCGCGGCGACGCGATCGGCGCGCTCGGCGAGCGTCGCGTAGGTCAGCTCGCGTCCGCCCGGCCCGTCGACGAACGCGACGCGGTCGCCGTGCCGCGCCGCGGTCGCGAGGACGAGCTCGTGGAACGTCGTGCCGCCGACCGCAACCGGCGCGTAGTGGCTCGTCCAGATCGTGTCCTCGGTGCTGTGGGCCGTCCCGGTCATCGTGGCCTCCTCGTTTGACACGTGTCAAACGATACGCTTCCGTTTTACACGTGTCAAACGCCGACGAAACCCGCGTACGGATCCTCGAGGAGGCGTGGGCGCTGGCCCGGCAGCGCGGGCTCGGCGCCGCCACGGTGGGCGCGATCGCGAAGGCCGCCGGCGTCTCCCGGCAGCTCGTGTACTTCCACTTCGCCAACCGCGCCGGACTGCTGGTCGCGATGACGCGCCACCAGGACGTCCGCAGCGGCTTCCGCGAACGCGCCTGGGCGACGCGCGAGCTCGAGCCGGTCACCGCGTTCGAGACGCTGGTCCGGTCGTGGCTGGAGTACGTGCCGGAGCTGCTGCCGGTCGCCTACGCGCTCGAGGCCGCCGCGATCACCGGCGACGACGGGGCCGACGCCTGGCACGACCGCGTGCGCGAACTGCGCGAGGCGTTCCGGTTCGCCACGGGGCGCCTGGCCGACGCCGGCGCGCTCGCGGACGGCTGGACCGCCGGCGCGGCGGCCGATTGGGCGTGGGCGCGCGTGCAGCCGTCGAACCGGCGCCACCTCGTCGACGAGCGCGGCTGGCCCCCCGGCGAGTTCGTCGACCGGACGACGGCCTCGATCCTCACCGAGATCTCTAAAGGGGTCTGACCCCCGCGCCGCGGGTCTAAAGGGGTCTGACCCCCGCGCCGCGGGTCCGCCGAATGTTTAGTTCATATTGAGAGAAGGTTGGGATTATCCCTCGTGCGACGAACGTACCCTCATCGCACCCCTCCTCCAGAAACACTTGAGCCCGGCTCGCTCCCCTGAGCCGGGCTCTTGTGTTCTCTCGGTCGATCCTCCCCAGGATCTCCCTCTCTCCTCCTCAACCGCCGAAGCGGCCAGTCGGTTGCGGGGCAAGGTAGCGCGTCGAGGCGCTTTGTGCAATTCCGCGCGAAGTTTCGTTTCGCAACCTGGCCAGAGGAGTAGCCTGCGCCCACCCCCATGCGGCCGTCGCATGACACCCGCGAACAGACCGTCGCGCGGTTACGCGCCGGATACCTCGCAGGCCGCATCGGCACGGAGACTTTCGCCCAGCGGGTCGAGCACGCGCTGGGCAGCTCCAGCCACGGTGAGCTGCGCGGGCTCACCGCCGATCTGCCCGCCCAACCGGAGGCGAGGCTGGCGCGTTTGCGCGCACGGCTGCGGCGCCGAGGGCTCGGCCTCCCGGAGGCGAGCGAGCTGCTGCACGCGCACCTGGTGCTCGGACGCTCGAGCACGTGCGCGCTCGTCCTCGCCGACGACACGGTCTCGCGCCGCCACGCGGAGCTGCGGTTCGAGGACGGCTGCTGGCTGCTGCGCGATCTCGGCTCCTCGAACGGCACGTGGGTGAACGGCCGCCGCGTGCAGGAGGCCGAGGTGCGCCCCGGCGACCTGATCCACCTCGGCGGCGCCGAGATCAGGCTCTAGCCGGCCGCGGCTCTCGCCGGCCGCGGCGCTAGGCGACCGCGCGGCGCTCGCGGATGCGGACGGCCTCGATGCGGTTCTCGCGCACCGACTCCACCCGGATCGAGTAGCCGTTGTGGGTGATCGTGTCGCCGCGCTTGGGCAGCCGGCCGAGCTCGCCGAACACGAAGCCGCCGACCGAGTTGTAGGCGTCCGAGTCGACCGGCAGCTCGAGCCCGTAGTCGACGAGATCGGTGATCGCAACGTGGCCGCGCACGAACCAGTCGCCGTTCGGGAGCCGCCGCACGGCACCGCCGAGCGGGTCTGTCTCGTCGTCGATCTCGCCGACGACCTCCTCGATGATGTCCTCGACCGTCACGATCCCGGCGGTGCGTCCGTACTCGTCGATCACGACGGCGAGCGAGCTGCGCTGACGCTGCAGGTCGGCGAGCAGGTCATCGAGCGGCTTGGTCTCGGGCACGAGCGGCGCCTCGCGAACCAGCTCGTCGAGCGACGCCTCGGCACCGTCGGTGAGCAGCTTCTGCGCCAGCGAGTTCGCGTGCACGATGCCCTTGACGCGATCGTGGTTGTCGTCCTCGGTCACGACGAGCCGCGTGTGGCCCGAGGAGACGCAGCGCCGCAGCGCGGTCTCGACGTTCTCGGACAGGTCGACCGTGACGATCGCCGGCGCCGGCGTCATGACCTGGCGCGCCTGCTGCTCGTGCAGGTGGAACACGCCGGTCAGCATCTGCGCCTCGCCGATGTCGAGCTTGCCGCCGGTCAGCGACTGCGCGATCAGCACCTTGAGCTCCTCCGGCGAGCCGCCCTCGTCGAACTCGTCGGTCTTCTTGATCCCGATCGCGCGCAGGATCCCGTTCGACGCGCCGTTGAGGATCTGGATGAACGGGTGGAAGACCTGGGTGAACACGTGCAGCGGGCGGGCGATGAAGCGCCCCACGCGCTCGGCGCGGTTGATCGCGTAGATCTTCGGGACCTGCTCGCCGATCGTGATGTGAAGCGACGTGGTGATCAGGTACGCGAGGAACAGCGAGATCGCCAGCGACAGGTTGTGGGAGATCGACGTCCCAAAGAGGTCCTCGAAGATGTTGGCGACAGCGGGCTCGCCGAGGAAGCCGATGCCCAGCGAGGTGAACGTGATGCCGAGCTGGCAGGCGGCGAGGTAGCGCGAGAGGTCGTCGAGCTGCCGGAGCACCAGCCCGGCGCCGCGTTTGCCCTCCTCGGCCTCCTCCTCCACGCGCGAGCGACGCATGCGCACGAGTGCGAACTCGGCGGCCACGAAGAAGCCGTTGAGCAGCACGAGCACGACGACGGCCAGCAGCAGCAGGACAGTCATCGGCGAACCGCCGGGCGCGCTCGCGGCGCGCCGCTACTTCGGGAGCTGTCGTCGTCGTTCATCAGGCGACGGGGCAATGGTAGCGGCGGTACCCGGGAAGAGCGCGGCGAATCCCCAGCGACCCGGAACGACACGGGCCCGCCGCGGTTGCGGCGGGCCCGGTTCTGCCGTTTCAGGGAGCGGCAGAAGTCGTTACTTGGCCAGCTTGACCTTGGCCGACTTCACCGCGAAGGACAGGCGCATGACGCGGACGGTCCTGTTCGCCCGGATCTTGCGCGTGGTCTTGAGGACCTTGCCGTTGCGGAGCTTGAGCCGGATGGCCAGCTTCACCCGCTTGTGCGTGGACCGCACCTTGACGACGAGGTAGCGCCTCGCGCCGACCCGCACGATCCGGGCCTTCGAGATACGCGTCCTCTTGACCTTCCGGCTGGTCTTGGTGCCGCCGACCAGATGCGAGCCCGCACCGACGGTCTTGACGACCTGGCCGGCGCTCGGCGGGTTGGTGCCGGGAACCGGGGTGGGCTCGCTGCCGCCGCCGGTGTTCGGCGGCGGATCGGTGCTCGGCGGGTCCCCGGGGCCGTCGCCGGCGCCGAAGACGGCATCGATGTCGCGGAGCAGGCCCTCGTCGATGTACTCGGCGATGACGTTGATCGTCTGGTCGCCGCTGTTGAACACCTCGAGTGCCGCGTTGCCCCGCGAGTCCAGGTACGCGCACCGGACGTCCGGGTCGATCGCGGGCGGCGTCGGCGCCTGCATCGACGTCACGTTGAACCGCGCGTTCGCGGGGCCGGTGACGCCGCTGAACAGGCGGTAGCTGTCCGCCTTGTCGTCCACGTAGAAGCAGACGCGCTCGCCGGCGAACGGCGTGCCGTCCACATCCTGGCCGTGGGCGACGATGATGTTCGCGTTCGCGTTCGCCGCGCCGGTGCCCTTCGGGTAGTAGCGCAGCGACTTGTCGAACTCGTTGCCGACGGTCTTGGTGATCGTGCCGGAGCGCGCCGGCGGGAAGTCCACCGGCTGGCCCGGGTACCTGGCCGTCGCCGAGATCGCCGAGGTGCCGAGCACGTCGACGTCCTGGAGATCGCAGCCGCGGTTGTCGTTGCGCACCGCGCCGACGGCGTCGTAGTAGAAGCCACCGGCGTACGGCCGGTACTCGACCTGCGCCTCGCCGTGCTCGTCCGTGAAGACGGCCACGGTCTGGTCGCCCGACGGCGTCGTCCGCGGTTCGTCGTCGGCGCCGCCGTCGAAGCCGACGGTGCGGTTGCACCCGGTGTCCGTGGCGAGCACGCTCTTCAGGGGCAGGGTGTCCCAGTTGTCGTAGAAGCCGAAGTAGTTCAGACCGAAGTTGTTCTGGACGAACCAGTCGGTCCCCGACGCGGCCGGATCCAGCCCCTCAGCGGCCGTCGCGGGCACGTACTGACCGTAGAACGGCGCGTAGAGGTTGTGGTCGGAGTCCGTGCCGTTGCCGTCACGGCTGTAGACCTCGGTCTTGTCGGCCTTCTCGAGCGCGCCCGCGCCGCCGATGTCGGTCAGCGGGTTGGTGTTGGGAGCGATCGCGATGTCGACGCGCGCCGCCGGCATCGGCGCGTCGCCCAGATCGAGCTTGCCGTCGGACAGCAGCGTCGGCAGCCGGACGGGGTCGAACGGGCCGAGATCACGGCCGAAGTCGCCGAACACGCGCGAGAAGCGCGCGTCACCGCCGCGGCAGTTGTCGACCGCATCGATCGCCGTCGGCGGGGTGACACGGCAGAAGCCGGCGACATGCCCCTCGCTCTTGAGCGTGTCGTCGTGGATGTCCCAGCGCATCCGCGGGTCGGCGGTCGGGTCGTCGCTGTCGGCGACCGCTCCGGCCAGCAACGCCCAGTCGGTCGGGAGCGTGAAGCGCCCGCCCGGACCGGCGGGATGCGGGAAGCTGCCGGTGAGCTTGACCTGGACGCGACCGTTGTTGGACGACGGCAGGAACGCGCCGTCACCCGCCGGGTCGCCGACCTCGGACTCCGAGCCGACCGGACCACCGGTCGGGTCGGCCGCGCCGACCTCATCGATCGCCGGCGTGCCGAGCTGCATCCAGATGCCGATGAACTGGTGCTCGAGGATCTCGACGTGGCCGCCCGTGAACGCCTTGAGCTTGATCCGGGCGAGGCCGTCGCCGAGTGAGACCACGTTGAAGCGCGCGCACCGCTCGTCGCGCGCCCGGCTGCGCACGAAGTCGATGCTCGGCGCGATCACCTGCGGGCGGTAGCTCTCCGCGCCGCTCCACGACTCGACGGTCACCGAGAGACCGCTGCGCGGGAGCCCCTCGAGCGCCGGCGAGCATTTCACCATCCGCACCTGCGTACCGGCCCACGCCGTGTACGGGATGTTGGTCGTCATGGGATCCGGGACCGCCGGCCCTTCCTGGCCTGCTGCCGGCGCAACGGCGCCGAGCGTGGTCGCCGCTCCCACGACCAGGACACAGGTCAGGCGCGCCAGCGCCCTCCGTGCCCCACGCGGAACTGATGACATGAATGCTCCTTCCCTGAGCATCGTGGGCGCCGCCTGATCGGCGCCCGGGCCAGCGCCGACGCTAAGGAAGGCGGGGGTGCTGCCGAAACGCCCCCGCGGGCGGTTCTGGGACGCCCGTCGGGATGGTGCGACCGCGCTCCGGCCGGGTGGCCGGCGCCCGTCCCGCCAGGCGGTCCGCGACCGTCCCGAGGGGTTGGGCGCGGCCTACCCGGACGGGCGAGTGAGCTCGACCTGAGGTTCAGCTCGCCGCGCGCAGCTGCGAGAGCGTGTGGGCCGCCTCGACGCGGTTGTGCACGCCGAGTCGCTGGTAGATCGCGGCGACGTGGAACTTCACGGTGTTGCGCGAGATGTACAGCCGATCGGCGATCACGTCGTTGGGCAGCCCCTGGGCGAGCAGCTCGAGGACGTCCCGCTGGCGCGGGCTGAGCGTCTCGTCGATCGGCGCGGGGGCACGGCGCGCCGCCGCCAGCCACCCGGCGGGAAACACGGCGTCGCCGTCCGCGATCCGCCCGAGCGCGGCCACCACGCTCGCGGCACCGGCGCATTTGAGCACAACGCCGTCCAGGGCCAGATCGATCGTCTGGCGAGCGAGCTCGCAGTCCACCCGCGACGCCAGGAGCACGATGCGCGTCGACCCGGCGATCGGCCGGATCAGCTCCGCGATGCCGCCACCGTCCGCCAGCGCGGTGTCGATCAACACGACATCCGGGCCGCAGGTCCGCACGGCCCGCGCGATCTCCGCGGCGGTCGTACAGCGCGCGACGACCTCGAGCCCGGCGCTCGCGAACAGGCGCTCGAGCGCTTCCAGCATCAGCTCCTCGTCCGCTGCCAGAGCCAGCCTCACGGCCCGACGCTACGCCACGTGCTGCACGGTGGGAAAGGTGAGGTTCTTACCGCTGAGTCAGGAAGATTACTCAGCACTGCGTATCAGCCCGCCCGCTTGGCCCCTCGGCCAGGTCCGCCTCGCTCATATCCTCTCCCGCATGCGAATCGTCTCGCTCGTGCCGTCGGCCACCGAGATGCTGTTCGCGCTCGGGGTCGGCGACGAGGTCGCTGCCGTGACGCACGAGTGCGACTACCCACCGGAGGCCCTCGACCTGCCGAAGGTGACGCGCGACGTGATCGGGCCGGGCCTGTCCGCCCGCGAGATCGACCGCGCGGTCAAGCAGCTCACCGAGCAGGGCCGCGCGATCTACGAGCTCGACGAGGACATGCTGCAGCGCCTGCAGCCCGACCTGATCGTCACGCAGCAGCTGTGCGCCGTGTGCGCGGTCTCCTACGACGACGTGCGCGCGGTCGCGGAGCGGATCGAGTCGCAGCCGACCGTGCTCTCGCTCGACCCGCACACGCTCGGGGAGGTGCTGGGCGACGTCCGCACGCTCGCGCAGGCGACCGACGCCAAGGACGCCGGCGTCGACCTCGTCCAGGACGCCGCGAGCCGGATCGACCGCGTGCGGCTGGCCGTGCGCGCCGCCGAGCCGGTCCGCGTCGCCGCGCTCGAATGGCTCGATCCCGTGTTCGTCGCCGGCCACTGGACGCCGCAGCTGATCGAGTACGCCGGCGGCTATGACGCGCTCGGGCTGCCCGGCGAGCACTCCGAGCAGCGCAGCTGGGACGACGTCCGCGCCGCCGAGCCCGAGGTCGTGATCGTGATGCCGTGCGGCTACGACGCCGACCGCGCGCTCGAGGAGGCGTACGACCACGTCGACGAGCTGGAGTCGCTGGGCGCGCGCCGCGTCGTGGCGGTCGACGCGGCCGGCTACTTCTCGCGCCCCGGCCCACGGCTGATCGCCGGGCTCGAGCTGCTCGCCCACATCCTGCATCCCGACCGGCTCCCGGACGCCCCGGCGCCGGTCCACGAAGTGGCGATCTAGTTCTGATTCGGGGCACTAGAGGTAGTACGTCAGCTTGTCGGCGAGCCGGCTCTTGGCGCGCGCACCCGGCGTGGAGGGCCCCTCGCCGGGCTTGCAGCGGGCGATGTCGGGCTCGAACAGGCGCTGCTGGAACTGCGCGGCGAGCTCAGCGCTGCGGGCGAGGATCATGATCTCCGAGTTGCGGTACAGCGCCCACGCGTCGAGGTTGACCGTGCCGAAGCTGACCGTGTCGTCGGCGGCCACGACCTTGGCGTGGACGACAGTGCCGGGGAGCTCCCACACCTCCGCGCCGGCCGCCCGCAGGTCGCCGTAGCGGTGCTTGAGCGCGGCGGTCGCCAAGCCGTTGTTGGAGGCTTCCGACACGACGACGCGCACGCGCACGCCGCGGCGCGCCGCTGCCAGGATCCGCTCGACCATGTCGCGGTCGGTGAAGTACGGGTTCATCACGTCGAGCCGCTCGCGCGCGCCCTCGATCTGCTCGCGGATCGCTTCCGGCGCCGCCACGAATCCGCCGGGGATCACCTGCGCGAGCGCGACCGGCGTCGACCCCGGATCGGCCGGCGTCGGGAACAGGTGCGAGAGGTCGGCGGGAAGGCGGCCGCCGTGACCGCGGAAGCTCGTCAGGAACGCCGCCTGCGCCTGGCGCACGACGTCGCCGGTCACGCGCACCATCACGTCGTGGAAGCGGCCGTCGTCGAAGTGGTCCTCGATGCCGGCGCCGCCGGTCCACGCCACCGCCCCGTCGATCACGTACAGCTTGCGATGGTCGACGCGTCCGGGCGTGTCCCGGAAGTCGTGGACCTGGATCTGCGCGCCCGCCGCGGCGAGCCCCGAGAACATCGCCTTGGCCGCCCCGCGCGGCTTGGAGCCCATGTTGTCGACGATCGCCCGCACCTCGACGCCGGCGGCGAGCTTGCGCTCGAGCAGCTCCGCCATCCGCGTGCCGATCCTGCCCTCGCGCCAGCCGAACATGAGGATGTGCACGGACGAGCGGGCGGCCTCGACGTCGGCGAAGATGCGCGGGAAGAAGTTCGTCCCCTCGGCCCACGGCTCGAGCGTCGCCGCCGTCGACCATGCGAACGGCAGCGCGGCATCGTTCGCGCGCGTGCCGGCGAACGCCGCGGTGGCGGCCTGCGCGCCCGCGGGCGTCACCGCGTCGGCGGGGGGCGGCCAGCAGCTGCGCTGCTCGATGCCGAACACACGGCGATGGGCGACGTACGCACCGGCGGCCACGACGCCGAGGACCGCGCGACGCCACATCGCGCTAGCCCGACGCGACGCTGATCGCGCCGACCACCGAGACCGCGGCGACGGCCACGCAGGCGAGGACGGGCAGCAGGTCGCCGCGCCGGCGGGGGCTGAGCCACTCGATCGCCAGGGCCGCGATGGCGCCGCCGATCAGGCCGCCGACGTGCGCGCCGATCGAGATGTTGAGGTTCGGGAACAGGAACGGCAGCGCCAGGTTGAACAGGATCACCGGCCCCAGCCCGGACCGCCACGGATCCACGCCGCGTGCCCGCTGGAAGATGAACGCGCCGGCCATCAGGCCGAACACCGCGCCGGACGCCCCGACCGTCAGCGAGTGCGGCGCGGCCACGAGCGCGCCGAACGAGCCGGCGAGCAGCGACGCGAAGTAGAGCGCCACGAAGCGGATGTGCCCGAGCACCGGCTCGAGCATCGTGCCGAGCCAGTACAGGATGTACATGTTGAAGAGGATGTGGAGCGGGTTGGCCGGGTCGTGCAGGAACGCGCCCGTCACGAGCCGGTAGTACTCGCCGTCGGCGACGCCGATCGGGTCCCCCTGGTACGTGGCCGACCCGATCGTGCCGAGGTCGATGTAGACCGAGCTCGTGTCGCCGCCCGATATCCACGTGCCGAGATAGAGCAGCACGCAGATGCCGATCAGGATGTACGTCGCGGTCGGCTCGGCGTAGATGTTGCGCATCGTCCGGACCGGCGTCTTCTGGCGCGAGCAGTCCGGGCAGCGCATCCCGACCGGCGTCGCGGTCATGCAGTCCGGGCAGATCGGCTTGCCGCAGTTCGAGCAGGAGACTCCGGTCTCCCGGTTGGGGTGGCGATAGCAGACGGCCATTCGGGCGCTGACGCTACCAGCGCTTGCTATGCGGGCCCTTTAGGAGAGCTTCGCCTGCATGACGACCTCGCCCGTGGGCGTCTCGGAGCCGCCCGGCGGCTCGTCGCTCACCAGCACCTGCGCGATGTCGTCGGCCGAGCCCGGGATCGCCGCCTCGGCCGATCCGTTCCCGCGCGGCACGAACAGCACGTTCGTGGGCTTGGGCGCGGCCTCGCCCTTGGGCACGACCCAGACCTCGTAGACGCGGCCCTCCGGCGGCGGCGCCATGTTCCGCGCCACGAGCCGGGCGTTGTCGCCGTCGATCTGGATCTGCGCGTTCGGGCCGGCGGAGACCGTGCGCGAGCCGCCGCCGGCGATCAGCACCCCGCCGAGCACGCCGGCAATCAGCAGCGCCG
>DASSUW010000203.1:0-6460 GCA_035706585.1 Solirubrobacteraceae bacterium | reverse complement strand
CCAGGGGACGCAGTAGGGATAGAAGCGGCTCATCCCGAGGACGGTCTGCAGGGCGCCCTTGCCCTCCCAGCGCCGCACCGGCAGCGCCGTCCCTCCCATCACCGGCATCAGGAGGACGTCGAAGTCGTCGAAGATCGCGTTGACGCGGGTGGCGTCGGCGGCGCGTCCCTTCCCCCGGGCGTTTTCGTAGAGGCCTCGCGGCAGGATCCCCCCGAGCCGGCCGAAGCCGCGGGTGCGGCTTTCGAGGCGCTCGGGGTGCGGGACTTCCCTGACCGTCTCGGCGACGCCGCCGAGGAAGCGGGCGGTGATGTTGTTGCCGATGTTGCCCCAGTCGGGGTCGCGCTGGGAGACCTCGTGGCCGAGGCCGGCGAGCAGCTCGGCGCCGGCGACGACCGCGGCGAGCGCGCGGTGCACGGCGCGGCGCTCGCCCGACCGCGAGCGCTGCTTGGCCGCCTCGGCGAGCAGCGGATGGGACGCGCGGACGCGGTCGCGGTCGATCACGATCAGGCCGGCGGCGAGCGCATCGTCGACGGCGTCGGCGATCCCCACGAGCTCGCTCGGGCTCAGGTCGGGTCCCAGCGCCACGGCGAGCAGCACGCGGCGGACGCGATCGGGGAGCTCGGCGATGCGCGTGCCGAGCATGTCCTCGAGCGCGTGCGGGAGCGGCAGATCGACGCGGTCGCCGAGCGCCCGCCCGATCTCGAGCGCGAACAGCGGGTTGCCGACCGTCGTCTCGACGATCCGGCGGATGTGGTGGCGCGACAGCGTGAGGTCCAGCCGCTCGGCCAGCAGCCGCCGTGTGGCGACGAGGCTCAGCGGGCCGACCTCGCGCCGGTCGAGCCGGTGGAGCGAGCGCTCGACCGCCGTGGGATCGCCGGGCCGGCGCGCGAGCAGGAACCGCACGGGCGCGTCGGTCACCCGCCCCGCCGCATGGGCGATCGCGGCGGCCGACGCGTCGTCGAGCCACTGCAGGTCGTCGATCGCGATCACGACCGGCTGCTCGGCGGCGAGCGTCCGTATCAGGGCCGTGAACCCGAGCGCGATCGCCCGCGGCTCCGGCGGCGTCGCGGTCGGCGCGGCGCGCAGCAGCGCCACCGCGAGCGCGGCGCGCTGCGGCGCGGGCATGTCCGCCAGCGCCGCGTCGTCCGTGTCGTGGCAGAGATCGGTCAGGGCCGCGAACGACAGCTGCGCGACCGCGTCGGTCGCCTGGGCCGAGAGGACCCGGTGCCCGCGCTGCTGCGCCGCGGCGATGCCGGCCCGCCAGAGCGTCGTCTTGCCGATCCCCGGACCGCCGGTCAGGACGAGCGCGGCGCCCGGCTCCGGGTCGTCGAGCAGCGCCGCCAGCGCCGCCAGCTCTGCTTCGCGGCCGAGCACCTGCACGGCGCACGACCTTACGGCAAATCGGGCCCCGCCCGGGCCGCGCGTCGGCGCGGCCCGGGCGTGCGGCTCACGGGTTGAACGCGTACCAGCGGATCGTGAAGTTGCTGAACGCCGAGGCCGTGGACCCGAGCACGTTGCAGAAGCGCACGTGCACCTGGTTGCCGCTCTGCACCGACCCGGTCGTCATCAGGACTCCGGCGGGGAGGGTCGCGCCGTCGCCCTCGCGAACGATGACCACGTCGCCCGGGTCGACGTTGCCGAGCGGGATGTCGTAGTCCTTGCAGCTGTTCGCCCCGATCGCGGGGACCGAGATCTGCCCGGTCGCGGACGCGCTCAGCCGGGCGAAGCCGGTCGAGTTGATGCCGTCGAGCGTGTTGGCGTCGGCGGCCTTGCCGCTCGTCGGCAGGAAGTACGACGAGTCGTGGCCGTCGAGCAGGCTGGCGTCCAGGCCCGAGCCCGAGCCGTCGACCGTCCACAGCTTCTGGAGGATCTGCTGCGGTGTGTCGGCCGAGCCGGATGTGCCCGGCGCGCCCTGATCGCCCTTCGGGCCCTGATCGCCCTTGGGGCCGGCCGGACCCGCGGGGCCGGCGGCACCCGTCCCGGCCGTCCACGTCAGCTTGCGCTCGCGGCGCTTGCATGCCGTCGACGGCGAGACGATCCGCAGCTGGCCCTTCTTCTTACCGGCCTTCTTCACGCACGCATCGATCGTCGTCGGCGTGCTCGTCGGACCGCTCATCGCCCAGGCGCCTCCGCCGAGGGCGAGGAAGACGGCGATCGTCGACATGACGTTCGCGTAGCTCAACGACGGGCGAGACATGAACGGCCCTCCTGGTCGATTGGCGCGGCAATCGTTGCCGCGTCAACGCAAGTACGCCCGCGTCGCGCGCGGGTTACGGGACCAGCAGATGCGAGTCGCCGAACTCGTGCCAGCGGTAGCCGTGCTCGAGCGCGGCGGCGTACGAGCGCTCGACGAGGTCGCGGCCGGCGATCGCCTCGAGCATGAGCAGATGGCTGGCGTCGGGGTCGTGCCAGCCGGTGAGGATGCCGTCGACGACGTGGACGCCGGTCTCCGGCGCGATGACCAGGCGCGTCCAGCCGTCGCCCGCCTCACCCGCGGTCGTCTCGAGCGCGCGCACGACCGTCGTGCCGACGGCGATGACGCGCTCGGCGGCATGGACCGCCTCGGCGGTGGCCGCGGGGACGCGGAAGCGCTCGGGGTACGGGGTCTCGCCCCGCTCCAGGGACGAGACCCCGCAGTGCAGCACGATCGGGGCGACCCGCACGCCGCGATCGCTCAGCGCCTCCAGCACGCGGCGGCTGAACGGGCGGCCGGCGCTCGGCATCTCCGCGCTCCCGGGCTCGAGCGCGAAGATCGTCTGGAAGTCGGCGAGCGGGCGCGGCGCCGGCAGGTGCCGGTAGCGGATCGGCTCACCGTGCTGGTCGAGGTAGGCGAGCAGCGGCCCGGGGAGCGTGAGCCGTGCGGCCCACAGCCGCTGCCCGCCCAGATACGGCGCGATGAGCTCCGCCGTCGCCCCGCCCGGGAGCGCGAGCTGCTCGCCCGCCCGGCCGCCGCGATACGGGGCGGTGCCGTCGCGCAGCTCGACGACCCAGCGCTCGTGCCCGTCGTCCTCGAACGTGCCGGGCAGCGGGGTCGAGAGGTGGACGCGGAGCCGGCCGGCGGGCAGTGCGGCCGGTAGCGTCGCGGAGGTGTTCACGACCAGCAGGTCGCCGGGGCGCAGGAGATCGGGGAGGTCGGTGAAGCGGTGGTGGGCGAGCGCGCGGCCGGACGCGGCGAGCAGGCGGACCTGGTCGCGCTCCGGCGGCGGCTCGGTGGCTTCCAGCCGCTCGGGGAGCTCGAACGCGAGCGCCGCGGTCATGCCGGCGTCACCGCGCCGGCGCGGTAGCGCCCGCTCGGCGAGCCCTCGATCAAGGTCAGCAGCGACGGCACCACGGCCTCGGGCAGCGGGCGGTCGGAGATGTCCTCGCCCGGGAACGCCTCCTGGTGCATCTGCGTGCGCATGTCGCCGGGGTCGACGACCAGCACCCGCAGGTCCGGATGCTCGGCGCCGAGGATGCGGCCGAGCTGCTCCAGCGCCGCCTTCGAGGAGCCGTAGCCGCCCCAGCCCTCGTACGGCTCGACCGCGGCGTCCGACGTCACGTTCACCACGACCGCGCCTGGCTGCAGCCGCCCGCGCGCCGCCTGGAACAGCGCCAGCGGCGCGAGCACGTTGACGCGGTAGACGCGCTCGAGCACGTCGAGCGGGTAGTCGGCCAGCGCCGGCTGCGGGCTCGGCCCGAGCAGGCTGGCGTTGTTGACGAGCAGGTCGATCCGCGGGCCGGCGGCGGCGACGAGCGCGGCGCGATGCGCGGGGTCCGCCACGTCGCCGGCGAGCGCCACGACCTCGGTGAGCTCGGCCAGCTCGGCCCGCGCGTCCTCGAGCGCGACCTCGCCGCGGGCGTCGATGACCAGCCGCCACGACCGCCGCGCGAGCTCGCGCGCCAGCGCGAGCCCGAGGCCGCGCGACGCGCCGGTGATGAGTGCCGTGTCCATGCCGTCCACGCTAGGCGCGGACCGGCAGCGCGACCATTGGCCTTTGGTCCTAGGACCCGGGTCCGACGAGCCCGTCCGGAGGGCGTGGCGTTCGGCCTAGCGGCCCGGTCCGACGAGCCCTTCGCGGACCGCGTACAGCGCGGCCTGCGTGCGATCGGTGACGCCGAGCTTGGCGAGGATCGAGGAGACGTGCGCCTTCACCGTCTTCTCCGACAGCGACAGCTCGCGCGCGATCAGCTTGTTCGGCATTCCGCGCCCGATCAGCGCCAGCACGTCGTGCTCGCGGGGCGTCAAGGGATCCTCGGCCATGTCCTGCAGCAGCCGCGCCGCCACCTGCGGGTGCAGCAGCGCGCCGCCGCCGTGGACCGTGCGGATCGCCTCCACCAGCTCCTGCGGCTGCACGTCCTTGAGCAGGTAGCCGGCCGCGCCCGCGCGCACGGCGGGGAACAGCTTGTCGTCGTCGACGAAGCTCGACAGCACGATCGCGCGCACGGCCGGGGCGCGCTCGCGCAGCCGCCGGAGCGCCTCGATCCCGTCCACGCGCGGCATCACGAGATCGATCAGCACGACGTCCGGCGCCAGCGCTTCGGTCAGCGCGAGCGCCTCCTCGCCGTCGGCCGCCTCGGCGACCACCTCGATGTCCTCCTGCAGGTCCAGGAACGTCCGCAGCCCCTGCCGGACGACCGCGTGGTCGTCGGCGATCAGCACCCGGATCACCGCGGCACCTCGAGCGTCACGGTCGTCCCGTCTCCCGGCCGCGAGACGACCGCGAGCGAGCCGCCGAGCGCGCGGGCGCGCTCCTCCATCGACGTCAGCCCGAGGCGGCGCGAGCGCAGTCCCGGCGCCGCCGGATCGAACCCCACGCCGTCGTCGGCCACGGTCAGCGTCAGCCGTCCGTCGCGCGCTTGCAGGCGCAGCTCGATCCGCTCGGCATCGGCGTGCCGCAGCGCGTTGCTGAGCGCCTCCTGGGCGATCCGCAGCACGTCGCCGTCGGTCTCGGGCGCGGTGCGCGGCGCGCCGCTGATGCGCAGCTCGACCTCACGCCCGTGGACGCGCCGCAGCATGTCGACGTGCTTGCGCAGCGTCGCCGCCAGGCCCTCCTCCTCCAGCGACGCCGGCCGCAGTTCGAAGATCAGCCCGCGCAGCTCCTCCAGCGCCTCCTGCGCGAGCTCGCGGATCCCCGCGAGCTGCGCGCCGGCGGCAGCCGTGTCGCGTCCCAGCAGCGTGGCGGCCGACTCGGCGTTCAACACCAGCCCGAACAGCTTCTGGCTGACCGCGTCGTGCAGCTCGCGCGCCAGGCGGTTGCGCTCCTCGACGATGTTCAGCTCGCGGCTGCGCTCGAGCAGCCGCGCGTTCTCGATCGCAACCGCGGCGTGCGCGGCGAGCATCTCGATCAGCCGCTGGTCCTCGGCGCTGAAGTCGTCGGCATCCTCGCGATCGGTGAGGTAGAACGCGGCGATGATCTCGCCGCGGGCGACGATCGGCACCCCGAGGAACGAGCGCATCGTCGGGTGCGCGCGCGGCCACCAGCCGCGGAAGCGCGGGTCCTGGCGGATGTCGGTGGTGCGGTAGGAGTCCGGCGACTCGAGCATCGCGCCGAGCAGCCCGTGCGTGCGCGGCAGCGGGCCCATCGCGGCGATCAGCTCGTCGCTCATCCCGGCGGTGATGAACTGGGCGAACGCGCCGGTCCCGTCCGGGATCCCGAGCGCCGCGTAGCGGGCGCCGGCGAGCTCGCGCGCGGACTCCACGAGCCGCCGCAGCACCGGGTCGACCTCGCGCTCGGCCGCGATCGCCAGCACGGCATCGCTCATCGCCTCCAGGGCGCCACGCTCCATCAGGCTCACGATACGGACGTCGCGACGAGCAGCCAGCCGGGGCCGTGCGCGTCGACCCGCAGACCCGGAGCGAGATCGGGGTCGTTGGAGGCGATGATCCTGCCGTCGCCGTTCGTCAGCGCCGTCGGCCGGTCGAGCGCGACCAGCGCCGGCAGGACGCGGCGCTCGAGGCTCGTGACGAGCACGTCGGCGGCGGCGACCCCGGAGCCGGGGACCGGTACCGACAGCGTGATCGCGTACTCGTTCGTGCAGGCGTAGTCGACGTACGGGCCCGCCGTGCACGGCGCCGTGGCCGCGAACCACTCGGTCGTCGTGTAGTCGTAGAAGTCCGGCGCCGCCGGGTCGAGGTTCACGCGCAGCGGCTCCGGCCCCGCGCCCCACCACCATTCGAGCCAGCGCGCCGCGTCGGCGAGCAGGCCGGGCGCGGTCACGACGCCCGCGCCCGTGACGAGATCCGCGTGATCGGCGAGCAGCGCGAAGATCGCCGGCCGCAGCGTCTCGACGTCGCTGCGCCGCAGCGGCTCGCCGGCGAGCGCGCCGAACGCGGCGCCGAGCTCGGCGAGCGCGCCGAACACCCGGTCGAGCTCCGCGATCACGTCCCCCAGCAGCTCGCCGGCCGGCCGGACCTCGGCCACGTTCATGCGCGGAGCCGCAAGCGGATCAGGCGCGCCGTCTCGGTCGCCACCCGCCGCTC
>DASSUW010000202.1:0-6212 GCA_035706585.1 Solirubrobacteraceae bacterium | reverse complement strand
GGTCCGCGCGGCCTCGGGCCTGGGTTGCCGCGCGCGCGATTTCCGGTTGTTGCGGTCCGGCGAGATCGCGCTCGTGCGCCGCGGCCGCTGCCTGTTCGTCGTCAAGGCGGCGCTCGCGCGCCGCGCCGGGGCGGCCGCCGTGCTGATCGCCAACGACCAGCCCGGCCCGACGCCGGGCTCGCTGTACCGGCCGCGCGCCGGCATCCCCGTGGTGGGCGTGACCGGCGACGCGCGCCTCGCGGGCCGCCGCGCCAGAGTGCTCGTGCGGGCGGGGACCGTGAGCCGGAGCACGATGAACGTGATCGCCGAGACCGGCCCGGCCGGCGCCGAGCGCGTCGTCATGGCCGGCGGGCACCACGACTCGGTCCCGCAGGGCCCCGGTCTCAACGACAACGGCAGCGGCACCGTCGCGCTGCTCACCGTCGCCGAGCACATCGACGCCGCGCGCCTGCCGCCCGGCACCGCGCTCCGGCTCGGGTTCTGGGGTGCCGAGGAGATCGGCCTCGTGGGCTCGCGCCGGTACGTGAACGCGCTCGGCGCCGAGCAGCGCCGGCGCATCGTCGCGTACGTGAACCTCGACATGGTCGGCAGCCCGGGAGCCGAGCCGGCGGTCTACGACACCGGCAACCGCGTCGAGGCGATGCTGCGCCGCCATCTCCCGCCCGACGCGCGGCAGGAACGCCTGGAGGGCAACTCCGACCACGCGTCGTTCGAGACCTACGGCATCCCGACCGGCGGGATCTTCACCGGGCTCGACGACTGCTACCACAAGGCCTGCGACACGCTGCACAACGTCGACCGCGGGGTGCTCGCGCAGTCCACGCGCGCGGCCGAGGCGGCACTGCTCGACCTGGCGCGGTGACCGCGTAGAGTCGCGGCGATGCGGGCCGAGCAGGTCACCGACGCGGTCGCCTGCCACGGCGAGGGACCGGTCTGGTCGGAGCGCTGGGGCGGCCTGCGCTGGGTCGACATGCTGGCCGGCGACGTGCTGACGCTCGCCGCCGACGGCGCGGTCGACCGGCGCCACGTGGGCACCGTCGCCGCCGTCGTGCGGCCGCGCCGCGGCGGCGGCGCCGTCATCGCCGTCGAGCGCGGCTTCCTGCTCGAGGACGCCGACGGGACGCTCAGCGCGCTGCCGCCGGTGTGGAGTGGCGACGGCGTGCGGATGAACGAGGGCGGCTGCGATCCGGACGGGCGCTTCTACTGCGGCTCGATGGCCTACGACCACGCGCCCGGAGCCGGCAGCGTGTACCGGCTCGATCCTGACCGATCGGTCCGCACGATCCTCACAGGCGTGACGATCTCGAACGGGCTCGAGTGGACCCCGGACGGCTCGCGTGCGTACTACGTCGACACGCCGACCGGCCGCATCGACGTGTTCGACTACGACCGCGACGGCGGGCTGACCGCGCGGCGGCCGTTCGTGCACACCGGCGGCGCCCCGGACGGGCTGACCGTCGATGCGGACGGCGGCGTCTGGGTGGCGTTCTACGACGGCGGCGCCGTCCACCGCTACGGCGCCGGCGGCACGTTCGCCGAGGTCGTGGACGTCGGCGCGCGGCAGGTCACCGCGTGCACGCTCGGCGGCCCCGATCTCGACCAGCTGTACATCACGACCTCGCGCGAGCGGCTCGAGCCGGGGGAGGACCCGCTGGCCGGTGCGCTGTTCCGCGCCGACGTCGGCGTGCGCGGCCGGCCGGTACGCGAGTTCGCCGGTTAGGCGACGGTCCAGGTGTCGCTGCCGTGGAGCAGCTCGTCGAGCGCACCCGGCTGCAGGCTCGCGCGCGCCTGGGCGAGCTTGGCGCCCGCGCCGGCGATCCCGACGGGGCGCTCGACCGCGCGGAAGACGCCGATCGGCGTCGGCTCGGTGGGCGACCCGGCGAGCCGTGCCAGCGCGAACGCGAGCGTCGGATCGTCGCGGTGGGCGTCGTGCACGACAAGGTCGTCGCGGTCGCCGGGCACGATCTTCAGCTCGCCGGCCTCGTTGCGGGCGACGCCGTGCTCGCCGTCGGGTCCGAAGCGGATCGGCTGCCCGTGGGCGAGCGGGATCCGGTGGAACGGAGCGCGGTCCTTCTCGGTCAGCGCGAAGAACGCGCCGTCGTTGAACACCGGGCAGTTCTGGTAGATCTCGACGAACGCGCTGCCCGAGTGGTGGGCGGCGGCGCGCAGCACGTCGGTCATGTGATGACGGTCGCGGTCGACGGTGCGGGCGGCGAACGTCGCGCCCGCGCCGATCGCCAGCGCGAGCGGGTTGAACGGGGCGTCCTGGGCGCCGAAGGGAGTCGACTTCGTGACCATGCCGCGCTCGGAGGTCGGCGACGCCTGGCCCTTGGTGAGGCCGTAGACCTGGTTGTTGAACATCAGGATCTTCAGCGGCACGTTGCGGCGCAGCGCGTGGATGAGGTGGTTGCCGCCGATCGACAGCGCGTCGCCGTCGCCGGTGACGACCCAGATCGACAGGTCGTCGCGCGCGGCGGCCAGGCCGGTCGCGAGCGCGGGCGCGCGGCCGTGGATGCCGTGCATCCCGTATGTGTCCATGTAGTAGGCGAAACGGCCGGAGCAGCCGATGCCGGACACGAACACGACGCGGTGCGGCTCGACGCCCAGCTCGGGCATCAGCTTCTGCACGGCGGCGAGCACCGCGTAGTCGCCGCAGCCCGGGCACCAGCGGGTCTCCTGGTCGGACGTGAAGTCCTTGGCGGTCAGCTCGATCGTCACAGCCGCGCCTCGATCTCGCGCTCGAGCTCGGCCGCGAACAGCGGCTTGCCCTCGAGCTTGCAGTAGCTCTCGACCGGCACGAGGAACTCCGCGCGCAGCAGCTGCGCGAGCTGGCCGGTGTTCATCTCCGGCACCAGCACGCGCTCGTAGCGCTCCAGCACCTCGCCCACGTTGGCGGGCAGCGGCTGCAGGTGGTGCAGGTGGGCGATCGCGACGGCGCGGCCGTTGGCGCGCACGCGGCGGGCGGCGGCGCGGATCGCGCCGCGGCTGGAGCCCCAGCCGAGGATGAGGAGCTCGGCGCCGGGATCCTCGTCGACCTCCAGCAGCGGGAGCTCGGCGGTTATCGCCGCGACCTTCGCCGCCCGCAGCCCGGTCATCAGCGCGTGGTTGGCGCCGTCGTAGGAGATGTCGCCGGTGACGTCCTGCTTCTCGAGGCCGCCGATCCGGTGCGCGAGCCCCGGCGTGCCCGGGATCGCCCATGGGCGGGCGCCGCGCGCGTCGCGGCTGTATGGCTCGAACGGCTCGTCGCCGGCCTCGGCGAAGTTCGGCTCGATCGCCGGCAGCTCGGCGGTGTCGGGAATCCGCCACGGCTCGCTCGAGTTGGCCAGGAACAGGTCGCTGAGCAGGATCACCGGCGTGCGGTAGTGGATCGCGATGCGCGCCGCCTCGTAGGCGGCGTCGAAGCACTGCCCCGGCGTCGAGGACGCGACGACCGGCACCGGCGACTCGCCGTGGCGCCCGTGGATCGCCATCAGCAGGTCCGACTGCTCGGTCTTGGTCGGCATGCCGGTCGACGGGCCGGCGCGCTGGACGTCGATCACGACGAGCGGCAGCTCGAGCATCATCGCCAGCCCGATCGTCTCGGTCTTGAGGTCCATCCCCGGGCCGCTCGTCGCCGTCACCCCGAGCGCGCCGCCGAACGCCGCCCCGAGCGCCATGCCGGCGGCGGCGATCTCGTCCTCGGCCTGGATCGTGCGCACGCCCATGTGCTGGTGGCGGGCGAGCTCGTGCAGCAGCTCGGACGCGGGCGTGATCGGATAGCTCGCGAGGACGAGCGGCAGATCGGCGCGGACGCTCGCGGCGATCAGCCCGAGCGCGGTCGCGGTCGTGCCGTTGACGTTGCGGTAGGTGCCGGCGGGGACGTCGGTCGCCGGGTCGACCTTGTACTGGACGTCGACCAGCTCGGACGTGTCGCCGAAGTTCCAGCCGGCGCGGAACGCGGCCAGGTTGGCCTCCAGCGGGCCGGGCTTGCCCGCGAACTTGCGCCGCAGCCAGTCCTCGGTCGGCTGCGTCGGCCGGTCGTACAGCCACGAGACGACCCCGAGCGCGAACAGGTTCTTCGCGCGGCCGGCGTCGCGGGTCGACACACCCTCCAGCGCCTCGACCGCGCTCTGCGTCAGCGACGTCATCGGGATCCGAATCAGGTGGTAGTTGTCGAGCGAGCCGTCCTCGAGCGGGTTCGCCTCGTAGCCGGCCTTCTGCAGGTTGCGCTTGCTGAACGCGTCCTCGTTGGCGATCACGGTGCCGGACCGCGCGAGCGCGCCGAGCTCGCTGCGCAGCGCCGCCGGGTTCATCGCGACGAGCACGTCGGGCGCGTCGCCTGGCGTCAGGATGTCCTGCGCCGCGAAGTGGATCTGGAACGCCGACACGCCGGCCAGCGTGCCCGCGGGCGCGCGGATCTCGGCCGGGAAGCTCGGCAGCGTCGCGAAGTCGTTGCCGTGCTCGGCGGTCGCCTCGGTGAAGCGGCTCCCCGCCAGCTGCATACCGTCGCCCGAATCGCCCGCGAAGCGGACGATCACCCGCCGTCTCTCCTTGACGAGACTTCTGGTGACGGTCATCCCTAATTCGTAGTCTTACACGTCAAAAGGACGTCAATCGCTCCACGAGCTGAGGCCCTTCGCGCGCGAACCGCGAGCGCGGGACCACCAGATCGAACCCGGCACCGTCCGCGCGGTTACGCGTGTCCACGTCGACGTGGCTGTACACGCCCAAAGTCCGGGTTCCTTCGAGCTCGCCGGCGGCCTTGAGCGCCTCGATCACGGCCACGCCGTCGAAGCTCGTGGCGGCGAGGTCGACGATCATCAGGTCCACTCCGGCGACATCGACGTCGGCGCCGCCGGTGAGGCTTGCGTCGTGCCCGGCCGCGCGCAGCATGCCGAGCGCGTTGGAGCCGAGCAGGAGATCGTCGAAGACGGCGACGACGCGAGCCACTACTGCGCGCGCAGGCGCCTGAACTCGCGCCGGAACGACTCCGGGCGGCCCCAGTCCTGGATCGTCTCGACGCGGCCCTCGCGCACCTCGCGGAGCTTGAGCTCGCCTTCGATGCCGGCGTCGTCGAGCAGCTTGAGCGTGCCGTGGGTGGTCGGCGCGGACGCCGCGTGGCCGAACCGATGGGCGACCAGCAGGCGCCAGTGCCAGTCGTGCCGCGAGTACGGCTGCGCGTTGCAGGTGACGAGCAGGGTCGCGGCGTCGATGTACCGGTCCTCCTGCACCCGCAGGTCGAACTCGAGGTCGGTCCAGTCCGACGGCAGCGAGTCGACGATCCCCTGGAACGTCTCGGCAAGCGGCATGATTCGCCGGACAGGCTACATGGCCGGCTTTCCCGTAGATCCCGATGATCCGCTCGCCCCGGCGCGCGGCCAGAGCCTCGACGGCCTGCTCGAGCTGCTCGAGCAGCTCGACGGCGCCGAGGAGGCCGAGGTCGTCCGCTCGGCCCTGGCCGCCGGCGTGCCGCGCGAGCGCGTGCTCGACGAGCTCCAGCGCGAGGTGGAACGCAGGCTGATGCGCGTGCGGGCGCCCGACGACTAGCGCGTCGTCGCGGCTCAGCGACCGTGTGCGGCGAGCGCGAGCGCGCCGAGCAGGCCGGCGTCCTCGCCGAGGCGCGAGCGCTCGACGCGCGGCGGCGGCGTGCCGTGCGCCTCGAGCGCGGCGGCGATGCGGTCGGCGACGTCGGCGCGGCAGCCGAGCCCGCCGCCGAGGACGATCAGCTCGGGGTCGAGCAGCGCCTGCACCGCCCGGATGCCCGACGCCAGGACGGCGGCCTGGTCGTCGAGCAGCGTGCCGCGGCCGGCATCGAACACCTCGCGCGCGGTCGGCGTGCCGGCACGGGCGGCGAGGCCGGCGCCGCCGGCGATCGCCTCGAGCGGGCCGAGGTCGCCGAACGGCGCGACGACGTGGTCGCCCACCGGGAGCTGGCCGAGCTCGCCGGCCGCCCCGTGCGCGCCGCGGATGAGCCGGCCGCCGCTGATGATCCCCATCCCGACGCCGGTGCCGACGGCGATGAACGCGAGGTCGTCGACGCCGCGCGCCGCCGCCTCGGCGAGCGCCGCGAGGTTGACGTCGTTGTCGATCGCGACCGGCGCGCCGAGCGCATCCGCGAGCAGACGCCGCAGCGGCGCGCCGCTCAGCCCCGCGGCGCCCGCGATCAGACCCGCGAACCCGTCCCCCTCCGGCACGCCCGGGACGCCGACGCCGGCCGCCACGATCGGCTCGGC
>DASSUW010000201.1:0-21490 GCA_035706585.1 Solirubrobacteraceae bacterium | reverse complement strand
GCGGCGTCGGCGCCGTCGAGCGCGCGGGCGAGCCCGGCGCCGCTCACCGCGTCCCCGATCACGAGGTCGTCGAGCTGGACGCCGGCGGCGAGCACGCGCTCCGGGGCGCGCGCGAAGCCGCGCACGTCGTGGCCGGCGGCCTGCAGGCGCGGCACGAGCGCGGCGCCGACGTAGCCGGACACGCCGGTGACGAGGATCCGCATCGATCAGCCGCTGCCCGTCGTGGCGGCGAGAAAAACCCCGACGGAGCGGGGTCGGCAGGTCGCAGGCACGGACTTTTTCATCGCTTTGGAGGGTATTTGCGGGGAAGCCACGAAGTCCGTGCGTTTTGCGGAGATGCCCCTTGCCGCGCTGCCGAGCGTCAGCTTTCCTGTGTTCGTCTTGTGACGGACCAGTGAAGCTCGTCGCGGCCGGCGGGCTTTCGATGCAAAGGGGATTCTGGGGGATGGACACGCGCGGCAACGGGCGCAAAGCGACCTGCGACGATTGCTACTTCAGGCGCAACGGACTGTGCGCGCTCGAACTCGACAAGGCGTGCGCGACGTTTCGTCCCGATTCGCCGCAGGGCCTACGTCCTCCGCAGCAGATGCGCTTCGTGTTCCGGCAGGAGCGCCGCCGCCAGGCCGCCTGGCAGTTCCCCACGGCCGATCAGCAGGCCGCGCTGCACGCCTGACGGCACAGCCGGCGTCGCTGCGGCCCGGCGACGTCGAGCGTCGTGCGACGATACGTGCGTGGAGCTGAGGGTGTTGGGCAAGTCGCCCGCCTGGCAGGACGCCGGCGGCGCGTGCAGCGGGTATCTGGTCGCGACGCGGCAGACGGTCCTGCTGCTCGACTGCGGCAACGGGGTGCTCGGCAAGCTGCGGTCGGTGTGCGACTACGCGGCGGTCGATGCGGTCGTGATCTCGCACCTGCACGCCGACCACATCCTCGACCTGGTGCCGTACGCGTCGGGGCTCACGTACGCGCCGCGTCACCAGCCGGTGCCGGTCCACGGCAACCCCGGGACGGCGGATCCGCCGCGGCCGCGGCTGATCGCGCCGCCGGGCGCGCGCGAGGTGTTCCGGCGCCTGTGCGCCGCCGGCGGCATGCGCGAGGAGCACATCGAGAACGCGTTCCGGCTCGAGGAGTACGACCCCGGTTCGACGGTCGCGATCGCCGACGTCGAGCTGCGCTTCCAGCCGGTTCCGCACTTCTTGCCGACCCACGCCGTCAGCATCGCCAACGGCGACGGGCGCATCACCTACAGCGCCGATTCGTCCCCCAGCGATGAGCTGTGCGCGTTCGCGCGCGACACCGATCTGCTCCTGATCGAGGCGACGCTGCCGCGGCCCGAACGCGAAGGCCCGCGCGGGCACCTGACGCCCGAGGAGGCCGGCGAGCACGGCCGCCGGGCGGGCGCCCGCCGCGTCGTCCTCACCCACATGTCGGACGAGCTGGACGCCGACTGGGCCCGCGAGGAGGCCGAGCGGACCTTCGGCGGCCCGGTCGACATCGCCCACGAGGGCGCCGTCTACTCCGTGTAACAGGGGGTCAGACCCCATGTTTCACCGGGCGAAGACCTTCAGGCCGGGGGTGTTTTGGCCGATCTTCTTCCTGTGAGCCCAGCCGAGGCGACGATCGACGGCGTGCGACTGCTGTCGCACCGCCCGTCCGTGCTCTACAAGGTCGAGCACCTGGCGACCGAGCCGGTCGAGGGCGACATCGCCGTCGAGGGTCTCGTGCTGGCCGGCCCCGGCTGGAGCGACAAGCTCAAGGAGCTGCTCAAGACCGTCTCCGCCGCCGAGCGCGCCTGCCTGTTCGCGCTGCGCCTGTCCGACGACCAGGCGCTCCCGCTGCCGGCCGACACGCTGCTCGACCGCGCGCGCACCGACTGGTTCCCCGACGTCCTCTCGCACGGCCAGATGAAGCCGCACTTCCAGCCGATCGTCGAGCTCATCACCGGGCGCGCCTACGGCCGTGAGGCGCTGATGCGCGGGCGGCTCGGAGCCGTCGAGGTCCGCGGCGGCGAGCTGCTCGCCGCTGCCGAGGCGCACGACGCGCTGTTCTCGTTCGACTACCGCGCGCGTACCGCCGCGCTCGAGATCGGCCTGCCGCTGCTGCCCGAGGGCGAGGTCCTGTTCGTGAACCTCGACCCGCGCGCCGCGCTCGACGTCGAGTCGACCGTGCGCACCACCTGGCCGGTCGTCGCGAGCATGAACGCCGACCCGTCGCGGATCTGCATCGAGGTCGTCAAGCCCGAGCGCTGCCCGGACAAGGAGATGCTGTCCGAGATGGTCGAGGCGCACCGCAAGCGCGGCGCCCTGATCGCGCTCGACGACCTCTCGTGCGGGACCGACGCGCTGCTGTGCCTGGAGCGCCTGCGCCCCGACGTGGCGAAGATCGACAACGCGCTGACCCAGGGCATCCAGCACTCCGAGGGCCGCCGCAAGCTGATCGCCGCGCTCGTCGAGCTCGCGCACGAGCAGGGCGCGAAGGTCGTGGCCGAGGGCATCGAGCGCGTGGACGAGTACGAGACGATGCTCGAGCTCGGCGTCGATCTCGGGCAGGGCTTCTACTTCGGCCAGCCGACCGAGCGGCCGATGGCGGTCGACGCGCGGCTGTTCGCCAAGCGCTCCTAGGGCTCGAACTTCAACCCCAGCATTGAGGGGGCGGGATCGAGGGGGTGGATGACGAAAGTGAACTCCTGGTTCACAAACGTCGTCCACTCCGTCCCGTGCCACCCCTCAATGCCGCAGTTGACGTACGCTGATATCACCTGATAGCTTGATAGCTATGCAAGCGCGGAAACCCCTCTACGTGCGCCTCCCCGAACCCGAGGCGCTCCGGCTCGACGAGGCCGCCCACCGCCTCCGCCGCTCCAAGCAGGACCTCGTGGCGAGCCTGATCACGCTCGACAACCTCCGGCGTGTCACGGTCGAGACCACCGACGACCACCTGACCGTCGGCCACGCCGAGTTCCGACCGCTCTCGCCGCCGGAGGTCATGACCGTCGACGAGCTCGCGGCCTGGCTGCAGACCGACGCCGAGACGATCACCAAGCTCGCCGACGACGGCGAGCTGCCCGCGCGCAAGCTCGGCGATGAGTGGCGCTTCGCGCGCGACGCGGTGCTGGACTGGCTCGCCCGTCGCTAGATTCCACGTCGTGCCCTCCGAGCGCGACCTCTTCGCCAACTTCGAGCGCATGCGGCGGCAGATGGACGAGCTGTTCGACCGCCGGCTCGCCCCGCAGCGCCGCGGCGGCTTCTCGCCCGAGGTCGACGTGTACTACGCCGACAACCCGCCCCGGGCGGTCGTGCGCGCCGACCTCGCCGGCATCGACCCGAACGAGATCGAGCTCAAGATCCGCGGCCGCGAGCTGACCCTCAGCGGCCAGCGGCGCCCCCAGCGCGGCGAGGAGCGCGTCTACCAGCAGATCGAGATCGAGCACGGCCCGTTCCAGCGCGTGGTGGCGCTCGGCGTCGACGTCGACTCCGACGCCGCGCAGGCCAGCTACGAGGACGGGATCCTCACCGTCGAGCTGCCGGTCGCGCAGCCGGCGCCGAGCCGCACCGTCCCGATCCAGCGCAGCGAGGACGCGTGATCGACATCATCGACGCCGACGGCGACGCGCCGCCGACCGACGCCGCGCTCCCCGGTGAGCTGCCCGTCCTCCCGCTGCGCGACTCGGTCACCTACCCCGACACGCTGACGCCGCTCGCGATCGGCCAGGAGCGCAGCGTCCAGCTCGTCAACGACGTGTTGGTCGGCAACCGCATGCTCGTGATGGTCGCCAGCCGCGAGCCGGACGACGAGACGCCGGGGCCGGAGAAGCTCTACGACGTCGGCGTCGCCGGCATGGTCGCGCGCATGCTCAAGGTGCCGGACGGCTCGCTGCGGATCCTCGTCCAGGGCGGTCAGCGCGTCCGCATCGAGAGCTGGGAGAAGGAGCAGCCCTACCTCACCGCCCGCGTGTCCGAGCTGCCGGACGTCGTCGAGGAGGGCCCGGAGCTGACCGCGCTGATGCGCAACGTCCAGCAGACGTTCAGCCAGATCATCGAGGACGTCCCGTACCTGCCCGAGGAGCTGCAGATGGCGGTGGCGAACCTCGACGACCCGTCCGCGCTCAGCCACCTGATCGCCGGCGCGCTGCGGATCAAGACCGAGGACCGGCAGGCGCTGCTCGAGGAGGTCGACGTCGCGCGCCGGCTGCGGCGTCTCTCCGAGATCCTCGCGCGCGAGCTCGACATCGTCGCGATCGGCTCCAAGATCCAGGACCAGGTCAACGCCGAGATGGAGAAGGGCCAGCGCGAATGGGTCCTGCGCCAGCAGCTCAAGGCGATCCAGGATGAGCTCGGGGAGCAGGACCCGGCCGAGGCGGAGGTCGACGAGCTGCGCTCGCAGCTCGCCGAGCTCGAGCTGCCCGAGCGCGTGCGCGCGCAGGTCGACCGCGAGCTCAGCCGGCTGGAGAAGATCCCGCAGGCGGCGGCCGAGCACGGCGTCATCCGCGGCTACCTGGAGTGGATGGCCGCGCTGCCGTGGGGCAAGGGCACCGAGGACAACCTCGACCTCAAGCACGCACGGCAGGTCCTCGACGACGACCACTACGACATCGCGAAGGTCAAGGACCGCATCCTCGAGTTCCTCGCCGTGCGCAAGCTCAAGCCGGACGCCCGCGGCTCGATCCTGTGCTTCTCCGGCCCGCCCGGGGTGGGCAAGACCTCGCTCGGACAGTCGATCGCCCGCGCGCTCGGGCGCAAGTTCGAGCGCATCAGCGTCGGCGGCGTGCGCGACGAGTCCGAGATCCGCGGCCACCGCCGCACGTACATCGGCGCCATGCCGGGCACGATCATCCGCGCGCTGCGCGACGCCGAGTCGCACAACCCGGTGTTCATGATCGACGAGATCGACAAGATGGGCAGCGACTACCGCGGCGACCCGGCGAGCGCGATGCTCGAGGTGCTCGATCCCGAGCAGAACGGCACGTTCCGCGACCACTACCTCGACGTCCCGTTCGACCTCAGCCGCGTGATGTTCATCTGCACCGCGAACGACATGGATCGCGTGCCCGGCGCGCTGCGCGACCGCATGGAGGTCATCCCGCTCGCCGGCTACACGGAGGAGGAGAAGCTCCAGATCGCCAAGCGCTACCTGGTGCCGCGCCAGATCGAGCGGACCGGGCTCAAACGCTCGCAGGTCGCCTTCAGCGACACCGGGCTCAAGGAGCTGATCGGCTCCTATACGCGCGAGGCGGGCGTCCGCAACCTCGAGCGCGAGATCGGATCGGTGTGCCGCAAGGTCGCCGTGCAGGTCGCCGAGGGGACGCTCGCGCGCAAGCTGTCGGTGACCGCGCCGAAGGTGCGCGAGCTGCTCGGCCGCCCGCGCTTCCAGCCCGACGTGCGGCGGCGCACGAAGGAGCCGGGCGTCGCCACCGGCCTCGCCTGGACGCCGGTCGGCGGCGACGTGCTGTTCATCGAGGCGAGCGCCATGCCCGGCAAGGGCAAGCTCACGATCACCGGCCAGCTCGGCGACGTGATGCGCGAGTCGGCCGAGGCGGCGCTCTCGTACGTGCGCGGACACGCGGACCTGCCCGACGACTGGTTCGCCAAGCACGACCTGCACGTGCACGTGCCCGCGGGGGCGATCCCCAAGGACGGCCCGAGTGCCGGCGTCACGATGGCGACGGCGCTGATGTCGCTCGTCACCGAGCGTCCGGTGCGCGATGACGTGGCGATGACCGGGGAGCTCACGCTGACCGGCCAGGTCCTCC
The DNA here is from genome assembly GCA_035706585.1 of Solirubrobacteraceae bacterium. Lineage (GTDB taxonomy): Bacteria > Actinomycetota > Thermoleophilia > Solirubrobacterales > Solirubrobacteraceae > DASSUW01. The sequence continues at coordinate 15,744 of DASSUW010000201.1, read as the reverse complement.
CGATCGGCGGGCTCAAGGAGAAGGCGCTGGCGGCGCAGCGGGCCGGCATCAACCGGGTGCTGGCGCCCCGTCGCAACGAGGGCGATCTCGAGGACATCCCCGAGCACCTGCGCAAGGACATCGACTTCGTGTGGGTCGGCGAGGTCGAGGAGGTCTTCGACGCGGCGCTCAGCGACGGAAGTAGGCGCCGTTGACGGCTCCGGATCCCGGGTATGCTCGTCACAAATAGACGCGGAGAGGTGGTATGGCAAGCAAGAAACAGAAGGCCCAGAAGGCGGCGATGCAGGCCCGCGCGAATCCGTACCTGCGGCGGATCGCCGAGGACGAGGACCTGCGCCAGAGCATCTACGACGCCTACGACTCGGTCCGCAAGGCCTACGGCCGCCTCAGCAACGGCAAGTCGCCGACCAAGCAGATCTTCGACGACAAGAAGCTTCAGAAGGAGATCAAGAACGCCGCGTCCAACGGGCGCGACGCGAGCGTCGCGCTCCACGAGGCGCCCAAGAAGAAGGGCGGGCTGAGCTTCAAGCGCGTTCTTTTCGTCGGCGTCGTCGGCACCGGCGTCGCGCTGGCCGTCAGCGAGGGGCTGCGCAAGAAGGTGCTCGACACGCTGTTCGGCGCCGAGGAGGAGTTCGAGTACACCTCGAACACCAGCAGCGCGTCCTCACCACAGACCACCGCGTCGACGAACTGACCGCCGCGACATCCCGGTTTCTCTGAGGGGCGCCACCGGCGCCCCTCAGTCGTCTGGCAGCAGCGGGATGTCCCACCACAGCACCGCCAGCCCGGCGGCGGCGAGTGCCAGCACGGTCGCGATCGCCGCCAGCACGCGCTGCGTCGTGCTCGTCTCGGCCGCCTTCTGCTGCGCCTTCGCGGCCTGCTCGAGCGACTTGTCGAGCAGCCGCTCGGCCCACACGAACTCCATGGAAAGCATCGCGAGCCCGATCGGGATCAGCACGAACGCCGGGCCGGGGGTGACGAGCATCACGAGACCGGCGGCGAGGATCACGGCGCCGGTGACGCCGAACATCAGGCGGAACAGCAGGTGCCGCTCGCGGTGCGTCGCGCGCCGCAGCTCGAGGCGCTCGATGATCTTCGGGCGCGGCCGCGGCTCGCCGTCCATCGCGCAGAGTGTGCCAAACCGAACCAAAAGCAAAAGCACCCTTCAGTAGCTTCGAATGCATGACCGATGATGCGATCGTCGTCGAGGGGCTCGAGAAGTCCTACGGGTCTGTCCGGGCGCTGGGAGGCGTCGACTTCGCGGCCCGGACCGGCAGCGTGCTGGGCCTGCTCGGCCCCAACGGGGCCGGCAAGACCACCGCGGTGAGGATCCTCGCCACGCTGCTCGAGCCCGATGCGGGCCACGCGCGCGTGGCCGGGCTCGACGTCGTCAAGGACGCCGCGGCGCTGCGCGCCCAGATCGGGCTCGCCGGCCAGTACGCGGCCGTCGACGAGAACCTGACCGGCGTCGAGAACCTCGAGATGGTCGGGCGGCTGTACCACCTCGGGCGCGAGCGCTCGCGCCGGCGGGCCGAGGAGCTGCTCGTGCGGTTCGACCTCACCGAGGCCGCCAAGCGGCCCGCCAAGACGTACTCGGGCGGCATGCGCCGCCGGCTCGATCTGGCGGCCGCGCTCGTCGCCCAGCCGCCGGTGCTGTTCCTCGACGAGCCGACGACGGGTCTCGATCCCCGCAGCCGTCTCGGCATGTGGGAGACGATCGAGGCGCGCGTGCAGGCCGGTACCACCGTGCTGCTCACGACCCAGTACCTCGACGAGGCCGATCGCCTGGCCGACCGGATCGTGGTGATCGACCACGGGCGCGTGATCGCCGAGGGCACGTCGGACGAGCTCAAGGCCGAGATCGGCGGCGAGCGCGTGGAGATCGCGCTCGAGGATCCCGCCGACGGCGAGGCCGCGATCGCCGCGCTCGCACCGCTGTGCCTGGACCAGCCGGTGACCGACGACGGCGTCGTCCGCGCGCCCGTGCGCCGGCGCCACGGCCTGATCCCGGACATCGTGCGCTCGCTCGACGACGCCGACGTGGGCATCGACGACATCTCGATCCAGCGCCCGACGCTCGACGACGTGTTCCTCGCGCTCACCGGCCACGCCGCCGAGGAGGAGCCCGAGCAGGAGGAGGTGGCCGCGTGAGCGCGCTCTCGATGACGGTCGAGGACACGGTCGTCCTCGCGCGCCGCAACCTGATGCGGATCCCGCGCCAGCCGGACCTGCTGATCGCCTACACGATCCAGCCGGTGATGTTCGTGCTGCTGTTCGTCTACGTGTTCGGCGGCGCGATCCAGACGCCGGGCTTCGACTACGTCGACTTCCTGATGCCGGGCATCATCGTCCAGTCGATCGCGTTCGGCGGGTTCGTCACCGCGCTCGGCCTGTCGGAGGACGTCAAGAAGGGCCTCATCGATCGCTTCCGCTCGCTCCCGATGTCACGCGCCGCCGTGCTGATGGGCCGCACGTTCTCGGACGTGCTGCTCAACTGCCTGTCGCTGTGCGTGCTGTTCTCCGTCGGCTTCCTCGCCGGCTTCAACTTCACCGGGGCGACGGTCGGCGAGATCGTGCTCGGCATCGTGCTGCTGCTGCTGCTCGGGTACGCGTTCTCGTGGGTGTTCGCGCTCGTCGGCCTGTTCTCCGACACCCCCGAGACCGCCAACTCGATCGGCTTCACGCTGATCTTCCCGCTCACGTTCGCGTCCGGCGTGTTCGTGCCGGCCGAGTCGATGCCCGACGGACTCGAGCAGTTCGCCAAGGCGAACCCGTTCACGACGTGGTCGGATGCCCTGCGGTCGCTGTGGCTCGACACGCCGGCGAACACCGACGTCTGGATGTCGTTCGTGTGGTGCGCCGTGCTGATCGCCGTGTTCGCGCCGCTGGCCGTCAAGCGCTACAGGACCGTGGCCGCGAGCTAGGCTCGCGGCCATGGAGGCAAGCGCCCGGATCGTCGATGCCATGCGGCGATCCGTCGCGGCGCGCGGCGCCGCCGGGTCCACGTTCGACCAGGTGGCGCGCGAGGCGGGCGTCTCCCGCGGGCTGCTGCACTACCACTTCGGCACCAAGGAGAAGCTGATCGCCGAGGTCGTGCGGCGCGACGCCGAGATCCGGCTCGAGCATCTCGGGACCGAGCTGGCGGGCGCGCGGACCGTCGACGACGTCATCGCCGTCCTGCTGCACTCGCTCGAGGCGCTCGTCGAGCGCGATCCGGGGTTCGTGGCCCTGCGCTTCGAGCTGTTCACCTCGGGCCGGCGCAATCCCGAGATCGCCGCCGAGTTCGCGGCGCTGCAGCGCGCGACCCGGACCCACGTGGCCGAGCTGCTGGCCGCCAAGGACCGCGAGGGCGTGGTGCGGCTGGCCGACGACGCCGAGGCGGTCGCCGCGGTGCTGCTCTCGCTCGCCGACGGCCTGGCCCTGAGCCTGCTCGGCGAGCCCGAGCACGACCACCGGGCGACGCTGGGCGCCGCTACCGCGGCCGCGCGGACGCTGCTCCGGGGCAACGACTAGGGATATCCCTGATTTGCGCGCGCGCCGCGCGCGAAAGGCTGCGGCCCATGGAGAATCTCCGCCGTATAGCCGCAATCGCGGGCGCCGCGCTGCTGATCCCAGCCGCCGCCGCGCAGGGCGCGACGAAGGACATGTTCGCCGGCACCCCGCCCAAGGGGCTGCTGAAGGGCGTGCCCGAGTTCGCGACCGACAACGCCTTCTATCCGAAGCGCGTCACCATCCACAAGGGCGATCGCGTGAACTTCCAGATCGTCGGGTTCCACAACATCTACCTTCCGAAGAAGGGCGAGGCGGTTCCCGAGCTGTTCGCGCTCGATCCCGGCAACCCGGTCGCCGGCGTCAAGGACGCGGCCGGCGCCGACTTCTGGTTCAACGGCCAGCCGAGCGTCGGCATCAACCCCGGCGTCGCCGCGCCGACGGGCGGCAAGAGCTACGACGGCAGCGCGGCCGTCGGGTCGGGCCTTCCGCTCGGCGGGCCGCCGGAGCCGATGAAGGTCAGGTTCCCGAAGAAGGGCACCTACACGGTCCTGTGCTCGCTGCATCCGGGCATGAAGGGCAAGGTCGTGGTCAAGGGCGCCAAGGCCCACATCGCGTCCGCGAAGCAGGACCGCAAGCGGATCAAGAAGCAGGGGAGGGCGGCCGCGAAGCTGGCGAAGAAGCTCGTCGCCGGCCAGGGCGTGCCGTCGGGCGCCACGATCAAGGCCGGCAACGACAAGAAGGGCATCGCGACGCTCGCGTTCTTCCCCGCCAAGAAGACGGTCAAGGTCGACCAGCCGGTCACCTTCACGATGTCCGACAAGTCGACCGAGACGCACAACGTCGCGTTCGGGCCCGAGGCCTACGCGGCCGAGCTCGCACAGGCGTTCATCGGCCCGGCCGGCCTGGACGCGCGCACGGTGTACCCGAGCGAGCCGTTCGGCACGGCGCTGGTCGTCAACGGCACGAGCCATGGCAACGGGTTCGTGAACACCGGCATGCTCGACGACGTCAAGTCGACGCCGCTGCCCAAGAGCACCACCGTCAGCTTCTCGAAGCCGGGGACGTACCCGTACTACTGCATCGTCCACGGCGCCGAGATGAAGGGCACGATCACGGTCACGCAATGAGGCTCCGTGTCATCAGCGCTCCCGTCGCCATCGTGGCGGCGGGAGCGGCGCTCCTGTTCAGCTCCGCGGCCGAGGCGCGCACTGCCAAGGTGCAGATCGCGTCGAACTTCTACGCCCCGTTCAAGCTGACCGTCAAGAAGAACGCCAAGGTCCGCTTCGTGTGGGACGAGTTCAGCTTCGACGCTCACGACGTGAACGTGAAGAAGGGCCCGGCGAAGTTCCACTCGCCGCTGCAGGCGGGCGGCACGTGGACCACCAAGCGGCTCAGGAAGCCGGGCCGGTACCTCCTCTTCTGCTCGCAGCACGAGGAGATGCGGATGACCCTGACGGTCAAGAAGAAGTGAACAGCCCGCGGGCGCGCCACAGCGCCCGCGGCGTCCCGCGCGGTCGCAGGCGCCCGGTGGCGACCGCGCGCCGGGGATCGAGCCGGCCGGCGACGACGTCGACCCAGTCGTCGAAGCGGCATCTGACCTCGAGGTCCGGCTCCGGCGCGCGGCCGGGCGCGGCGGCGGTCGCTCCGTTGTCGAGCCGCACATGCCACGGCTCGGCGTCCGTGAACTCCCACTGCAGGACGAACGGGCCGTCGGGCGCGCGGCGCAGGTCGACGTTGCGGCGGATGCTGTCGAACAGCACCGCCATCGCCTCGGGCTCGCGCGCCGCGGGGCCGTTGCGCTCGCCGAGGTAGCCGTAGCGCAGCATCGCCAGCCCGCGCTCGGCGCGCCCGCGCGCGGGCATGTCCATCGGCATGATCTGCGGCCCGGGCAGCGACTCGATCGGCAGGCCGGCGGCGCGGAACTTCGCCTCGAACGAGCGCGCGCCCTCCTCGTAGACGTCCTCGAGCGTGAAGCCGAAGCACTCGACGTAGCGGGTGTCCCAGTGCGGCGGGACGAACACGCCGAGCGACACCGGGGTCACCGCGCGCAACTGCTCGGCGACCGCGTCGGGAACCTCCGGGTCCGCGGCGGCGAGGTCGCGCAGCAGCTTGACCCCGAAGCCGATGTGACGCTGCTCGTCGAGCGAGACGCTGCGCATGCCCGCGCGGAAGCCGGGCAGGACGTCGCGGGCGGCGAGGTAGTCGGAGATGAAGTGCTGGCCGGGCTGCGCGAGCGTCGCCTCGACGACGAAGTGGTACATCGTCACGGCCTGCGCGAGCTTCGCGGCAGACCGGTCGCGACGCAGCTCGTCGACGACCCGGTGGAGCATCTCGAACGTCTTCACGAAGCCCCAGGTGAGCTGCGGGCGCGTCGCTGCGAGCCCGCCCGCGACCGTGCCGTCCCCGAGCTCGACGACCTCGCGCATGAAGCGGCTGAAGAACACCGCGTGGCGCGCCTCGTCGACCTGCTGGGTGGCGAGGAAGTACTTCTGCTCCTCGCGCGGCGCGGCGTCGATGAACGGCGACAGGTCGTCCGCCACCGCGTCCTCACCGTGGAAGAACATCGCGTAGTTCCACAGTGCGGCCCTGCGCTCGAACTCGGAGAACTTCTCCCGCCACTGGACCTTGTCGACGCTGAAGTCGATCTCGGTCGCGCGCCAGTTCCCGCGCTCCCAGCGCTCGTAGAGGTCGTGGTAGGAGATCTGGTCGGCGGCGGTGCTCACCGCACCGACTCTGTCACACGACCGACGAGGTCGGCGACGGTCACCCGTTCCTGCTCGAGCGTGTCGCGGTCGCGCAGGGTGACCGTGTCGTCCTCGAGCGTCTGGTGGTCGACGGTGACCGCCAGCGGCGTGCCGATCTCGTCCTGGCGCCGGTAGCGGCGGCCGATCGCCCCGCCCTCGTCGTATTCGGCGCTCACGTGCTTGCGCAGCGCGAGGTAGATCTCGCGCGCCTTCTCGGGGTGGCCGTCCTTGCGCAGCAGCGGCAGCACGGCGACCTTCACCGGGGCGACCGACGGGTGCAGCCGCAGCACCGTGCGCTGCTCGCCCCCGATCTCGTCGGTGTCGTAGGCATCGCACAGCAGCGCCAGGATCGTGCGGCCGACGCCGGCGGCCGGCTCGATCACGTGCGGCACGTAGCGCTCGCCCGCGTTGGGGTCGAAGAACTCGAGCTTCTCGCCGGAGAACTGGGCGTGCTGCGTGAGGTCGAAGTCGCCGCGGTTGGCGATGCCCTCGAGCTCGGACCAGCCGATCGGATACAGGTACTCGACGTCGGACGTCGCCGACGAGTAGTGGCTCAGCTCGTCCGCGTCGTGCGCGCGCAGCCGCAGGCGCTCGCGGTCGATGCCGAGCGACACGTACCAGTTCATGCGCTCCTGCATCCAGTGCTCGTGCCAGTGCTCGGCCTGGTCGGGCGGCACGAAGAACTCCATCTCCATCTGCTCGAACTCGAGCGTGCGGAAGATGAAGTTGCCGGGCGTGATCTCGTTGCGGAAGGACTTGCCGACCTGCGCGATCCCGAACGGCGGCTTGCGGCGCGCGTACTGCAGCGTGGTCTTGAAGTCGAGGAAGATGCCCTGCGCGGTCTCGGGCCGCAGGTAGACGGTCGACGCCGAGTCCTTCACCGGCCCGATCGTCGTCTCGAACATCAGGTTGAACTCGCGCGCCTCCGTGAGATCGCACTCGTCGGTCTCACCCGGATGCTTGGACGGCTTGCGGCCGCACTCGAGCTCCAGCAGGTGGTCGGCCCGGAACCGCTTGCCGCACGTCTTGCAGTCGACCAGCGGGTCCGTGAACCCCGCGAGGTGGCCCGAGGCCTCCCACGTGCGCGGGTGCTGGATGATCGCCGAGTCGAGCGCGACGACGTCGTCGCGCTCCTGGATCATCGCCTTCCACCAGGCGTTGATCACGTTGTTCTTGAGCAGGACCCCGTAGTGCCCGTAGTCGTAGGTGTTGGCGATGCCGCCGTAGATCTCCGAGGCGGGGAAGATCAATCCCCGCCGCTTGCAGAGCGCGACGACTTCGTCCATCGACTGGGCGGCCATGGCCTCCAGCCTATACTCGGCCGCCGCGATGCCGATCTACGAGTACCGCTGCGAGAACGGGCACCTGTTCGAGGTGATGCAGAAGATCACCGACGACCCGGTGACCGAGTGCGAGGAGTGCGGCGCGCCGGTGCAGCGCGTGTTCCACCCGGTCGCGGTGCACTTCAAGGGGTCGGGCTTCTACAACACGGACTACGGCACCGCGCGGCGCAAGCGCGAGACCGAGAAGTCGGCCAAGGATGGCGCCGACAAGCACGACGCGAAGGCCAAGGAGTCCAAGACGGAGTCCAAGCCCGCGTCGTCGCCGCCGTCGGCGTCGGACTAGCGGACCTATCAGCCCTACTTATAGGCCGTAGGTGCAATTGTCATTTCCGCTGGGGGCGTCGCGCTGCCACACTGGGCCGCGATGACGCCCCGCCAGATCACGCTGCTGTCCGCGCTCGCCGCGATCTGGGGCGGCTCCTACCTGCTGATCAAGTTCGCGCTCGAGGGCTTCAGCGCGCCGATGATCGTCTGGGGCCGCACGACGCTCGCGTCGCTCGTGCTGCTGATCGCCCTCCGTGGCGCGGCCCGCGGCGCGTTCGCCGACATGCGCCGGCGCCCCGGCTGGGCGCTCGTGCTCGGCACCGTCTCGGTGGTCGCGCCGTTCCTGCTGATCACGTTCGGCGAGCACGAGGTGCCGTCCGGGCTGACAGCGGTGCTGATCTCGCCGGCCGCGCTGTTCGTGGCGCTGTTCGCGCCGTTCATCGATCCGTCCGAGCGGATCGACCGCCGCCAGGCGCTCGGCCTGGTCATCGGCCTGGCGGGCGTCGCGGTCGTGGTCGGCGTCGAGTCGATCAGCACGCTCGGGCAGTTCCTCGGCGGGATGGCGATGATCGGCGCGGCCGCCTTCTACGCGCTCGGCGGCTTCGTGGTCAAGGGCCGCTACGGGCGCCTGACCTCGATGCAGACGTCGTTCGTCTCGCTGTCGATCGCGTCGCTGGTGACGCTGCCGATCGCGGTGGCCACCGCGCCGTCCGAGACTCCCGGCCTCGGCGCGGTGAGCGCGCTGCTCGCGCTCGGCGCGATCGGAACCGCGCTGGCGTTCGTGATCTTCTACAAGCTGATCGCCGAGGTCGGCGCCGGCCGCGCCTCGCTGGTCAGCTACCTCGCTCCCGGCGTGGCCCTGTTCTACGGCGCGGTCTTCCGCGACGAGCCGATCACGATCGCCGCGGTCGGCGGCCTCGTGCTCATTCTCGGCGGGGTCGCGCTCGCGTCCCGGCGCTCCCGCGCGCCCGAGCCTGTAGCGTCCGCGGTCCATGGACCTGACGCTGTCGCCTGCCGAGCGGGAGTTTCGTGACGACGTCCGGGGCTGGCTGGAAGCCAACAACCCCGGACCCGAGCCCGACGACGACAAAGCCGCCTTCGAGTTCCGTCGGGCCTGGCAGAAGGCGCTCAACGAGCGCGGCTGGGCAGGCCTGAGCTGGCCGACCGAGTACGGCGGCGCCGGCGCGACGCTCGTCGAGCAGGCGATCTTCTTCGAGGAGGTCGCGCGCGCCGGGACGCCGCCGATGGCCAACGTCCTCGGGCTCGCGATGGGCGGGCCGACCGTGATCATGCACGGCACCGAGGAGCAGAAGCAGCGCTTCCTGCCGCCGATCCTGTCGGCCGACGAGATCTGGTGCCAGGGCTTCTCCGAGCCGGGCTCTGGGTCCGACCTCGCGTCGCTGAAGACACGCGCGCGCCGCAACGGGAGCGAGTGGATCGTCACCGGCCAGAAGGTCTGGACGACGTACGCGCACGAGGCCAAGTGGTGCATGCTCGTCGCGCGCACCGACCCGGACGCGCCCAAGCACCGCGGGCTCACGTACTTCCTGATGGACATGGAGCAGGACGGCGTCGAGGTGCGGCCTCTCGTGCAGATCACCGGCGAGGCCGAGTTCAACGAGCTGTTCATCGAGGAGGCCCGGATTCCCGACGAGAACATCGTCGGCGGCGAGGGCCAGGGCTGGCCGGTCGCGATCACGACGCTCATGCACGAGCGCGCCGGCCTGGCGTTCGCGCTGCAGGTGCAGGTGCACATCGTCCTGCGCGAGCTGCAGGAGCTGATCCGCGCGGCCGGCCTCGCCGGCGACCCGGTCATCCGCCAGCGCTTCGCGCAGCTGTACGTCGAGTCGCAGGTCCTGCGCCTGAACGCCTACCGCGGGCTGACCGCGACGATGAAGCGCGGCGCGCCCGGCCCGGAGGGCTCGCTCGGCAAGTGGCACTGGGCCGAGGTCAACCAGGCGATCAGCGAGCTGGCGATGGATGTCGCGGGCGCGAGCGCGCAGGTCGCCGAAGGGCCGTGGCCGTACCGGTTCCTGCGCTCGCGGGCGAACTCGATCGAGGGTGGGACGACCGAGATCCTCAAGAACATCGTCGCCGAACGGGTGCTGGGGCTTCCGCGCGCATGAACTTCGATCTCTCCGACGACCAGCGCACGATCAAGTCGACCGCACGCGAGTTCCTCGCCGCCCGCTATCCGCTCAGCGAGGTCCGCCGGCTCGCGCTCGAGGACGAGCGCGGCTGGACCGATCAGCAGTGGAACGAGATCGTCGAGCTCGGGTGGCCCGAGATCGCCGAGCTCGGAACCGTCGAGCTGATCGTCGTCGCCGAGGAGCTCGGCTACGCGCTCGCGCCGACGCCGCTGCAGTCCACGTGGGCGGCCGGCCTGCTCGGCGCCGACATCGCGGGCGGGCGCGGCGCGCTGGTGGTCGACGAGCTCGCCGCCGACGCGGGGACCGCCGATGTGCTCGTCGACTGGGACGGCAACGCGGTCACCGGCGCGTCGGTCGAACCGGTCCGCGCGCTCGATCCGACGCGCCGGCTTTACCGGGTGACCGGCGGCGCGCGCGAGCCGCTCGGCGCCGACGTGGACAAGGGCCGCGGCCAGGTGGCGGTGATGAGCGCCGCCGAGTCCGTCGGCGTCGCGACGCGCGCGATGGAGATGGCGGTCGAGTACGCGAAGGACCGCAAGCAGTTCGAGCGGCCGATCGGTACCTACCAGGCGGTCTCGCACGCGTGCGCGCAGATGCTGCTCGAGGTCGAGGGGGCGCGCTCGGCCGTGTACTGGGCGGCGTGGGCGCTCGACAACGAGCCGGAGACCGCCCCGCTCGCGGTCGCATGCGCCAAGGCCTACGCCGGCGACGCCGGCCGGCGGGTCCCGCGCGCGGCGCTGCAGGTGCACGGCGGCATCGGCTTCACGTGGGAGCACGACCTGCACTTCTTCCTCAAGCGCGGGGAGGCGAACGCCCACGCGTACGGCGACGGCACGGCGCACCGTGAGCGGGTGGCCGCGCTGACCGGGCTCTGAACCTCACCTTCCGCGCCGACGTATCTCCTCCGTTCGGTGCACTCCGAGGGGAGGAGGTTGACGGGTGAGGAGGAGACTGCAGCTGACCGCTCTGGTGGTCGTCGTCGCTGTGCTGGGCATCGTCGCGGCCGCGGTCGCGACCGGTGGCGGCAAGAAGATCGACGAGCGCCTCAGCGGCTACGAGGAGACGCCGCTGCCGATCTCGACGACGGGCAGCGGCAAGTTCGACGCTCAGATCAGCCGGTTCCACGACCGGATCGACTACCGCCTGTCGTACCGCGATCTCGAGGGCGACGTCCAGCAGGCGCACATCCACTTCGGGCACGAGAAGGGCGCTGCCGGTGGCATCAGCGTGTTCCTGTGCACGAACCTCGGCAACGGCCCGGCGGGCACCCAGGCGTGCCCGGCGGCGCCCGCGACGATCACCGGCACGATCCGGCCGGGCGACGTCATCGGACCGGGGGTCCAGGGCATCGAGGCAGGCGCCTACCAGGAGTTCCTCGACGCCATCGACGCCGGCGTGACGTACGTCAACGTCCACAGCACGAAGTGGCCGGGCGGCGAGATCCGCGCGCAGATCGACGACCGCCGCGGCGGTCGCTGAAGCCCGGGAGATCCCGGACGCGCCCGCGTCCGGGATCTACCCCTTCAGGAACTCGTCGACCGTCTGCTGCTTGACCGCGTCGTCGACGACGAGGCCCTGACCGCCGTCGGGCAGGATCTCGCCGCTCGACGGCTTGAGCACGAGCTTCTTCCCGTTGCCGCCGATCAGCTCGGCGCCGATCAGGCCGAGCAGCGTGGGCCCGGACATGTCCGAGCGGATCGCCTTCGGCGCCGCCCACGAGACCCACGGCAGGCGGAAGAACGTCTCGAACGACGTGACCTTGCCCTTGATCGCGGCAAGGATCTTCTGCTGGCGCCGCACGCGCGCGCGGTCGTCCTCCTGCGGGCGGCAGTCGTTCTTGCGCGTGCGGGCGAGCGCGAGCGCCTGGTCGCCGTTGAGCTCGTGCGTGCCGGCCTTCAGCCGCAGCGTCGTGCCGCCGTTGCGGCTGCCGCCGTTGATCTTCGAGATCACGCAGTTGCCGGTGTAGGTGATGCCGCCGAGCGAGTCGATCAGCTCCGGGAAGTTCTCGAAGTTGACCTCGATCAGGTGGTTGATGTCGATGCCGAGGTACAGCTCGACGGTCTCGATCGCCAGCGACGGGCCGCCGAACGCGTACGCGGCGTTGATCTTGTTGCGGCCGTGGCCGGGGATGTCGACGATCGTGTCGCGCAGGACCGACAGCTGCGCGTTCGCGCCGCCGCCGATGCGCAGCAGCATGATCGAGTCAGAGCGGCTGGGGTCGCCGATCGTCTGGGCGCCCGGTTCGGCGTTGCCCTTGGTCCGCGCGTCGGAGCCGAGCACGAGGACCGTGTTGGGCGACGTGAGCGGATAGCCGCCGCCGCTCAGCTGGGTCTCGGCGGCGTCGGAGATCTTGGCCGACTGGATCTGCGCGCTGACGAGGAACAGGACGAGCGAGATCAGCAGCCACGCGCCGACGGCCAGCGCGAAGTAGCGCAGCACGCGGCCGACCGTGATCCTGCGGCGCGGGCGGGCCGGCCCGCGGCGCCTCCGCCACGGCCAGGTGCGCCGTTTGGGCGGCTCGTCGTCGCGCCGCTCTCCCGGCTCGCGCAACCCGTCGAGGCCGTCGGTCTCCCGCCGCCACGGGAGGCGCGGACGCGATCGGTAGAGGGTGTATTGCGGCTCGTCTTCGTGGTCGGCCATGGAGGGGGAGCGGTATGGTGGCCGGCGTGGTCGAGCGAGGCGTCATAGGCGTCGACCTCGGCGGCACCAAGCTCCTGGCCGGCGCGGTCGACGCCGACCTCGCGATCCATCACCGTACCAACCGTCTGATCTACGGACTGGACCAGAACGGACTCGTGCAGATGATCGCCGACGCGGTCCAGGAGATCCGGACCGCCGTTGGCGACGGGATCGAGGCGGTGGGATTCGGCATTCCCTGCACGTTCGACTCGCGGACCGGCATGGCGGTGCAGGCGGCCAACGCGCCGCTCGCGGACATCGCGTTCCACGAGGTGATGTCGGAGGCGCTCGGGCTGCCGGTGGCGGTCGACAACGACGCCAACTGCGCGGTGCTCGCGGAGGCGCGGTGCGGCGCGGCCGCGGGATGCTCCGACGTGGTCCTGCTGACCTTGGGGACCGGCATCGGCGGCGGCCTGCTGCTCGGCGGCCAGGTGTACCGGGGGTCGGTCGGCGGCGGGGCCGAGATGGGGCACATGGTCGTGGAGCTGGACGGCCCGCCCTGTCAGTCGCCGAACTGCCCCAACTACGGCTGCCTGGAGACGGTGTGCTCGGGCACGACGCTGGTGCGATGGGCGTCCTTGGCGGTCGCCCGGCGGCCGGACACGGCGCTCGGACTGGCGCTGGAGGAAGGGCGCGAGCTGACCGGGCCGCTGATCACCGAGCTCGCACGGCAGGGCGATCCGGTGGCGCGCGAGGCGATCGGCGAGATCGGCCGGCGGCTCGGGGTCGGGCTTGTGTCGCTCGTGAACATCTTCAACCCGCAGGTGGTGGTGATCGGCGGCGGCGTGAGCGAGGCGGGCGACCTGCTGCTCGATCCCGCGCGCGAGATGGTCGCCGCGCGTGCGCTGCTGCCGGGGCGCGACGCGGTCCGCATCGAGGTCGCCCGTTTCGGGCCGGAGGCGGGCCTGCTCGGGGCGGCGATGATGGGCCGCGACGGCACGGGCCTGTTGAACGCCGGGTACACGGAGACGCTCGCGTGACCGGCGGGCGACTGGTCGTCTGCCCGACGCCGATCGGGAACCTCGAGGACGTCACGCTGCGCGTGCTGTCCGCGCTGCGCGACGCCGACGTGGTGGCGTGCGAGGACACGCGGCGGACGCGCGTGCTGCTCGAGCGCTACGGCGTGCAGGCGACGTTGATCTCCTACCACGAGCACAACGAGCGCGAGCGGACGGCCGAGCTGGTGTCGCGCATGCAGGACGGGGCGGTGGTCGCCCTCGTCAGCGACGCGGGGATGCCGCTGGTGTCCGATCCCGGCTACGTGCTCGTGCAGGGGTGCGTGGCGGCCGGGCTGGAGGTCGAGGTCCTGCCGGGTCCGTCGGCCGCGCTGGCGGCGTTGGTGGCCTCGGCCCTGCCGGCGGACGCGTGGCGGTTCGTCGGGTTCCTCCCGCGCAAGCGCGCCGCCCTGCTGGAGGTCCTCGCGTCCCCGGAGACGGTCGTCGCGTTCGAATCGCCCAAGCGCGTCGGCTCGTCGCTCTCCACGCTCGCCGAGCTCGACGGTTCCCGGCCCGTCGCCGTCTGCCGCGAGCTCACGAAGGTCCACGAGGAGGTCGTGCGCGGCACCGCCTCCGAGCTCGCCGCTCGCTACCTCTCGGCGCCGCCGCGGGGCGAGGTCGTCCTGGTGATCGGCGGCGCGCCGCCGGTGTCCGGTGTCGATCCCGCCGCGGTCGACGCGGTGCGCCGTCTTGTCGACGCGGGCGCCCGCGCGCGCGTGGCCGCCCGCGTCGTCGCCGACCTCACTGGGGCGCCGGCGAACGCGCTGTATCGGGAAGTGGCGGAGTCTTAGACGCTCCCTGCGCGATCACGTCGTTCGCGAAGCGCTCGCTGAAGCCCGAGAGGAACCCGAGCCCGCCGTAGAACGCGAGCTCGCCGGTGCCGGTGGGCGGCGTGACGATCTCGACGATCCCGCCGGCGAGGAAGACGTACACGACGGCGCCGAAGATGCCGCCGATCACCGGGCGCATGAAGCCGAGCGCGCGGATCGTCTTCTTGCCCGACTCCGGCTTGAGCTCGATGCTGCCGCTCGACATCCGCGACATCACGCTGACGACGGCGCCGATCGCCCCGCCGAGCACGGCGACAGTCGCCGGCTTGTCGAGCAGCCCGGCGGTGATGGCGACGATCGCGGTGATCGCCGCCGCCGGGATGATCGCCGACAGCATGCCGAGCAGGTACTCGAGCTGCGCCTGTCGCTGGGCGGAGGCGCGGTAGTACGCCTGCGCCTCCGCGAGCTCGCGCTCGAGCGTGGCGACCTCCGTCGGGTCCGATCCGAACGGCTTGTCGAGCTGCTTGTTGAGCGCGCGGGCGTCAAGCGTGCCCAGGAGCGTGGCGATCACGCCGAAGATCATCCGCATGCAGATCTTGCGCGGCTGCGGCGTGAGGAACTCGAGCGCCTTGTAGTGCAGCTTCATGCACTGGAAGAGGATCTCCTTCGCCTTCCAGTCGGCGGGGTCGCCGAACGTCGGCTCGATGTGGATGGCGGAGCTCGACGCCGGCGCCGGGTCGAACAGGTGCAGGCACGTGCGCAGGAAGCTCCGTCGCGGTCGCGCGGGCTTGCGCTTCTCGCCCCGGGGCGTCGGGTCGCCATGGCCGTTGGTGTGCGGCTCGATGCCGTCACGCGGCAGCAGCTCACGGATGCCGGCGGGCGGCGGGCCCTTGAGCGTCGCCTCGGGGACGCCCTCGGCCGCGCCGGCGGCATGGCCGATGTCGGTCAGCACGGCCGCCACCCGGATGTGCCGGCAGAAGTACGCGGTGATGATCCCCTTGCGCGGCTCCGCGAACGCGTCGAGCAGGCCGGGGAACATGGTCTTGAACTCCGCCCGCAGCTCGGGCGTGAGGTTCGGGTCGGACATGTTGAACCACGCGTTCGCGACGTCGTGGAACGTCACCGTGCCGCGCCAGTGCGCGTACCGCGACGCCTCCAGGTCGCTTTCCGCGGCCATCTGGATCCGGTTGCGCGTCTCGGGGTCGGGCTCGAACACGATCTCCGGCGGCCCGCTTCCGATCGTGCCGGCGGCGCGGCGCGCCGCGCGCTTCGCGCCCGGCGCCGGCTCGTCGCGCGCCGCCGGGTGC
>DASSUW010000200.1:0-6454 GCA_035706585.1 Solirubrobacteraceae bacterium | reverse complement strand
CCCGCTCGTGGGCCGCCGCCGCCGCGTCCCACGTGTGGGCGGCGACGACGGCGCGGCCGCCGGACCGCAGGCGGTCGCGCAACGCGCTGTCGCGCGCCACGCGCTCCAGCCCCGCGGCCAGCGCGTCGCCGTCGCCGACCGGGACGAGCAGCGCGCTCTCGCCGTCGACGAGGAAGCCGCGCAGCACGTCGAGGTCGGACGCGACGACCGGCAGATCGGCGGCGAGCGCCTCGAGCGCCACCAGGCCGAAGCCCTCCTTGACCGACGGGAACGCGAACACGTCGGCGGCCCGCAGCAGCCGCTCGATCTCGCCGTCGCCCAGCGGGCCGAGCACGCGCACGTCGTCGGTCACGCCGAGCTCGTCGGCGCGCGCCGCGAAGCGGTCCCGCTCGTGGCGGTAGTCGAACAGCGTCATCCCGCCCGCGATCAGCAGCAGCGGGTCGAGCTCGGGCGCGAGGCGGCGCAGCGCGGCGAAGCCCTCCAGCAGCGTCAGCGAGCCCTTGCGCGGCTCGATCCCCCCGATCGTGAGCACGGTGAAGCGGCCACCGACCGCGGCGCGCGACCGCTCCCGCTCGCGCTCGGCGGCGTCGAGCGCCGGCCGGAAGCGGCCGCGATCGACGCCGTTGGCGACGAGCCCGGCGTCGACGCCGAAGTCCTCGGCCAGCCGCGCGACCCACGGGCGCGAGACGCACAGGACGCGGTCGGGGGCGAGGATCGAGCGGTCCTGGCACTCGATCAGCGACGGCGACGTGAAGTCGTCGACGTGATGGACCGTCCGGATCACGTGGTCGATCGCGCCGGCCGCGCGCACCGCGAGCGCCGCGTTGGCCGACAGGCAGTCCTGTGCGTGCACGATGTCGAAGGCCCCGGCCGTCAGCCACGGACCCAGCCCGGCCGCGTACGCCTCGAGCATGCCCTGGATGCGGACGTCGAACGGCTCGTCGTCCGGCGGCGTGTGGCGCACGACGTGCAGCGGCACCGTGGCGGCGCGGAACAGCTCCTCGCCCGGGCGGCCGAGTGCCGCGAGCTCGACGTCGTGCCCGCGCTGCGCGAGCGCCTCGGACACCTCGAGCGCGTGCACGACGCCGCCGCGCGGCTTGAGCGAGTACGTGAGCATCGCGATCCTCACGCGGCGGCCTCCGCGGAGGGCCGCGGGGAGGGCGCGCGGCGCGGCGCGGAGACGCGCCTCATGCGATCGCCTCCGCTGCGAGCCGCGCGGCGGCGGCGTTCGTCGGCGCGACGGTCACGCCCGCGTCGCGCAGCGTGCGCTCCTGGCGGCGCGCGTCCTGCGGGTCCTCGGGCGTGCCGCACACGTGCGCGATCACCGGCCGGTCGGCAGCCAGGTCGGCGAGCGCGCCGGCCGGGTCCGCGTGCGCGCCGTGGCCGAGCACGACGTCGAGCAGCACGGCGCCGGCGCGGCGGCCCTCGTCGCGCAGCAGCCCGAGCCGGTACGCGGGATCGACCATCGGGTGCGGCCGGCCCTGGGTGTACTCCTCGGCGCCGAGGTCGAGGATCCGCCGGCCGGGTCCGAGGATCGTCTCCGCCTCGTAGGCGAGCGACCCGCCGGAGAACAGCCCGAGCAGGTCGCCGTCCCCCCGCGGCACGTCGACCTCGGCGTCGGGCGGCGCGGACTGCGCGGCCGCGAACGCGCCCGCCTCCAGCGTCGCGTGCACCTCGAACGGGGCGTCGCCGTCGCCCCAACCCACGAACGCGGCGACGACGCGCTTGCCGCCCACGTCGACGTCGCCGAGCGCGCGCACCGCGTCCGGCGACGGCGGCTTGGAGACCAGCAACAACGTGTCGGTGCCGTCGTCGGCGGCCAGCAGCTCCATGCCCGCCCGGAACATGATCCCGCCGACGTCGGCCGACAGGTCGCGGCCGCCGACGCCGACGATCTGCGACACGCCGACCCCGGCGCGGTCGAGCAGCACGCTCGCCTCCTGCGCCCCCGTGCCGGCCGCGGCGACGATCCCGACCGACCCCGAGCGCACCTCGTTCGCGAACCCGAGCCCGACGCCGCCGAGCATCGCCGTGCCGCACTCCGGCCCCATCACCAGCAGGCCTCGCGAAGCGCCGCGTCGCTTCAACGCCAGCTCGTCGGCCACCGACACGTGGTCGGAGAACAGGAACACGTGCATGCCGGCGGTCAGGGCGCGATGGGCCTCGAGCACCGCGTAGTCGCCGGGCACCGAGACGATCGCCACGTTCGCGCCCGGCAGCTCGCGCGCGGCGGCGGCCAGCGATCGCGGCCGCGCCGCGGGAGCGGCCTCGCCCGGCGCCGCCCCGGCGGCGAGCTCGCGCTCGGCCGCGTCGAGCGCCGCGGCGGGACCGTCGACCGCGATCACGATGTCGGTCGGCGCGGCGTCCGCCGGCGCGCCGAGCGCGGCAAGCGCCTCCAGGTTCGCGGGCGTGCCCATCAGCACCTCGCACGCGCCGACCCCGTCCTGCGACCGCAGCGTCGCCGCGACCTGCATCAGCCGCACGCTGTCGACGTAGCGGTTCGGAACGACCCGGACCGCCCAGCTCATGCCGAGACCGCCGCGCGGTCGCGGTCGGCGACGACCCAGGTCCCGTCCTCACCGTCGACCGCCGCGGCCAGCCGGCCGGCGGTGGTGATGACCGCGCGGCCGCGCCCGCCCTCCACGAACCGGCGGGCGGACTCGATCTTCGGCCCCATGCTCCCCGCCGGGAACTCCCCGTCGGCGAGCCCGCGCAGCGCCTCGGACACCGTCAGCCGCGCCAGCTCGCGTTCCCAGCGCGTCCCGAAGTCGACCGCCACGCGCGGGACGCCGGTGAGCAGGACCAGCAGGTCGGCGGCGACCGCCAGCGCCAGCTCGGCGCTCGCGCGGTCCTTGTCGATGACGCCCTGCACTCCGCGTCCGTCCGCGCCGACCGGGATCCCGCCGCCGCCGACCGCGATCACGACCGCGCCGGTGGCCAGCAGCGCGCTCGTGTGCTCGGCGCCCAGGACGCGCAGCGGCTGCGGGCTCGGGACCACGCGCCGCCAGCCGCGGCCCGCGTCCTCGGCGACGTGCCAGCGGCGCTCGCTCGCGAGCCGGACCGCCTCGCCGGCCTCGTAGAACGGGCCGACCGGCTTCGTCGGCGACGCGAACGCCGGATCGTCCGGGTCGACGGCCACGCGCGTGAGCAGCGCGACCGTGCTCACGTCGGGATCGACGTCGGCGATCGCGCTGGAGAGCAGGTAGCCGATCTGGCCCTGCGTCATCGCGATCAGCGCATCCAGCGGCAGCGCCGGCGTCTCGGCCGCCCCCGCCTCCTGCTGGAGCATGAGCGCGCCGACCTGCGGCCCGTTGCCGTGCGTGAGCACGACCTCGTGGCCGGCCGCGCGCAGCGCCACGACGTCGGCGGCGATCGAGCGCGCGTTCTCGAGCTGGCGCTCCCAGCTTCCGTCGTCCCCCGCCTGGATCAGGGCGTTCCCCCCGATGGCGACGACGACGCGCATGGTGCTACGACGCTCTGACCACGAGCCAGATCGCCCGTGCCGGTTCGTCGGTCGGGTTGCGCCAGGAGTGCGGGCGGACGGAGCGGAAGTGGATCGAGTCGCCCTCGCCGACCGCGTGCGTGATGCCGTCGACGTCGAACTCCATCCGGCCCTCGAGCATGATCACGAGCTCCTCCCCGGGATGGTTCATCGCGACCGGCCCGCTGTCGGCCCGCGGCTCGATCGCGGCCTCCGCGCCCGCGACCGCGAATCCTCCGTCCCGGCCGGAAAGGTTGCGCAGCTCGAGGCCCTGCTTGGACGTGTAGACCTTCGCGCGCTGATCGCCGCGGATCACGTTGACGTCGGGCTCCGAGGGCTCGTCGACGAAGTAGGAGACGCTCTTGCCGAGCGCCGCGGCGACCTTCATCAGGCTCGCGATCGTCGGCGTCATGCCGCTCTTCTCGATCTTGTGGACCGCCCCCGGCGACAGGCCGGCGCGCTGCGCGAGCTGCGCCAGCGACCAGCCGCGGTCGGCCCGTGCGCGGGCGACCTTGGCCCCGATCTCCGAGACGGTCCGTTCGATTTCCGGGAGGGCGGCAGGCGCTTCCATATTTCCTATGGTATACGCCTACTGACCGCCTTGCTTGACGTATTGCACGACCAAGCCTAGGGTTGCGTTCACGATCCGATACGCCGGAGATCCCGCGAGAGAGGGGCAGCTGTGGCGAAGTCCGAGACCATCCAACGTCCGGAGAAGGGCACCGAGCTCTTCGATACTGCCGAGAAGGTCTTCCCGGACGTTCAAGCCGAGCCGGGTGAGACCGCGTACACGTTCATGCACACGGTCCCCTACGAGGGGTCCGTGGGCCTCGTGAACCTGCTGACCACCACGCGCGTGTTGCGCAAGGGGTTCAAGACGCACCTCATCCTCTACGGGCCCGGCGTGCTGATGGCATCGGGATCGCGCGGGTTCCCGACCGTCGGCGACGAGGCGTTTCCGGGCCACATGGCGATCAACAAGCAGCTCGAGACGTTCCTCGGCGAGGGCGGCACCGTGTACGCGTGCCGGTTCGCGTCCGGCGCGCTGTACGGCTTCCCGGAGAACCTGCTGATGGAGGGCGTCAAGCCGTTCCACCCGCTCGACGTGCTCGACTCCGCGCTCACCGCGTGGCGCGAGCGCGCCTTCCAGCTGAACACCTGGACTGTCTGAGCGAATGCTCGTGCTGGACCGCGAGGCTGCGATCGCGGCATGGCGGCGCGCCGAGTCGCGGATCTACCCGTCCGTGATGCTCAACGCGGAGCTGTACCAGCAGTACATCGGGCTCGTGCGTGCGATCGCCGCGCTGCTCGAGGACGTCAAGACCGAGGACGAGCTCGTCGCCGCCTGGAGCGAGCGGCGCGAGCTCGTGCAGGAGGCCGTGGCGACCAACGCGCCGCCGATGCTCGGGCTGATGGACCACGAGGCGGTGCGCGACGCCGCCTTCTGCCACCGCCACCGCGAGATCACGCGCGAGCAGGGCAAGGTGCTCGCGCGCGAGCGGCTCGAGCGCGCACGGCGCGAGCGCGCCGAGTGGGTCGTGCTGTTCGAGGACGTCACGCCGCTCGGCTCGCACCGCCTCGAGATGCACGTCGCGAGCGGGCGCGCCCTGCACGCGTCGTCGGAGCTGCCGCTCGACGCGACCCGCCCCACGTTCACGCTCGAGGTCGTGCAGCTCGACCCGCGCGACGGGACGTGGCTGCTCGACCGGCCGCCGATCATGCCGGCCCGCACGTTCGACACCCGCGAGGAATGGGAGACGCGCGTCGCGCAGGCGCGCGCGACTTTCGGAAGGGGCTGAGATGGCCACGCACCCGAAGAAGATCATCGACGCGCACTGCCACATCGGCGAGATCCCGCCGTGGAAGTTCTACGACCTCGAGCATCCGGTCAAGCCGACGGTGTACGACTACCGGAACACGAACGAGTTCCTGAAGAACCACATGGACTACTTCAAGATCGAGCGCGCGATGACGATGTCCAACTACGGCGTCCCCGTGCACGAGATCTCGTTCGACCTCAACGAGGTCGTGATGGACGCGGCGACCTCCAACGACCGCATCCTCGCCGCGATCTGGGTCTCGTTCCTGCCGCGCAACGCCGAGATGACGCGCAAGGCGCTCAAGCTGGCGGGCGAGACGCGCGTCGTCGGGCTCAAGACGACGTTCCTGCTCGGCGGCAACCCGGACCCGGGCACGTGGGACGAGGAGACGCAGGCGCTCGCCGACGAGATCTTCGACGTCTGCGAGCAGCACGACCTCATGTTCCACTTCCACACCAGCCCGGGCGGCAACTCGGACATCAACAACTTCATCCCGCTCGTCGAGAAGTACGGCAAGCGCTGCAAGATCTATCTCGTGCACTTCGGCGGCGGCGTGTCCGGCCACATCAAGCTCGTCCCGAAGTTCCTGCAGTGGGTGCGCGACGGCTACAAGGTCTACACCGACACGTCGTGGGCGGTCGGGTTCGGCGCCCGCTGGCTGCTGACCGAGATCGAGAAGCAGGGCGTCGGCGGCGACCGCGTGTTCTTCGGCTCCGACGAGCCGTGGTCGGACTTCGACAGCGAGTACTGGAAGCTCAACGGCATCCGCGGGATCTCGCAGGAGCTCAAGGACCGCGTGTTCTGGCGCAATTACGAGGAGGCGTACGGCACGCATGCCTGAGGCGCTGTCCCTGGACGACCGGCAGCTGCTGGTCGAGCTGCAGTCGCTCGGCGTACGCGTCGTCGACGAGACGGCCGGGATGAATGGGACTCCCCACCCACCCCGCCGCGGCGGCGCGGGCCCGTCGGACGCGATGTTCCTGTGGGTGCGCGGGCTGCCGCTGACCGTGCCGTCGCACGCCGCGTTCGTCGACGCCTCGCCCTACACCGTGCGGGTCTCCGGACGACGGGCGCTGCTGTGGCGCGACGACCAGCTGATCGGCCCCGTGACCCTTCCCCCGCGGCCTCGCATCTACGACATGGAGACCGCGGA
>DASSUW010000199.1:0-5171 GCA_035706585.1 Solirubrobacteraceae bacterium | reverse complement strand
GTTGCTCCGGCGAATAGTCGGGATTGGTCTCCAGGTAGCGCGAGAGCGACGGGGCCTCGCTGGGTGGCTCCGGGACCGGAAGCCCGAGCTGCGCGTGGACCGAGCGTTGCCACTCCTCCAGGGTCCGGCGTGCGGTCTCAGCGTTCGTCATCGAACCGCACGAGCTCGTTTCCTTCGCCGAGTGCTACGTGCGACAGCGCGGTCAGATGGCTCGTACCGGACGCCGCGGCGCGGAGTCCGGTCTTCGCCATCCCGACCTCGACGATCCGCCCCGAGCCGTCGGCGCGAATCGGAACGCACGTGAAGGCGAACGGGGCCGCCTGCCTGCCGCTGATCACGAGTCGGCTCCGGCTGAGCAGGAGCGCACTCGGGTCGAGCTTGCCTGCCAAGCTCGCGTGCACGGCCGCCGTCAGCTCGCCGGCCGCCTCGGACCCGCTCGCGATGGACAGCTCCTTCGCTTGCAGAACGGAGTCGACGAGGTAGACCGACAGGGCCTTGCCGTTCTGGGTCAGGTCGAGCGTGCGCGGGAGCCTCACGTCCTCGCTCCCGAGCCACGAGGCGGCCGCGATCGGCGCGACGAAGCGTCGCGTGGTCGCCCCGAGCGAGATCCGGATCGCGGTCTTGCGGTGCCGGCGCACATCGAAGGATGCCTCGATGTCGCCGAGGCCGATCGGCAGGATCGCGCCGAGGAACGGCACCAACAGCGACACGCGGCTCGCCATTCGAACTCGGACGACTGCGCTCCGGCGACGTCGGGCAGCTTGGCGTTCGTCACCGGCGGCGTCGCGGCCGCGTTCGTGACCACGTCCGGCGCGTCGCCCAGGTAGCGGACGTCCTTATCGACGACCGTGAAGAGCGTGAGAGGCCGCCAGCGCTGATCCGGCATCCGGATCGGAACGGCCTGGTAGGTCGTCCGTATGAAGTCCAGCAGCGGATCGGATTCGCACAGTTTGTGGAACGACACGGCTGTGCACGTTGGGGGCCGACCGTCCGACACTAATGGCTGAGCGAGTGTGCGGGCAAGACGCGCCAGCAACGTGTAGCTCATGTGCTACAGTCCGGGTGTGTCCGACCAGGTCTCGGTCCGCGAGCTGCGCAATCGAACCGCCGATGTCCTGCGCCGGGTCGAGGCCGGCGAGCGTCTGCAGGTGACCGTCGATCGTCGGCCGGTCGCAGAGCTCGTACCGCTGCCCGCACGCAGCGTGTGGGTCCCGCGGGAGCGCGTGCTCGCGACGCTCCGGCAAGCCGACGCCGGCCTTCGTGGCGATCTCGACGCGGCGCTGCCGGACACGATCGACGAGCTGTGAGGGGCATCCTCGACACTTCGGTGTTCATCGCCGACGAGCAGGGCCGTCCCGTGGACGCGGATCGCTTGCCCGACGAGGCCGCGATCTCGGTCGTGACGCTCGCCGAGCTGGCGCTCGGCGTGCACATGGCGACTACCGATGAGGTGCGAGCGCGCCGGTTGGCGACCGTCACCGCAGTCCGGGCGACGTATGTCGCGCTGCCCGTCGACGAGGACGTAGCCGACGCGTTCGCTCAGCTGGTCGCCTCCGCGCGGCGCGCCGGCCGGCGCCCCAAAGTGCAGGACGCGTGGATCGCCGCGACGGCACACGCGCACTCCGCCGCCGTCTTCAGCCAGGACGAGGACTTCGACGACCTGCCGGGGATCCACGCCGTGCGCGTTTGACCGTCTCAACCGCTTGGTGCCGTCAGCTCGATCGGTTCAGGTCGACGCGGCACGCGCCGGCGCGCGCGGAACCGCGCTCGACGCTCAGGCGCTCGCGGCGGCAAGGTCCGCGCGCTTGACCCCTACGATCGCGACGTACTGCAGCGCGCGCCCGTCGATCGACAGGCGGTGGTCGTAGGTCACGCGCGCGCGCTCCTCGAGCACGCCGTCCTCGAGCATGCCCTGGACGAGGCCGGCGAAGCCGCTCGGGTCGTCCTCCTCCAGGAAGTCGGCCTTGATGTTGAACGCGATCCAGCCGTCCTCGGCGATCAGGTCGAACGCGGTCGCGAACGCGTCGCAGGGGATGTCGCCGAACCCCAGCGCCGCGACCGTGGCCAGCAGGTTCGGCTCTGACCGCTCGAGCCGCCGCCGCTCGGCGGCGTCGAGCTCGGTCAGGTCGCACGCCAGGTAGTCGTCGTACAGGCCGGGGCGGTCGCGCTCGGCCGCGTCGGCGGCCGCCTGGAGCAGGTCGACGCCGACCTGCGACGCCACGCCCAGGTCGGCCAGCTCCTCCGCAACCATCCCGTTGCCGGCGCCGACATCGAGCCCGCGCAGGCTGCCGGGATCGACGCCCGCGCGGCCCAGCTCGCTGCCGAGCAGCTGCGCGACCACGCGCGGGGACGTGCACTCCAGGTGCTCGTGGAAGACCACCTCGTAGAGGCCGGGCACGCTGAAGATCTCGCCGTAGTCGTGGAAGCGGATGCGGCGCCACTCGCCGTCGACCAGGACCTCGCACCACTCCCGGTCCTGGTCGGGGGCGGCGCCTTCGACCCGCGGGAAGCGGACGGCGAGATCTTCTGCAGGCTTGACTGGCACGGGGTCCTTCCGGATAGGACGACAGGGCGTACGCGTAGGCGCGCCCTTGGCCAGGCGCGGTGTTCCCACCGCGTTCCTGTGTGTCACGAGAGCCGACCCACGGATCCGGCGTCGTCCGTGGAATGACATGGCAGCCCGCAAACTGGGCCGAGCGCACGCCCGCGACGCCCGCGTCCGGCCGGCGGCTCCGGATACCGGTTGCTTGCCGTCGGGGCGGCCGGCGGCGTAGGGTCGGCTGACCGTGTCCGACCAGCGCGAACGGGCGGAACTGCGGCCGGCGGAACCGGTGGGCGCGACCGTCGCCGCGCCCGCGGGCGACCGGTTCGCTCGCAGCCCGCTCGCGTCGACACTCGCCGGCCTGCAGCGGTCGGTCGGCAACGCCGCGGTGTCGCGGCTGCTCGAGCGGCACCCGTACCGGCGGCCGCGGACGGTCGCGCGCGTCCCCGCCGCGCCGACCTACCAGGGCCAGACCGGCGTCCGCGACCTCACGAAGATCACGGTCGACGCGGTGCCCGACTTCCTGCTGAGCGCGCTGACGGCGCCGAGAACGGTCACCCCGCATGTCCTGGACCCGGCGATCAAGCACCTGACCTGGGAGCTCTACGATCCGGCCGACCAGATGCTGCCCGGCTCGTTCTCGACGTCGCCCGGGTCGCCCGCGGCGACGACGAGCCCGTTCTCGCTCGAGTCCTCGCAGTTCGGCACGCCGGCGACGTTCAAGCCCGGCCGCTACCACCTCCGCCTCGTCGGGCTCGACGACCATCACCGTCCGGTCGCGTACGCGGACCGCGACTTCAACGTCCTGCAGGCCGATCTCACGACCGGCACGGCGGTGTCGACCGGCCACGGGCAGCTCAAGTTCACGAAGTACAACCCGGTCAACGCGGTCGCGGCGGTGCCCGCGACCGCCACGACGGCCGCCGTCCCGGCCCAGAACTGGAAGCTCGAGGTGGAGCTGAGCTTCCTGCCCGACGCGGCGGTCAAGAGCGCCGATGTCGTATTCATCCAGAGCGTGCAGGTGCTCGACCTCGACGGCAACAGCCTCCAGCGCCTCGTCAACGCCGAGCAGGACGCGCGCAAGTCGCCGCTCGCGTGGTCGATCGACCGCGTCGCGGGCGCGCCGCAGCCGTTCTACATCGCGGGCCGCAACGCCGCCGGCCGGGTCGTCGACAAGGCGATCTGGGGTCGCAAGGGCCGCGGCGGCGCGCGCCACAGGGCCGCGACGCTCAAGGACGAGCCGTCCGGACCGGCCGGCTTCGGCGTGATGATGAAGTTCGAGTCCTGCGCGATCAGCCGCAGCGGACCGACGGCCGGCGAGTGCTACGGCTGCGCGACGTGGGGCTTCAGCGTCGACTCGGCCGGGGCGATGACCGTGATGCCGCGGGGGATCACCGCGATGCCGTCCGAGGAGTTCGAGGAGGCGCGGACGCTGTGGAACACCTGGCGCGCCGGCCGGCCCGCCGCGTCGCGCCCGACGGCCGCGCCCGCGATCACGAGCCCATGAGCGATCCCGACCCACAGCTGAGCGCGATGCTCGCCCGCGAGGCGGCGATGGGGATGCCGCCGGAGGGGTCCGACAGCGTCGCGCGGGCGCGTGCGCTGGGCAGCGCCGCGACGGCGCAGCTCGAGGAGGAGATGAGCAGCGGCGGGGTCCATGCGCTGCTCGCGCTCGAGGCGCTGCGGGCGGCCGACCCGGACGCCTACGCGACGATCCCCGCGGCGGAGCGCGCGGCGGTGTACGCCGAGGCGCTGGCCGCGAGCCAGTCGTTCAACGCCTGGGGGCTGCCGGGCTTCGCGCTCACCGACACGTCGCGCGCCGTCGTCGCGCTCGGGCCCGACGCCGTCGCCGCCCTGCGGCCGCTGCTGGCCGACGAGCGTCCCGCACCGCTGTTCGGCAGCCAGGACGCGACGACGAGCGCCGCGTACGGCAACCGCGTGCGCGACTACGCGTTCGTGCTCATCGCCGAGATCCTCGGCCTTGCCTACGAGTACGACGAGTCCCCGGCCGATCGCGACCGTCAGATCGCCGCGCTCCCGTCCTGATCACCGCAAGCCGCAGCGATGGATAGACTGGTGCGCACCGTGCCGGGCGATCCGCCCGGCGAATGAGTGCCCAGCGTTCGTAGTAGTTGCCACCGCACCTCCCGCGCCCGCTCGCACCAGATCTCCCCGGAGGGAACCGATGGCTACCGGAACCGTGAAGTGGTTCAGCGACGACAAGGGCTTCGGCTTCATCACGCCCGACGATCAGGGCAAGGACCTGTTCGTGCACCACACCGGCATCGCCGGCGACGGCTTCAAGTCGCTCGCCGAGGGCGCGAAGGTCAGCTACGACGCCGAGAACGGGCCCAAGGGGCCGAACGCGACGAACGTCCAGACGATCTAGTCGCGTATGGCGTCGAGCTCAAAGAAGCGGACCACGATGGCGAAGCTCAATCGCGAGCGCGCCCTGATCGAGAAGCGGCAGGAGAAGGCGGCCAGGAAGGCCGCGAGGAAGCTCGCGGCGTCCGCGCCGCCGGAGCCCGCTGCCGCCGACCGCCCGTCAACTTAGCTCCTCGTCCCCGCTCGCCGGACGTACTCGGCGAACGGGCGCTCGAACTGCTCGTGCCACGCGCGCTCGCGAACC
>DASSUW010000198.1:0-28309 GCA_035706585.1 Solirubrobacteraceae bacterium | reverse complement strand
GCACGTCGCCGCGGGAGAGCGGGCGGCCGTGCGGTTCCGCCTCACGCGCGCCGGGGCACGGAGGCTCCGGCGCGCGGGGCGGCTGCGTCTGCGGGTCGCGCTGACCGCCGGGACGGTGACGGCACGGCGGACCGTGCGCGTGCGGCGGCCTAGGACCGGAACGAGCTGAACAGCCGGGCCTGCGGGTCCAGCGGCGGCGGCGCGCCGGCGTGGCGATGGCTTCCCACGGTGAAGACCTCGCCCGCCGGCGCGTCGAACGCCACCTCCTCGAAGCCGGCCCGGCGCAGGAGGCGCCGGACCCGCGGCGTCCGGTCGGGCGCGCGCCGGTGGCGGGTCCAGATCACGGTGCCGCCGGTCGCGGTCAGCTGCGGCAGCAGCCGGATCGCGTTCGCGGTGTCGCGCTCGCCGATCCGGCCGAGCACGCCGCAGACGAGCACGAGGTCGGCGGGGACCGCGCCGGCGTAGGCGTCGAGGCGGGCGGCGTCGCCGGTGACGACCTCGACCGCGACGGGCGCCGCCGCGCGCGCGGCCGCGGCCGTCGGGGTCGAGCTCGACGAGCCGCGCCCGCACGTCGCCGGCGCGCGGATGGTCCGCGAGGACGGCGAGCAGATCGGTGCCCTGCCCGGCGCACACGCTGACCGCCCGCAGCGCGCCGGGCGGGGCGGCCGCGAGCGCGGCGCGGATGTGCGCCTGCACGATCCGCAGCCGGCGGTGCAGCGGACTGTCCGGGTCGGCGTAGGCGCGGTGCCAGTCGACCCAGTCGACCGGGCTCACGGCGCCGGCGTCGGGCGCAGCTCGGGCTCGAGGTCGGGCGGCAGGCCGCGCACGTACTCGGCCGCCAGCGAGCGCCAGGCGCCGACCGTGGTCAGCACGGTCGCCGCGAGGGCGAGCCAGGCGCCCGCCCTGACCTCCAGACCGTCGGCCGGCGCGTCGATCAGCCGGAACACGACGAGCAGAGCGCCGATGGCTCCCGCGACGACGGTCAGCACCGCGGTGCCGACCGGCTTGCTCGGCGCGTCCTGAGTGGCCTGGAAGATCGGGAGCGCGAGCGCGAGGCCCGCCAGCAGCGCGAGCAGGATGTCGATGACCGTGAGCGCCTGGAAGCCGGTGACCGGCTCGCCGCGCTCGTACCAGGGCAGGAACAGCGCGGCAATCAGGAGGATGCCGCCGGCGCCGGCGAGCCACTCGCCCGCCCGCAGCCGCCTCAGGTCCACGCGGGCTCCCCGGCCTGCGCGCGCGCGGCCTGCATCGTGTTGCGGAGCAGCATCGCGATCGTCATCGGGCCGACGCCGCCGGGAACCGGCGTGATGAGGCGCGCGCGTGCGGCGGCGGGCGCGAAGTCGACGTCGCCGACGAGGCCGTCGTCGGTGCGGTTGATCCCGACGTCGATCACCACGGCGCCCTCCTTGACCCAGTCGCCCTGCACGAGCCGCGGGCGGCCGACGGCCGCGACCAGCACATCGGCGCGCCGGCAGACCTCCGCGAGATCATGCGTGCGCGAGTGGCACACCGTCACGGTCGCATTGGCGGCGAGGAGCATCGCCGCCACCGGCTTGCCGACGAGATCCGAGCGCCCGACCACGACGGCTTCCGCGCCCTCGAGCGCGACGTCATGGCGGCGCAGCAGCTCCATCACTCCGGCCGGCGTGCACGGGCGCAGGCCCGGGCGGCCCTTGGCGAGCAGGCCGGCGGAGATCGGCGTCAGCCCGTCGACGTCCTTCTCGGGCCGGATCCGCTCGCTCATCGCGCCACCATCGATCTGCGGCGGTGTCGGCAGCTGGAGCAGGATCCCGGACACGCGCGGGTCGTCGTTGAGCTCGGCGAGCAGGCGTTCGACCTCGTCCTGCGGCGTGTCGGCGGACAGCCGGTGGTCGAACCCGGCGATGCCGGCCTCGGCCGACGCCCGCTGCTTGCCGGCGATGTAGACGGCGGACGCCGCGTCGTCGCCGACGAGGACGGTCGCCAGGCCGGGCGCCTCGTGGCCGGCGCGCACCCAGGCCGCGACGTCGTCCGCCACCTCGGCGCGGACCTGCTGCGCGACCGCCTTGCCGTCGATGATCCCGGCTGCCATCAGGCGCGTGAGGCTAGCGCGCGCTGCGGCGCACGCCGGGCGAGCTGGCGGAGCAGGACCACGAGCGTGGCCGCCGCGACGGCGGCGAGGATCAGGTACGGGACCCGATCGCCGAGCGCGTCGGCCAGCCGGCCGCTGCCGGCCTCGCCGACGCCCTGTCCGATCCCCCACGCCAGGTTGGTGAGGGCGAACGCGTATCCCTGCGCGATCCCGAACTCCTCCGCGCCTTCGCTGAGCATCGCCATCGCGGGCGTGTAGAGGACCCCGATCGCCGGGCTGGCGAGCACGACGATGACGGCGAGGACCAGGGCCGACTCCGGCCACGGCAGGATCAGCATCGACAGGCCGCCGCCGCTGACGCCGATGATGCACGGGATGAGCCGGCCGCGGCGATCGGACAGCCGGCCGATGACCGGGGCGGCGACGGCCTCGAGCGCCGCGCCGGCGAGGAACGCCGCGGCGATCGCGGCGCTGCCGGCGCCGAGCTCGTCGAGCCGCAGCGGTGCGAGCACGGCGACGGTGCCGAAGAGGAGGCCGGGCAGCGTCGTGAGCCACATTCCCGCGGCCACGCGCCGGTCGCCGAGCGCAGAGACGGCCGTCCGCAGCGGCGTGACCACGTCGGGCTGCGCCGCCGGCATGCGCGCCGCCCACGTGATCATCGCCAGGCCGACGACGGCGACCGCGCCGAACACGGCCTCCTGGCCCATCGCGTCGGCCAGCGCGCCGAGCACCGGGCCGAACAGCGCGCCGGCCACCGCGGCGGCGAGCGCCGTGCCGATCAGCTCGCCGCGGCGATGGCGCGGGGCGGCGCCGATGAGCCAGGCGAGCGCGCCGGCCCAGCTCGCGGCCCCGCCGAGACCCTGCACGAAGCGCGCGACGTCGAGCACCACGATGCTGTCGCCGAACGCGAACGCCAGGCTGGAGACGACGAGCATGCTCAGGCCGAGCAGGACGGTCGGCTTGACGCCGACGCGCGCGGCCATCCACCCGCCCGGCAGCGCGCCGATGAACGTGCCGGCGGGGTACGCGGCGGCGAGGATGCCTGCGCCGGTCTTGGACAGGTCGAACTCGTCGCTCAGCTGCGGCAGGATCGGCGTGATCGCCGCGTAGAACATCGTGTCCACGAACACGACGAGACAGGCGAAGGCGACGAGGCGGCGCACGGTGCGGCCGATGTTAGGTACGGCCCGCCGGCGTTCCGGTACGGGTGCCCTGTGTCCAGGCGGTGCTTCAGGGTCCCCGCCCCGCCGGTCAGCGCCTGCGGATCGGCGCGTAGTCGGCCATCAGCTTGCGCTCGCGGCCGTCCTGGGCGAAGCGGACCACGACGATGCCGCCCGGCTCGCTGCCGATCACGACACCCTCGCCGAGCTGGGCGTGGATGACGTCGTCGCCGGTGCGGAACACCTGGCCGGCGCTGTCGGGCAGCTGGGTCTCTGCCTCGGCGGACGCGGCCGCCGCGCCCGCCCAGGACGCCACGCGCCCGGTCGGGAAGCCGCGGGCCGCGCGCTCGGCCTGGTCGGTGAGCTCCTCCGGGATCTCGTCGATGAAGCGCGAGCGGACGCCGAACGAATCGGCCCCGAACGCGTTCCGCCGGCGGGCGCTGGTCAGCGTCAGGTCGCGCATCGCGCGGGTGATGCCGACGTAGGCGAGCCGCCGCTCCTCCTCCAGGCTGCCCTCGTCGAGCGCGCGCGAGTGCGGGAACACGCCGTCCTCCATCCCGATCATGAACACGATCGGGAACTCGAGGCCCTTGGCGTTGTGCATCGTCATCAGCGTCACGAGCCCCTCGTCGTCCGCGAGCGTGTCGGCGTCGGCCAGCAGCGAGATCTGCTGCAGGAACTCCTCGACCGAGCCTTCGGGGTTCGTGGCGTCGTACTCGCGGCCGACCTGCACGAGCTCCTCGAGGTTCTCGATCCGGCCCTGCGCCTCGATCGTCCGCTCGGCCTCGAGCGCCTCGATGTAGCCGGTCTCGTTCAGCGTCTCCTGAATGAGGTCGCCGACGGGAGCGTCGCCGCCGGCGCGCTCCTTCAGGCGCTCCATCGTGCTCATGAACCGGTGCAGCGCCTTGCGGCCGGCGGTGCCGAGCGTCGGGATGTCCTCGGGGTCGGCGGCCGCGTCCCAGACCGGGATGCCGAGCGTGTCGGCATGCGCGAGCACGCGGCTCAGCGACGTCTGCCCGAGCCCGCGCTTGGGCGAGTTGGCGATGCGCGTGAACGCACCGGCGTCCTGCGGGTTGACGAGGAACGTCAGGTAGGCGATCGCGTCTTTGATCTCGGCTCGGTCGTAGAACTTCGTCCCGCCGATCACCTGGTAGCCGATCTGCGCCCTGACGAGCATGTCCTCGAGCACACGCGACTGCGCGTTGGTGCGGTAGAAGACCGCGATCTCGCTCCGCGAGACCCCCTCGTCCACCATCCGCTGCACCTCGGCCGCGACGAACCGCGCCTCCGCGTGCTCGTCGCTCATCTCCCGGACCCGGATCGGATCCCCTTCGCCGATGTCGGTCCAGAGGTTCTTCTGTACCTGCTCGCGGTTGTTGGAGATCACCGCGTTGGCGGCCGAGAGGATCGTCTGGGTCGAGCGGTAGTTCTGCTCGAGCTTGACCTCGTGGGCGTCCGGATAGTCCTCGGTGAACGCAAGGATGTTGCGAATGTCGGCGCCGCGGAACCCGTACACCGACTGGGCGTCGTCGCCGACGACCGCGAGGTTGCGATGCTCGGAGGCCAGGAGCTGGAGCCACCGGTACTGGGCGTGGTTGGTGTCCTGGTACTCGTCGACGAGGATCCAGCGGAACGCGCTGGTGTAGCGGTCGCGGACCTCCTGGAAGAGCTCGAGCAGGTTGACCGCGCGGAACAGCAGGTCGTCGAAGTCCATCGCGTTCATGCGGTGCAGCTCGCGCTCGTAGTGCTCGTAGACGTCGGCGGCGGTCTGCTCGAAGAACGAGCCGACGAGCCCGCGGTACTCCTCGGCGGAGCGGAGCTTGTTCTTGGCGTCGGAGATCTGGCCCTGCATCGCGCGCGGGGTGAAGCGCTTGACGTCGATGTCCAGGTCGTCGAGGCACTTCTTGATCAGCCGGCGCGAGTCGGCCGCGTCGTAGATCGTGAACTGGCGCGTGTAGCCGAGTCGGTGGGCGTCGGCACGGAGCATGCGGGCGCAGGCCGAGTGGAACGTCATCACCCACATCGCCCGGGTGGCGCGGCCGACGAGCAGCTCGACCCGCTCGCGCATCTCCTGCGCCGCCTTGTTGGTGAACGTGATCGCGAGGATCTCGTCGGCGCGCGCCTGGCCGGTCCGGAGCAGGTACGCGATCCGGTGCGTGAGCACGCGCGTCTTGCCAGACCCGGCGCCGGCGAGGATCAGCAGGGGTCCTTCGCCGTACGTGACGGCGTCGCGCTGGGGCTCGTTCAGGCCCTCGAGCAGCGCGTCGATGTTGGCGGTGTCCGGCACCGCCGCTGACGGTAGCGGGAGGGCCGGAAGTAGCCTCCGGGACGATGGCGTTCACCGACGACATTCGCGCCGCAGCGGCCCGCGTCGCCGGCCGCGCGCGATCGGTGCGCATCGTCGAAGCCGCGGTCGAGCCGTACGCGCGGACGCTCGCGTCCGCGTCCCCGCCCGCGCCCGACCTCGAGGGCGCGACGCTGGAGCAGCGCGCCGCCTTCAGCCTGACGCTGAACGCGATCAACTTCGGGTCGGGCTGGTTCCCGACCCTGCGCAAGCAGGACGGCAGATCTGGCTACCGCACCGTCGAGGCGGGCCTGCGGGAGCACGGGCCGTGGAGAGCCGACGCGCTGGCGGCGATGAGCGCGGAGGAGATCGCCGTCGCGACGGGCCAGGACCCGGAGCACGAGCTCATGGGCCACTACGCGCGGCACCTGCGCGAGCTCGGCGTGCGCGTGCGCGACGAGCACGGCGGCTCGTTCCTGGCGCTGGCCCGCAGCGGCGAGGGGTCGGCGGCGCGCCTGGCCGCGTACCTCGGGAGCTGGCCGACGTGGCGCGACGTGTCGGTCTATGACGGCTTCGAGGTGCCGTTCTTCAAACGCGCGCAGATCGCGGCGGCCGATCTGGCGATCGCCGGCATCGCGCCGGTCGACGACCTCGGCGCGCTGACGCTGTTCGCCGACAACCTCGTCCCGCACGTGCTGAGGATCGACGGCGTGCTCGAGTTCGACCCGGACCTGGTCGCGCGGATCGACGCGGAGGAGCTGATCGAGCACGACTCGCCGGAGGAGGTCGAGATCCGCGCGTGCGCGCTGCACGCGGTCGAGCTGCTCGTGGCCGCCCACGGCGACACCACCGCCACGGCGGTCGACAACGTGCTCTGGAACCGCGGCGCTGCGCCGCGCTACAAGGCGCACCCGCGGCACCGCGCACGCACGACCGATTACTGATCACACACGCGCGACCGGCCGCGTTGTACGGGCATGACCGCGTTCATCGTCCATGCCATGCCGGCCGGCGCCGCCGACCCGTGCTCCGCCGCCACGCGAGCCGTCGTCGCCGAGGGCCGCGAGCCCTGCCGCCGCTGCCTGCGCAACGCCCGGACCGGAGAGAACCTCCTCCTGATCCCCTACGACCCGTTCCTCGTCCGCAGCCCCTACACCGGCGAGGGACCGGTGTACGTCCACGCCGACGGCTGCGACGAGCACCGGGCCGAGCCGGACGTTCTGCCGGAGCAGGTCGACGCCCCGCGCCAGTTCTCGGTCCGCGCCTACGACGCCGACGCGATGCTGCTCGACGCCGCGGTCGTGCCCGCCGGCGAGCTCGCCGCGACCGCGCGCGCACTGCTCGGCACCGGCGCCGAGTTCCTGCACGCGCACTTCGCCGGGCCCGGGTGCTTCGCGTTCCGCATCGATCGCGCCGGCCACCTGCGGCAGTGAGCGGTCGGGATCGACCGTCTCCGAGGCGAGTTGTCGACTTTCGGGCGCTATCCGCCGCTAACTCGACAACGTGGCACCGCGCCGCTCGCCTTGGCGACGCGGCCGGCTCGCTTACGGCCCGACCCAGCCGCAATTCAATCGAGCGCTAGCCCCCGAACCAGTCGGCGAGCGGCACCCGCGCCGTCAACACGGACAGGTCGCCGTCGCGCACCGCCGCCGCCGCCTCGGCGGCGGCGGCCACGCCCACCCAGGTCAGCGCGCCGCCGACGCTCACCCGCTGCGCGCCGGCTCCGAAGATCTCGGCGAGCGTGAAGCCGGCGTGCCCGAGCACGTTCACGGGCTTCGGGACCGCCGAGCAGATCGCGCGCACCTGATCGACCTCGCGCAGCCCCGGCGCGTACAGCACATCCGCGCCCGCGTCCGCGTACGCCTGCAGGCGCGCGATCGTGTCCTCGATGTCGGTGACCCCGTGGAGGTGGTTCTCGGCGCGGGCGGTGAGCGTGAACGGGAAGTCGAAGGCCCGCGCGGCGGCGACCGCCGCGCCGACGCGCTCGGCGGCCGCCGCGACCGGCAGGATCCCGCCGTCGCGGTCGTAGTCCTCGATCGACCCACCGACCGCTCCGGCCTCGCCGATGCGCGTGATCGCCTCCGCGGCGGCCCCGTAGCCGTTCTCGAGGTCGACCGAGACGGGCAGGGCGGTCGCCGCGCAGATCATGCGCACGTGGTCGACGACCGCGTCGAGCGTGACGTCGCCGTCGAGCCGCCCGTGCGTGAACGCGAAGCCCGACGAGGTGGTGGCGAGCGCGCGGAACCCGAGCGCCTCGAGCATCCGGGCCGAGCCCGCGTCCCACGGGTTGGGGATCACGAACGGCTCGCCCGCGTGCAACGCCCGGAACCGCTCGCCTCGCTCGTTCTGAGTCATGTCACCACCAGGATGTCGAGATTGCGCGGCCCGTGCACGCCCTCGACACGGTCGAGCTCGATGTCGGACGTGGCGGACGGCCCGGAGACGAGGACGATCGGGCGCCCCTCGGCGGCGACGTCGGCCAGGGCCGCGACCGCGTCCGGGACGCCGGCGACGATCGCGTCGGCCTCGACGATGCACACGTGCCAGTCGGGCACGAGCGTGAGCGCACGGCGGCCGGAGCGCCGGCCGCCGTCGAGCACGATCGTGCCGGTCTCGGCGATCGCCAGCGCACAGCCGGTGAGCACCCCGTCGAGCTGGTCGAGCGCCTGCGGCGAGAGCGGCGGGTCGTCGACGACGACCTCGACGCCCGAGAGCACGTCCGGCCCGCCGGGCGGCACCGCGATCCGCTTGCCCCGGCACAGCTCGCGCACCACGTCCGGGAGCTCGTCGGCCGCGACGCGCCGGACCGTGGCCTTGTACTCCGCCGCCCGCGAGCAGAACAGCGACACCACGTCGCCGCCGCCCTCGCCGGCCTGGCGGTAGTCGCGCGGGATGTCGGGCACGGCCACGCCGGGCCCGAGCGCGCGCCTGATGCGGTCGAGGACGTCGGCGCGGGCGCTCACCCGCCGGCCTCCGGAGACGGTGGTTGGGCGGGCGGCGCGGACGCGCTGCGGTGGCGCCACCACTCGCGGAACGTCTCCCGGGGCGGGTCGGGGAGCTCGCGCATCGCGGTCCAGCCCGGCAGCGCGGCCTTGGCGAGCGGGCCGCGGCCGAGCCGGGCGAGCTTCTGCGCGCGCTCGAACCGCGGCCGCGACGAGAACACCGACGCGACGGTCCTCATCGCCAGCGCCTCCGGCGAGAGCCGCGACTTCTGTTCGCGGATCACGCGCCCGCGCAGGTGCACGAGCAGCGACGGGATCTCGATCTTGACCGGGCAGGCGTCGTAGCAGGCGCCGCACAACGAGCTGGCCCACGGCAGCGTCGGGTGCTCGTCCAGGCCGAACAGCTGCGGCGAGAGCACGGCCCCGATCGGACCGGGATACACCGACTCATACGCCTGGCCGCCCACGCGCGAGTAGACCGGACAGACGTTCAGGCAGGCCGAGCAGCGGATGCAGTGCAGCGCCTGCCGGCCCAGCTCGTCACCCAGCACGTCGGTGCGGCCGCCGTCGAGCAGTACGAGATGGAACTCCTGCGGGCCGTCGCCCGGCCGCACTCCGGTCCACAGCGACGTGTACGGTTTCATGCGCTCGGCCGTCGACGAGCGCGGCAGCAACTGCAGGAACACCTCCAGGTCGCGCCAGTCGGGCAGCACCTTCTCGATCCCCATCACCGTCACCAGCACCCGCGGCAGCGTCGTGCACATACGCCCGTTGCCCTCGGACTCGACCACCGCCACCGTCCCCGTCTCCGCGACCCCGAAGTTCGCGCCCGACACCGCCACCGGCACCGACAAGAACTTCGCGCGCAGATGCCGGCGCGCGGCCTCCGCGATCGCCGAGGCCTCCAGGCCGAGCTCCTCGTCGGTGATCGTGCGCTCGAACAGCGCCTTGATCTCCAGCCGGTTGCGGTGGATCGCCGGCACCAGGATGTGCGACGTCCTGTCGTGCGAGAGCTGCAGGATCAGCTCGGCCAGGTCGGTCTCGATCGCGCTGATCCCCTGCGCCGCCAGCGCATCGTTCAAACCGATCTCGTCGGTCGCGATCGACTTGACCTTCACCACCTCCGACGCCCCGTGCGAGCGCGCCACCGAGGCGACGATCGCGTTCGCCTCCGCCCCGTCGCGCGCCCAGTGCACGACGCCGCCGCGCGCGGTCACCGACGCCTCGAGCCGCTCGAGCTGCTCGGGCAGCGTCGCCATCGCGCGCGCCTTGATCGCCGCCCCCGCGTCGCGCAGCGCCTCCCAGTCCGGCAGCTCGCCGACCGCGCGCAGCCGCTTGGCGCGGATCGTCGTCGTCGCCTTGCCCAGGTTGCGCCGCAGCTGCGCGTTGGCGAGCGTCTCCCGCGCCGCCTCCGGGAACCCGCGGGTCATTCGGTCGCCGCCAGGATCTCCGCCAGGTGCATCGTCCGCACCCCCGCCCGCTGCCGCCGCAGCGCACCCCCGATGTGCATCAGGCACGAGTTGTCCGCCGCCGTGCACACCTCCGCCCGCGTGTCCAGCACCCGCCGCAACTTGTCCCCCAGCATCGCCATCGACGTGTCCGCGTTCTTGACCGCGAACGTCCCGCCGAACCCGCAGCACTCCTCCGCCTCCGCCAGCTCGACCAGATCGATCCCCCGCACCGCCGCAAGCAACCGCCGCGGACGGTCACCCACGCGCAGCAGCCGCAGCGAGTGACAGGTCGGATGCAACGTCACCCGGTGCGGGAACGACGCGCCCACGTCCGTCACGCCGAGACGGTCGACGAGGAACTCGGTCAGCTCGAACAACCGCCCCCGCGACGACGGCACGTGCTCGCGCACGTACCCCACACACGACGCCGACGGCGACACGACCACGCCCTCCCCGGAGAACACCCGCTCCCAGCGCTCAGCGAGACCAAGGCCCTCGTCCGCATAGCCCGTGTTCCCATGCATCTGCCCGCAACAGGTCTGCTCCTCCGGGAACACCACCTCGTGCCCCAGCCGCTCGAGCAGGGTCACGACCGCCTGCCCCGTCGCCGGGAACAGCGTGTCGTTGAAGCACGTGATGAATAGGGCAACGCGCACGGCGGGTACCGGGCAGGAAGGTACCTAGGAGGGAGGCACGATGTACAAGCAGGTCCTGGATCCGGTAGGGGACTCGCTGTTCCTGAGCGCGCTGTTCGCCGCGCTGCCACTGATCGCGCTGTTCATCTTGCTGGGAGGCCTGAAGTGGAAGGCGCAGTGGGCCGCGCTGGCCTCCCTGCTGACCGCGCTGATCGTGGCGATCGTCGTCTATTCGATGCCGGCCGGCCAGGCGCTCGACGCCGCCGTGCTCGGCGCATGCTTCGGCCTGTTCCCGATCATGTGGATCGTCTGGAACGCGATCTGGATCTACAACATGACCGAGGCGACCGGCCACTTCGCGGTCCTCCGGCGGTCGTTCGCGTCGATCTCCGACGACCAGCGCATCCAGGCGGTCATCATCGCGTTCTCGTTCGGCGCGCTGATCGAGGCGCTCGCCGGCTTCGGCGCGCCCGTCGCCATCACCGCCGCGATGCTGATGGCGCTCGGCTTCAGGCCGATCAAGGCCGCCGCCGTCGCGCTCGTCGCCAACACCGCGCCGGTCGCGTTCGGCGCGATCGCGACGCCGATCATCACGCTCTCGGAGGTCAGCTCGCTGCCCAAGGACGACCTCGGCGCCATGGTCGGCCGCCAGACGCCGTTCCTCGCCCTGATCGTGCCGCTGATCCTGATCGGGATGGTCGACGGCCGCCGCGGCATCCGCCAGACCTGGCCCGCCGCCGTCGTCGGCGGCACGGCGTTCGCGCTCGGCCAGTTCGCCTGCTCGAACTACGTCTCCGTCGAGATCACCGACATCGTCGCGTCGCTGCTGTCCGCGGGCGCGATCGTCGTGCTGATGCGCGTCTGGCGCCCGTCCGAGCCGATGCCGGGCGAAGGCCGCTTCAGCCGGCCCGCGATCGCCGGCGCGTCGACCGCCGACGCCACGCACGAGCGGGAGGTGCTGCGCCGCAGCGACGACGCGCACGACACGCGCGCCGACGTCGTGCTCGCCTACATGCCGTACGTGATCATCGTCGCCGTGCTCTCGCTCGCGCAGTGGGGGCCGATCAAGGACGCGCTCGACAGCGTCACCCAGCAGATCGACTGGCCCGGCCTCAACGTCGTCAACGCCGACGGGGAGGAGCCGTCGACCGCCACGTTCAAGCTGAACTGGCTGCAGACGCCGGGGACGCTGCTGCTGATCTCGGGCATCCTGACGATGCTCGTCCTGCGCCTGTCGCCCGCTCGCGCGGTCCGCGAGTACGGCCGCATGATCAACCAGCTCAAGTGGGCGACGCTGACGGTGGCGACCGTCCTCGCGCTCGCCTACGTCATGAACTTCTCCGCCCAGACGCTCACGCTCGGCCAGTGGATCGCCGGCGCCGGCGGCGTCGTCGCGTTCCTGTCCTCGATCATCGGCTGGCTCGGCGTGGCCGTGACCGGCTCC
Organism: Solirubrobacteraceae bacterium; assembly: GCA_035706585.1. Taxonomy (GTDB): domain Bacteria; phylum Actinomycetota; class Thermoleophilia; order Solirubrobacterales; family Solirubrobacteraceae; genus DASSUW01. The sequence goes on along the minus strand of DASSUW010000198.1, from coordinate 16,322 downwards.
GACACGTCGTCGAACGCGCTGTTCGGCGGGCTTCAGGTGCAGGCGGCGAACGAGGCCGGACTGAACCCGACGCTGCTCGCCGCGGCGAACTCGTCAGGCGGCGTGCTCGGCAAGATGATCTCGCCGCAGAACCTCGCGATCGGGGCCGCCGCCGTCGGGCTCGCCGGGCAGGAGGGCGAGCTCTTCCGTACGGTCCTGAAATGGAGCATCGTTCTCGTGCTGATCATGTGCGTGATCGTTCTGCTGCAATCCACAGCGATCCTCTCGTGGATGGTCGTCTAGCCGCAGCCCCCGAAGGCCCCACGATCGCCCCCGGCCAGCCGGGGGCGGACGCGCCCGAGCGCGACCTGCGCCGGCTCGTCGCCGAGCTGCGATCGATCTGCGGCGACGAGTGGGTGTACACGCAGGAGCACCAGCTGCGGACCTACGAGTCCGACGGATTGCTGCAATACCGAGCGATCCCGGCGGCCGCGGTGGTGCCGGCCGGCGCCGCGGAGGTCCAGCGGATCGTGCAGGCGTGCGCACGCGAGCAGGTCCCGTGGGTCGCGCGCGGCTCCGGCTCCGGGCTCTCCGGCGGCGCGCTGCCGGTCAAGGACGGCGTTTTGATCGTGATGTCGCGGATGAAGCGGATCCTCGAGATCGACCTCGAGAACGGCCGCGTGTGCGTCGAGCCCGGCGTCACGAACTCGTCGGTGTCGGCTGCCGTCGCGCCAGGTTTCTTCTATCCGCCCGACCCCTCGAGCCAGATCGTCTGCTCGATCGGCGGCAACGTGGCCGAGAACTCCGGCGGCGCGCACTGCTTCAAGTACGGCTTCACGACCAACTACGTGACCGGCCTGGAGCTCGTGCTGGCGGACGGCGAGATGGTCCAGGTCGGCGGCTACGAGCTCGACCCGCCGGGCTACGACCTGCTGGGCGCGTTCGTGGGATCCGAGGGCACGCTCGGCGTCGCGACGAAGGTGTGGCTGAAGGTCGTGCCGGTGCCGGAGACGGTCCGCACGCTGGTCGCGTTCTTCGACCACACGCGCGCGGCCGGCGAGGCCGTGTCGGAGATCGTGCAGGGCGGTGTCGTCCCGGGCGCGATCGAGATGATGGACGCGCTGTCGATCGAGGCCTCGGAGAAGAGCGCGAAGGCGGGCTTCCCGATGCGCGGCGCCGCGCTGCTGGTGGAGCTCGACGGCTCCCAGCACGAATGCGAGGCGCGCTTTGACCAGGTGCGCGAGATCTGCGAGCGCCACGGCTCCGACGACGTGCGCGTGGCGCGCGACGAGGACGAGCGCCAGCGCTTCTGGCGCGCCCGCAAGGCGGCGTTCGCGGCGATGGGGCGCGTGGCGCCGAACTACTTCGTGCAGGACGGCGTCATCCCGCGCACGAAGCTGCCGGAGGTGCTCGAGCGGATCGAGGAGCTGGGCCGCGAGTACGGCCTCGGCGTCGCCAACGTCTTCCACGCCGGCGACGGCAACCTGCACCCGCTCGTCTGCTACGACGGCTCCGTCGAGGGCGAGGCCGAGAAGGCCGAGGAGCTCAGCGGCCGCATCCTCGACGTCTGCCTGGACGCAGGCGGCTCGATCACCGGCGAGCACGGCGTCGGCGTCGACAAGAAGAAGCACATGCCGAAGATGTTCGGCGAGGCGGACCTCGACGCGTTCCAGCGCCTGCGCTGCGCGTTCGATCCGGCCGGCCTCGCCAATCCCGGAAAGGTGATGCCGACCCCGCGCCTGTGCGGCGAGGTGCCCGGACCGTACCGCCGGCATCCGCTCGAAGCGGCGGGCCTGGCGGAGCGCTTCTGATGACCGCCGAGGAGGCCGCGGCCGAGATCCGAGCCCAGGACGCCGTGCGTCCGCGCGGCGGCGGCACGAAGCTCGGCTGGAGTCCGAAGACCGACGCCGTCGACTTCGACACCAGGCGGCTGAACCGGATCCTCGAGCACAACGAGGGCGACTTCACGGCGATCCTCGAGGCCGGCGTGTCGGTGGTCGAGGCGCAGGCGCAGTTCGCCGCCGCCGGGCAGATGCTGGCGATCGACCCCCCGCTCGGCGCCGGCGACGCCGCCACGATCGGCGGCGTCATGGCCACGAACGACTCCGGCCCGCTGCGCCACCGCTACGGAACGATGCGCGACCTCGTCGTGGGCGTGACCGTCGTGCTCAGCGACGGCACGATCGCCCAGTCGGGCGGCAAGGTGATCAAGAACGTGGCGGGCTACGACCTCGCCAAGCTGTTTACCGGCTCCTACGGCACGCTCGGGCTGATCGTGCGCGTCGCGGTGCGCCTGCACCCGGCGCCGGAGCGCACCGCCACCGTGACGGCGCGCAGCGACGATCCGGCGAGCCTCGCCGCCGCCGCCCGGCATCTCGCCGCCCTGCCGCTCGAGGCCGACTGCCTCGACGTGACCTGGGAAGGCGACAGCGGCCGGCTCGACGTGCGCTTCGGCGGGGCGACCGCCCACGAGCGTGCGCACGAGGCGACGCGCCACCTCGATCTGCCCGCGGAGATCGACGACGACGATCACGATCTCTGGGCCCGCCAGCGGGCGCGCCAGCGCGGCGATGTCGTCGTGAAGGTCTCCGGGCGCCCGACCGACCTCGAGAGCGTGATCGCCGCGGCGGGCGGCGCGCGCGTCGTCTCGCGTGCCGCACTCGGCATCTCCTACGTCGCCGATGCCGACGTCGCCGCACTGCGCGACGCGCTGGCCCCGCGCGCGTGCACGGTGCTCGACGGCGCCGATCGCATCGACGATCCCTGGCCCGCCGTCGATCCCGGAGCGCTGGCTGTCATGGAACGGATCAAGGCCCGCTTCGACCCCGCCCGCACGTTCAGGCCGGGCGCGTTCGTGGGAGGACTGTGAGCATGGCGAGCACCGCGTGGGACGACACCCGCCCGCCCGAGATGGACCTCATCAAGGACTGCGTGCACTGCGGCTTCTGCCTGCCCACGTGCCCGAGCTACGCGGTGTTCGAGGAGGAGATGGACTCGCCGCGCGGGCGGATCGTGCTGATGCGGATCGGCCACGAGGAGGGCACCGAGGTCTCGCCGGAGATGACCACGCACCTCGACCGCTGCCTCGGCTGCATGGCGTGCGTGACGGCCTGCCCGTCGGGCGTGCAGTATGACCGGCTGATCGAGCGGGCGCGGCCGCAGGTGGAGCGCAACGGCGCCCGCACGCCGCGCGAGCGAGCGCTGCGCAAGGCGATCTTCGCGCTGTTCACGCATCCCGGCCGCCTGCGCGCCGCGGTGCCGCTCATGGCGCTCCAGCAGAAGCTGCGGCTGCCGGTCCCGTACCGCGAGCTGGCGCCGACGGTGCCGGTGCGGCAGGCGATGCGGCAGCTGCCGCAGGTCACGCCCGCGGTCGGCGAGCGGCGCGGCCGGGTCGCGTTCATGCAGGGCTGCGTGCAGCGCGTGTTCTTCGGCGACGTCAACGCCGCCACGGTGCGCGTGCTGGCCGCCGAGGGCTGGGAGGTGCACGCGCCGCGGCGGCCGCGCTGCTGCGGCGCGCTCCAGCTGCACACGGGGGTCGAGGACGAGGCACGCAAGCTCGCGGGCGCGACGATCGCGGCGTACGAGCAGTTCGACCACGTCGTGGTCAACGTCGCCGGCTGCGGTTCGGCGATGAAGGAGTACGGCTACCTGTTCGAGGGAGACGCGCGCGCCGAGGCGTTCTCGGCCAAGGTCCGCGACGTCCACGAGTTCCTCGCCGACCACGAGCCGCGCGCCGAGCGCCATCCGCTGCCGCTGCGCGTCGCCTATCACGACGCATGCCACCTCGCGCACGCGCAGCAGGTCCGCACCCAGCCGCGCGTTCTGCTTCGTGGAATACCAGAGCTCGAGTTGTTCGAACCAGCGGAATGGGAGTTATGCTGCGGCTCGGCGGGGATCTACAACCTCGTCCAACCGGAGGCCGCCGCGAAGCTCGGCGCCCGCAAGGCCGCGAACCTGGCCGCGACGGGCGCCGACGCGATCGCCGCCGCCAACCCGGGGTGTGCGATCCAGATCGCCGCGCACTCCGAGCGCGAGATCCCGATCTACCACCCGATGACGCTGCTCGACCATTCGATCCAAGGGAGCCGACCGTGAGCCTGGACATCGCCCCGACGCAGGACGACCGCCTCGCCGAGGAGATCCTCTCCGACGACGCGCTCGCCTTCGTCGACGAGCTCCACGGCCGCTTCGGCGCGCGCCGCAACGAGCTGCTGCAGGCGCGGCACCAGCGCGGCGCCCCGTCCGGCTTCCTGGAGGAGACGCGCGAGATCCGCGAGGACTCGTCGTGGCACGTCCCGCCGCCGCGGGACGACTACGCCGACCGCCGTGTCGAGATCACCGGCCCGACCGACCGCAAGCTCGTTATCAACGCCTTCAACAGCGGCGCCAAGGGCTTCATGGCCGACTTCGAGGACGCCAACTCGCCGACCTGGCGCAACCAGGTCGAGGGCCACGCGAACCTGATCGACGCGATCGAGGGCACGATCACCTACGAGAGCGCCGACGGCAAGCACTACGAGCTGAGCGACGAGACCGCGACGCTGCTCGTGCGCCCGCGCGGCTGGCACCTGCCCGAGAAGCACGTGCGCAGCGACGGCGATCCGGTGGCCGGCGCGTTCATGGACTTCGGCCTGCACGCGTTCCACAACGCGCGGCGGCTGCACGAGAAGGGGCTCGGGCTCTACCTGTACCTGCCCAAGCTCGAGCACCACCTCGAGGCGCGGCTGTGGAACGACGTGTTCGACTTCACCGAGGAGCACTTCGGCGTCCCGAAGGGCACGATCCGCGCGACGGTCCTGATCGAGACGCTGCCGGCCTCGTTCCAGATGGAGGAGATCCTCTTCGCGCTGCGCGAGCACTCGTACGGGCTCAACGCCGGCCGCTGGGACTACATCTTCTCGATGATCAAGTGCTTCCGGGACAACCCGAGGTTCGTGCTCCCGGACCGCAACGACGTGAAGATGACGGTCCCGTTCATGCGGGCCTACACGGAGCTGCTCGTGAAGACCTGCCATGGGCGCGGCGCGTTCGCGATGGGCGGCATGGCGGCGCTGATCCCCTCGCGCAAGGACCCGGAGGCCAACGAGCGGGCGATCCAGGCCGTGCGCGAGGACAAGAAGCGCGAGCCCGAGGCGGGCTTCGACGGCACCTGGGTCGCCCATCCCGACGTGGTCGACGTCGCGATGGAGCAGTTCGACGCGGTCCTCGGCTCGCGGCCGAACCAGATCGACCGCAAGCGCGACGAGGTCGACGTCACGGCGGAGCAGCTGCTCGACGCCGCGTCCACCCCGGGCGAGATCACCGAGGAGGGCCTGCGCAGCGACGTCAACGTCGGGTTCCAGTACATCTCGTTCTGGCTCGGCGGCCGCGGCGCCGCCGGCATCAACAACCTGATGGAGGACGCCGCGACGGCCGAGATCTCGCGCTCGCAGATCTGGCAGTGGATCCGCCACGGCAAGTTCACGCGCGAGCAGGTGCGCCAGGTGCTCGACGAGGAGATGGCGCGGATCCGCGAGGAGGTCGGCGACGAGGTCTGGCAGAAGGGCCGCCCGGACGAGACCCGCGCGGTCTTCGAGCGCGTCGCGCTCGGCGACGACTTCCCGGAGTTCCTCACACTGCCCGCGTACGAGTACCTCGACTGAGTCCTCGCCGCCGCGCGTCCTCGACGCCGCGCCGCGCCGGGATCTGCGCGAAAAACCTCGGGTAGGGCCGGAAAAGTCTCGCGTTGCCGGGTGGGCGGTGCGCGGCCACCATGGCCGCATGACCCCTACGGCTCCCCCTGATCTCAAGGCCCGCCACCGCGCCATGTGGGCGTCGGGCGACTACCCCTCCATGGTCGAGACGTGGCTGACGCCGCTCGGCCCGCGGCTCGTCGACGCCGCCGGCATCCAGGCCGGCCAGCGTGTGCTCGACGTCGCCGCCGGCACGGGCAACGCGTCGATCCCCGCCGCGCAGCGCGGCGCCGCCGTCGTCGCCAGCGACCTCACGCCCGAGCTGCTCGTGGCCGGCGAGCTCCGCGCCGCCACCGCCGGCGTCGACCTCGAGTGGGTCGTCGCCGACGCCGAGGCGCTCCCGTTCGCCGACGCGTCGTTCGACGTCGTGATGTCCGCGATCGGCGTGATGTTCGCGCCCTATCACCAGGCGGCCGCCGACGAGCTGGCCCGCGTGTGCAAGCCGGGCGGCACGGTCGCCCTGCTCAGCTGGACGCCCGAGGGAATGCTCGGCGCGCTGTTCCGGCTGATGGGCCAGTACGCGCCGCCGCCGCCCGCCGGCGCCCAGCCGCCGCCGCTGTGGGGCGGCGAGCAGCACCTGAGCACGCTGCTCGACGGTCGCGTCGCGATCACGCACCACGAGCGCGATGTGCTCGAGGTGACCGCGTTCGCCGAGGCGCGCGACTACGGCGAGCACTTCAAGGCCCGCTACGGCCCGACGATCGCGATCCGGGGCAACGCCGTGAAGGAGGGCCGGGCCGACGAGTTCGACGCCGCGCTGGAGGCGTTCTGCGAGGAGTGGAACCTGGGCGACGGCGACGGCGCGCGGTTCGAGATGGAGTACCTGGTCAGCATCGGGACGCGGCTCTAGGGGGTTCGGCGCCGGCGGTGCCCCGGCGAGCTGCGGCCGGGTGGGGCCGCTGGGGCACCGACCGCGGCGCGGAGGCGAGCGGCACGGCGCCACGTTGTCCGCGGCCACTGTCGAGTTCGGGGCGCATACCGCCCGAAAGTCGACAACCGCCCGCGGACCCGCCGCGTGGGCTAGAAAGTCACCGCCGCCGAAATCCCCGCCGCCGCCGAAGTCGCCGCCGCCCCAGTCGCCGCCGCCGACGTCGCCGCCGCCCCAGTCGCCGCCGCCGGGGCCGTCGTCCCACAGCATGCCGCCGATCAGCAGCCCCGGCAGCAGGCCGCCGCCGTAGAAGCCGCCCATGAACGGCGCGTACGCGGGGCCGGCCGCCCAGTAGGGCATGCGCCGACCGCCGACCGTGACCTCGCGCGCCTCCGGATCCTCGCCGCGCTCGACGCGCTGGGCGTCGGCCTCGCACGCCGGGACCGCCCGCGGGGTGCCACCGTACGGCGCCCACTCGACGTCGCGCGAGGACGGTCCGTGGCGCGGGTCGAAGAAGCACGGCGGGCGGCGCTCGGGCGGCTCGCGGCCGGCGAGCCGGGCGCGGGTGGACTCCATCGCCCACCGCCCTTCCTCCAGCGCCTCGCCGACCGGCTGCATGGCGTGTGTCGAGTCCGCCTGCTCGAGTGCCGTGTCCGCCCTGTCGTAGGCGTTGACGGCACGCTCGTAGTCGGCGCGCGTCGCGTCGGGCAGGCCCGGCATCGCGACGTCGAGGTCGAGCGCGCGGATGTCGTCGCCGAGCGCGATCAGGTCGTCACGAGCGTTGTCCTTGACCTCCGCGAGCTCCGCGGCCTCGCGCCGGCGCCTCTGGCGGCGCGAGATCACGAGCGCAGCGCCGCCGGCTCCCGCCAGCCCGAGCAGGATCAGCGCGCCGGCTCCCCCTCCACCGTCGTCGCCGCCGACCCGGTCGACGAAGTCGGTCAGCACCGCGGCGACGCCCTGGCCCTGATTCGCCGCCGCCGCCTCCCCGGCGGCCTGCGCGGCATCGGAGCCCGGGCCTGCGACCAGCCGGCGGCCGGCCACGACCGCGTACGTGCCGGGCCGCCCGGTCGCCTCGGCGATTCGCGGGGCGACCTGTTCGGGCTGTCCGAGCGCGGCCGGAAGCACCGCGACGTAGATCGGCTCGTCCGCCGCGCGGATCTGCTCGCGCAGTGCGCCCGCCTCCGAGGAGGACAGCTGCGCCTCGGCGTCGGGATCGACGTACAGCGGGTCGCTGCGCAGGGCCTCGGCCGCCGCTTCGATCTCGCCCTGGGCGAGCGCGGCGGGCGCCGCGACCAGCAGGAGCGCGACCGACAGGAGAAGACTGCGCACTATGCGGACAGCTCTACCCGGAGACGCTCGAGGTCCTGCGTGAGCTTCTCCTCGAGCCGCGGCTGCACCACCGGGACGAGCATGCGCGCGGTCAGCCCGCTCGGCTTGGCGTCGACCGACTGGGTGAGTCGCGTGCCGCCCCCGGACGGCTCCAGCGCGTAGGCGTTGACGACCTCGATCCCGTTCGTCGAGAAGCGCGTCTCGGCCCCGCGCGGCGGGTCATAGCCGGTGATCTCGAGCTCGACGTCGATGCGCCGGCCGCTGACCTCGAGCACCTGACGCACGCGCGAGCCGGTGCCGAGCGGGCCGTCGAGCGCCGTGTACGTCTCGAGGTGGCTGGTCCAGCGCGGGACCTTGTCCTCCTCCAGCAGCCACGGGAAGACCTCCTCCGGCGGGCGCGGGATCTCGACGGTGTGGGAGAACCTAGCCACCGGCGGGATTGGGGCCGCGGACCGGGCGCAGCGGGACGACCTCGGCCTCGTCGTCGGCCTCCTCGCCGCGCAGCGCGGCGACCTCGGACTCGAGCTCCTTGATCCGCCGCGACAGCTGCTTGAGCGCGTCGGCGATCGGGTCGGGCAGGTGGACCCAGTCGGCGTCTGGGCCCTCGGGCCGCCGGCCCTCGACCCGGACGGGGTGCCCGGGGTTGCCGACGACCGTCGAGTTCGGCGGCACGTCGTGGATGACGACCGCGTTGGCGCCGATCTTGGCGCCGTGGCCGATCGTGATCGGGCCGAGCAGCTTGGCGCCGGAGCCGATCGTCACGTTGCGCTCCACCGTCGGGTGCCGCTTGCCGGTGGCGAAGCCGGTGCCGCCGAGCGTCACGCCCTGGTACATCGTGACGTTCTCCGCCACCTCCGCCGTCTCGCCGATCACGACGCCCATCCCGTGGTCGATGAACAGCCCGTCGGCGATCGTGGCCGCCGGGTGGATCTCGATCCCGGTCAGCGAGCGCGAGACGTACGCGAGCACACGCGGCGCGATCGGGACCCCCGCCGCGTCGAGCGCGTGCGCGACCCGGTGCGTGAGCAGCGCGTGGACGCCGGGCCACGCGGCCAGCACCTCGGTGGCCGAGACGTTCTTGGCCGCCGGGTCGCGCTCGTAGGCGGCGCGCACGTCGCGCCGGACCTCGCCCGCGATGCGGCGCACAGTCCCGATCCCCAGCATGGGCTACAGCCTACGCGTCCGCACAGTCCGGGCAGTCGGCGCGGCGCGCGACGGACACGCGCAGGAAGTCGCCGGCGGCGAGGTCGACCTGCAGGAACGCGTCGGTGAGCGGCTCGGGCAGGCCGGCGAGCAGCTTGAGCGCCTCGAGCGCCTGGAGCGAGCCGATCACGCCGGCGGCCGGCCCGAGGACGCCCGCCTGGGCGCAGCTCGGCGCCGCGCCGGCGGGCGGCGGCTGCGGGAACGCGCAGCGGTAGCAGGCGGTCGCACCCGGCCGGATCGCCATCACGAGCCCGCTCGTGCCCACCACGCCGCCCTCGACCAGCGGCACGCCGGCCGCGCAGCAGGCGGCGTTGATCGCGTAGCGGGCGTCGAACGAGTCGGTGCAGTCGACGACGAGATCCTGTCCCTCGACCATCGCGGCGTTGAACGCGGCCTGGTAGGGCTCGACCACGATGTCGGGGTTCAGGAACGCGAGCTTGGCGGCCGCGCTCTGCGCCTTCGGCACACCGACGTCGGGCGTGAAGTGCAGGTGCTGGCGGTGCAGGTTGGAGAGCTCCACGTCGCCGTCGTCGACGATCCCCAGCCGCCCGACGCCCGCGCCGGCCAGGTACGCCGCGACCGGCGAGCCCAGCGCCCCGGCGCCGACGACCAGCACGCTCGCCTCCCCCAGCGCGCGCTGCGCCGCCTCGCTCCACTCGGGCAGCACGAGCTGGCGCGAGTACCGCTCCATCCACAGGTCGACCGGGACCGCGTCGACTGGGGCCGGGGTCTGACCCCGTATTTCCGCAGGCTCGGGCGCAATAAAGGGGTCAGACCCCTTTAGGAGGCTGCGCAGAAACGCCCGGCGCTCGCTCATCGGCGCACGATCCGGACGACCGGTCCGGTCACGTGGACGTCATGGCCGGCGTCGGCGGCCGACCGCGGGACGTTCTCCAGCGCCTCGCCCGCGGCGCGCACCTCGAGCGTCTCGCCGGGCGCGAGCTTCTCCAGCTCCAGCTTGGTCCGCACCCAGGTCATCGGGCACGTGAGGTCCGTCACGTCGAGCATTCGGACCGGCACGCGGGTTACGGTAGCGGTCGGATGCCGGCGCGCAGCTTCCTGATCCTGCACGGCCTCGCGGGCTCCGGCCCCGGTCACTGGCAGACCTGGCTGGCCGCGCGGCTGCGGGCCGACAACGAGCGCGTCGCGTACCCGGACCTGCCGGACGCCGACATGCCGTCGTTGCACGCATGGCGCGCCGCGCTGCAGGGGGAGCTCGACGCGCTGCCGGACGGCGAGAGCGTCATCGTCTGCCACTCGCTGTCGTGCCTCCTGTGGCTGCACCACGTCGCCGAAGGCGGCGTGCAGGCGGGCCGCGTGCTGCTCGTGGCACCGCCGTCCGAGGGCGCCGGCCTCGCGGAGATCGCCTCGTTCTTCCCGGCTCCGCTGCCGCGGCTCACGACGGGCGCGCGGCTCGTCTGCTCCGACGACGACCCGTACTGCCCGGAGGGCGCGGCGAGCCTGTACGGCGAGCCGCTCGGCATCCCGGTCGACCTGATCGGCGGCGGCGGGCACATGAACCCGGAGGCCGGCTACGGCCCGTGGCCCGCCGTCGAGGCCTGGTGTCTGGAAGGGGACCGCCCGGTCAGCGGCTGAGCGCCAGCACGAGCTCGCGGATCGCGCCCGGATAGCGGTACGTGATCCCGCCGTGCTTGCCGTCGAACAGCTCGAGCGTGTGCTCGACGCCGAGCGCCGCGAGCTCGCCGGCGAACGCCTGGGCTCCGAGGTCGAGGAAGTACTCGTCCGAGCGCCCGGCGTCGAGGTAGATCCGCCGCATCGACCGCAGCGCGTCGGCGTGCGGGCGTGCCATCCGCACGGGGTCCTGGTCGAGCCACTGCGCCCACACGTCGCCGTGCAGCCGGCCGGTCGCGATGTCGAACGGCAGCAGCGCCTTGCCGGGGTTGGCCGGGTCCGGCGAGTAGGCGGCGGCATACCCGTACGTCTCCAGCGGCGAGCCGAGCTTGTCCCAGTCCATGTACTCGGCGGCGGCCAGCTGCTCGAAGAAGCGCTCGTACGAGCCGTCGTAGTCGTCGCGGAGCGTGCGCGCGACGTCCGGGAAGCTCGGCAGGTAGCAGCACTCGAACAGCGCGTCGCCCGCATGCGAGGCGAACGCGGAGAACACGTCCGGCCGCAGCATCGGGACGACCATCGCCCCGTAGCCGCCCGACGACTTGCCGGTCAGGGCGCGCGACTCGCGGTCGGCCAGCGTCGGATAGCGCTCGTCGACGAACGCGACGACCTCGTCGCAGAGGTAGTCCTGGTAGCGGCCGAGCGACATCGAGTTCAGGAACTGGGAGCCGCCGAACGACGTCCAGCAGTCGACGAGCACGACAAGCGCGTCGGGGCAGTCGCCGGTCGCGAACAGCGCGTCGAGCCGCTCGATCATCGTCGGCTCGAACGCGGTCCGGTTCAGCCACATGTCGAGCTGTCCCGTGTAGCCCTGGATCACGTACACGACCGGCAGCGCGCGCGGGTGGTCGATCTCCACCCCCGGCGGCCGGTAGACGAACAGCGGGCGCCGCGCCGGATCGCCGAGCGGGTTGTCGGCCAGCAGCTCGGACTCGACGACCAGGCGGTCGAGCGTCCCGTGCATCGGGCGCTCCCACGGCGCGCCCGCCGGACCCTCCACCTCGCGCAGTGCCATGGCGCGAACGCTACCGTTCGGGCATGCTCCGAGCCTTTCTCGCGCTGCTCGTCGCGTTCGCCGTCCTCGCCGCCCCCGCCTCCGCCGACGCCCGCAAGGCACCGGAGGGGGCCGCGTTCTACACGCCCCCGAAGCACCTGCACGGCAAGCACGGCGGGCTGATCTGGGCGCGCAGGCAGAAGGGCTCGGACGCACTGAAGGGCGCGCGGCGGAACACGCTGCTGCTGTACCGCTCCAAGGGGCTCAGCGGATCGCTCACGGCGGTCTCCGGCTCGCTCGCGATCCCGAAGGGCAAGCCGCCGAAGGGCGGCTGGCCGGTCATCACGTACGCCCACGGGACCACCGGCAGCGCCGACGCCTGCGCGCCGACGCGCGGCTACGACGCCGGAAGCCTGGTGAGCTACGCCTATCCGCTGCTCAAGCGCTGGCTGAAGGCCGGCTACGCCGTCGTGCGCACCGACTACGACGGGCTCGGGACGCCCGGCGTCCACGGCTACCTGGTGGGCCGCTCGGAGGGCGGCAGCGTGCTCGACGCGGTGCGTGCCGCCCGCGCGTTCGACCACCGGCTGTCGAAGCGCTTCGTCATCGCCGGCCACTCGCAGGGGGCCATGCGGCGCTGTTCGCGGCCGCGATGGCGCCGAAGTGGGTGCCGGACCTGCGGCTGCGCGGCACGGTCGCGTTCGCGCCGGCGTCGCACCTGGCGGCGCAGTTCCAGATCGCGCTCGGGTCCTCGAACGCCGGCGGCGGGCTCGGCGCGATCATCGCGCTCGGGCTGCGCGGCGTCGACACGGCGGACTCGAAGCTCGGCGTGCCGAAGCTGCTGACGCCGCAGGCCGCGCAGCTGTACCCGCAGACGAGGACGCGCTGCTACGACCGCCTCAGCCGGCCCGACTCGTTCGGCGGCCTGCCGCTGGACCAGTTCATCAAGCCGGGCGAGAACCTCCAGCCGGCGCTGGCCGTGGTCGGCGAGAACGACCCCGAGCACCTGCGGATGCGGACGCCGGTGCGGATCGAGCAGGGCACGGCCGACGGCACGGTGTTCGAGGCGATCACCAAGCAGCTCGCCGACGAGTACGCGAGCAACGGCGTGAAGGTCGACTACCTGACCTACGACGGCGTCAGCCACGGCGGCGTCGTCACGGCGGCCGCCGCCGACGCGACGAAGTGGATCAGGAAGCGGCTGAGGTAGCCGCGTCGGGCGCGAAGAACGGCGTCGACACGTAGCGCTCGCCCGAGTCGGGCAGCACGACGGCGATGCGCGCGCCGCTCGCGTCCTCGCGGGCGGCGATCTCCAGCGCGGCGTGGAGCGCGGCGCCGCAGCTGATGCCGCCGAGCACGCCCTCGCGGCGCGCGACCAGCCGCGCGGTGTCGATCGCGTCCTCGTCGTCGACGGGGATGATCTCGTCGAGCAGGTCGCGGTCGAGCACCGGCGGCACGAAGCCCGCGCCGATGCCCTGGATCTTGTACGGCCCGGGCGGCCTGCCCGACAGGACCGCCGACGCCGCGGGCTCGACGGCGACGATCTTGACGTCCGGGTTGCGCTCCTTGAGGTACGAGCCCGCGCCGGTGATCGTGCCGCCGGTCCCGACGCCGGCCACGAGGTAGTCGACGCGGCCGTCCAGCGCCTCCCAGATCTCGGGTCCGGTCGTGCGCCGGTGCGCCTCCGGGTTCGCGGGGTTGGAGAACTGGTCGGGGAGCCAGGCGTCGGGGTCGCGGGCGAGCGCCTGGGCGGCCGCCACGGCCTCGTTCATGCCGCCGAGCGACTCGGTGACCTGCACCTGCGCCCCGTACAGCCGCAGCAGGCCCTCGCGCTCGCGGCTCATGCCCTGCGGCAGGGTGAGGACGAGGTCGTAGCCGCGGGCGGCGCACACGAACGCGAGCGCGATGCCGGTGTTGCCGCTCGTGGCCTCGACGATCGTGGTCCGGCCGGGCTCGATGATCCCCTCCTGCTCGGCGGCGGCGATCATGGCGATGCCGATCCGGTCCTTGACCGAGCCGCCCGGATTGGCCATCTCGAGCTTCGCGAACAGCTCGACGCCCTCGGGCGCGATGCGGGTGAGCTGCACCATCGGCGTGCGGCCGATGTGATCGGCGATGTTGATCGGCACGCCGGGCATGGAAGGCGATCAGCCTAGTGCACGTGTCGCTAGCGTTCGCTCCTCTGTCTGGCTCGTATGTGACGTTTGCGGCGCGGCGGGTGGCGGCGGCGGTGTTGATCGCCGTGCTCGTCAGCGCGATCACTTTCGTGATGCTGCACGTGCTGCGCCCCGAGTCGTTCTTCGACCCGCGGCCGCTGCCGACGCAGCTCGTCGACTACCTCTGGAGCGCGTTCACGCGCTTCGACCTCGGCCAGTCCTACCAGCCGCCGTTCCGGCCGGTCGACGACCTGATCCTGGAGCGGCTGGGCGCCGATCTCTCGCTGTTCATCGGAGCCGCGGCGTTCGGCGTGGTCGCGGGCGTGGTGGGCGGCGTCATCTGCGACCGCCACCCGCGCTCCAAGCGCGCGTTCGCGCTGAACGTGCTCGCGACGTTCGCGATCTGCGCGCCGGTGTACTGGACGGCGCTGCTCGCGCTCGTCCTGTTCGGCGCCGGGATCGGCCGCGTCGTGGATCTGGGCTTCGTGATCGACACCGGCGTCTACAAGCCGCTCCTGGACGATCCGATCGGCTGGCTGCGGGCGCTGATCGTGCCGTGGATGCTGGCCGGGGCGCCGCTGGCGGCGATCTGCCTGCGGCTGACCGCGTCGACGATGCGCGACGTCGACGACGAGGACTTCGTCCGCACGGCGCTGGCCAAGGGCCTGTCGGGCCGCCGCGTCGCCTACCGGCATTCGCTGCCGACCGCGATCGCGCCCACCGTCTCGTTCGCGGGCGCCTATGCGCCGCTGCTGGTCGGCAACGCGCTGCTGGTCGAGCAGGTCTTCAACATCCCCGGCGTGTTCCGCTACACGAGCGGCGCGGTGTCGAACGGCGACTTTCCGCTGCTGCAGGGCATGGTGCTCGTCGGCGCGCTGTTCGTCGTGTTCGGCAACCTGGTCGCCGATCTCGTGCTCGCGCGGCTGGATCCGCGGATCCGCCTTCAGTAGTTGCCGGAGAGGTAGTCCCAGGCGCGCTTGAGCTTGTCGTCGAGCCCGTCGGGGGTGGTGTCGTCGGGGTCGGTCACCACCGTGGCCGGGTTCTGCGACGGCTCGGGCAGCTGCTCGGCGGCGTCGCGGGCGATCGTGAGCACGACGCCACGCTGGTAGCAGGCCGCGATCTGGTCGGCGTCGGCGAACCGGTGGCCGCCGGAGCCGCGGCGCATGTCGACGATCACGCCGTCGAAGACGTCGGCCTCGGGGACCGCGAGGATGTGCTCGACGGTGCCGACCTTGTGGCCGTCCGAGGACACGACGTCGGCCCCCTCCGGGACCACGAGATACGAGACCGGGTCACCGAGATCCATGGCATGCACGGTACCCGTCGACGGCGTCGCGTCACAATCCTCTGGTGGTCGAACTGGAACCAGGCGACGAGTTCGCCGGCTGTCGCATCGAGGCGATCGCCGGTCGCGGCGGCATGGGCGTCGTCTACCGGGCCACCGAGCTGAGCCTGGGACGGCCGGTCGCCCTGAAGCTGCTGGCGCCCGAGCGGGCGCGTGACGTCGCGTTCCGCGAGCGGTTCCAGCGCGAGTCGCGGATGGCGGCGGCGATCGATCATCCCAACGTGATCCCGGTGTACGCGGCCGGCGAGTGCGACGGATCCCTGTACCTGGTCATGCGCTACGTCGGCGGGACGGACCTGCACGCGCTGCTGCGCGATCACGGGCCGCTCGAGCCGGTGTTCGCGGCCGAGGTGGTGGCGCAGGTGGGCTCCGCGCTGGATGCGGCCCACCGGGCCGGGCTCGTGCACCGCGACGTCAAGCCCGCCAACGTGCTGCTCGCCGGCTCGCACGCGTACCTGAGCGACTTCGGGCTGACGCGGCTGGCGGGCTCGGACACGCAGCTCACCGAGTCGGGACAGTGGATCGGGACGGTCGAGTACTGCTCGCCGGAGCAGCTGCGCGGCGGGCGGACCGACGCGCGCGCCGACGTCTATTCGCTGGGCTGCGTGCTGTTCGCGGCGCTGACGGGCGGGCCGCCGTTCGCCCACGGCACCGTGCCGGCGACGATGCTCGCGCACCTGAACGACGAGCCGCCGCGGCCGTCCGACGCCGGCGCCGGCGCCGAGTTCGATCGCGTGGTCGCCCGCGCGCTCGCCAAGGCGCCGGAGCATCGCTATCCGTCCGCGGGCGATCTCGGCCGGGCCGCGCTCGCCGCCGCGCGCGGCGAGCCGGTGACCGAGTCCGAGCGCAGCGTCGCGGTCGGCCCGGCCGCGCCGTCCGAGGCGCCGACGGCCGTGGTGAACGGCGGCGGCCCGGCGACCGACATCACGGCCTGGGACGCCGCCGCGCACGCCGGCCTCGACCACACCGACATCACGACGTGGGACCAGGCCTCGCACGACGAGACGCACGCGACCGCGCTCTGGAGCGGCGGCGATGAGGCTCCCCCGCCCCGCGAGCGCACCGCCGCACGGCACCGGGTGGAGAC
>DASSUW010000197.1:0-2860 GCA_035706585.1 Solirubrobacteraceae bacterium | reverse complement strand
CGCGTACGGAAGCTCACATCCGGATGCTATCGCTCGATCAGGAACACGACGAGACCACCCGTACCGCCGACCAGCCCCCACACACGGGCCCACCGTTCCGGGTCGGTCTCGGGCCGGAGATCGTGAACCACCGACCCGAGGACGAAGCCCAGCGTGGCTCCCAGGGCGGTGCCGCCGCCCTACGACGGCGCCGGCGTCGGCGTCGGCGAGGACGTCTCCGAGGTCGCCTCTCATCCCTCGCCGACGCCGGTGATCGCCCCCTTGAGCTTCTTCACGATCGCCTCCGCGATGCCGGTGTCCGAGAACCCGCCGGTCGCCTTCACGACGCCGGCGAGCAGCACGGCGACGAGCAGGACGAGACCGACGTACTCCACCGTCCCCTGCCCGCGCGCATCCGCCAGCGCTCGTGCCAGTCCGGCGTGCGTGCGTCCCAACAGCTCATACCGCATCGAGAACCCCCGATGGATCCCTGCCCCGACTGCCCCGGAGCCCGGCGCCCCTGCCGTTTGCGGAGAGGCTCGATCAGTCTCCGCCGGATCGTGTAACGGCTCTACACGTGTGTGTCACAAGTTCGCGACAAGTGTGTGACGTACTCTCGGCGCCGCCGTGCGCGCGCTCATCGTCACGAACATGTACCCGACGCCCGGCCGGCCGGCGCTCGGGTCGTTCGTGCGCGATCAGGTCGAGGCGCTGCGACGACGGGACGATGTCGAGATCGAGCTGTTCGCGTTCCCGCCCGGCTTCGCCGGCTATCCGCGCGCCGCTCGCGAGCTGCGGCGGCGCTACCGGGGCCGGCGGTTCGACGTCGTCCACGCCCACTTCGGGCTGACCGCATGGCCGGCGGTCGCCGCCCGGCTCGGCCCGGTGGTCGTGACGCTGCACGGGAACGACCTCTTCCACCCGCGCTCGAACCGGCTGTCGCGCGCGATCCTGCCGTGGGTCGCGTTGCCGGCCGCGGTTTCGCGCGAGTTCAGCGGCCTGCTGCCGGGCGCCGGCACGACCCGGCGGGTCGCCGTGCTGCCCGTGGGCATCGACGTGACGCGTTTCCGTCCGATCCCGCGCGGGCAGGCGCGCGCGCACCTCGGCCTCGATCCCGCGGGTCCCTATCTCCTGTTCCCGCATGACCCCGCGCGGCCGTTGAAGCGCTTCGACCGCGCCCAGGAGGCGGCCGGCGACACGCCGCTGCTGACCATGGGCCGCGTGCCGCCGGAGGAGGTCCCGTACTGGATCAACGCCGCCAACGCGGTGCTCGTGCCGTCGCAGGCGGAGGGCTTCGGGCTGTCGGTGATCGAGGCGATCGCCTGCGGCGTGCCGGCGTTCGGCACGCCGGTCGGGATCCACCCGGTCGCGCTCGGCGGCATCGAAGGCGCGTTCTGCGCGCCGTGGGACCGCGACGCCTGGCGCGCGGCGCTGGCGCCGGTGATCGCCGCGGAGGACCCGCGCGTGGACGGTCGCGAGCGCGCGGCCCTGTTCTCGGCCGATCGCATGGCCGCGCGGGTGGTGGCGGCGTGGCGCGACGTCGCCAACGGCGCTCCGAATGACCGCGAGCCGCGTTAGTCGAGATATCGCCGAACCCTGCCGACACGACCGTATACTCGAATGACGGGGGCATGGTGAGCGTGCGCCCTACCGACGTATGAGCGGCCTGCTGCGACGTTTGACACGCCGACGCCCCGCGACCGCCGACGAGACCGGGCCAGCGACGCCCGAGTCCTCCGAGCCGGCCGGCGCGCCCGCCGACACCCCCGTCGAAACGGGCGGCGGTAGCCCCGTGTCCGCTCCGGCCGACGAGCAGGCGACGCAGGTTCTGCCCGGCACCGGGGAGCAGCCCGCGGCCCAGCGTGACCAGCCCGCCGCGTCTGCGAGCGATCAGGCGGCGGGGCCGGTCGAGCCGCCGACGGTCGTGGGCGATCAGGCGGCGGGGCCGGTCGAGCCGCCGACGGTCGTGGGCGAGCAGCCGGCAGGCCCGGTCGACCAGCCGACGGTCGCGGGCGATCAGCCGGCGCAGCCCGTCGACCAGCCGACGGTCGTGGGTGACCAGCCGACAGAGGCGATCCCGTCGGCGGCGCCGGTCCGGGACCTGCCGGCGGGGATCGACCCGAACGAGCTCGCCGATGCCCCGACCGCGAGCGCCCGCCGCGGCAAGCTGCGCCGCCGGCTGCGCTACCTGCGGGCGGTCCGCGACCTGCTCCTGCGCGACCTCGGCGGTTTCACGTACGAGATCCAGCGCTCGGCGGGCGGGGACACCCAGGACGCCCATCGCCGCCTGATCGACGCCAAGACCAACCGGATCGCCGCGCTCGACACCGAGGTCCGCGACCTCGAGGGCCGCCTCGGCGAGCCGCACGGCGGCGCGCTCCTGCGCGAGCCGGGCATCGGCGGCACCTGCCCGGAGTGCGGCGAGCTGCACGCCAGCGACGCGCACTACTGCGCCCGCTGCGGCGCACCGCTGGACGCGAAGGCCCGCGCGCGCCGCGACGCCGCGGTCGCCGCCGCCGCTCAGCCGACGACGTCGTCACACGCCACCCCGGAGCCGGCGCCGGCGAGCGTGCTCTGGGCGGCCGGCCCGCGCCCCGAGCACACGCCCGAGCCCGATGACGAAGAGGACACCCACCCCTCGCGCGCGACCAGCCAGTGGTTCGCCCTCCGGCCGCACGCGCCGTCGGCGGACGACGAGGTGCCGGCGGCGAAGGGCGACGCTCCCGCGGCGACGACCGATGAGCCGGCCGCGAAGGGCGACGCGCCGGCGGCGAAGGCTGACTCGCCGGCGGCGAAGGGCGACACGCCGGCGGCGAAGGGCGACGCTCCCGCGGCGAAGAGCGATGAGCCGGCCGCGAAGGGTGACGCTCCCGCGGCGAAG
>DASSUW010000196.1:0-2320 GCA_035706585.1 Solirubrobacteraceae bacterium | reverse complement strand
CGAGCTCGGCGAGTCGGTGGACCGGCGGCTCGGCCGCCGCGCCGCGGCCGATGCGCAGGGCGCCGGCCTCTCGCGCCGCGAGCTGGAGGTCGTGCGCCTCGTGGGCGCCGGCCGCACGAACCGCCAGATCGCGCAGGAGCTGTACCTCAGCAAGCGCACGGTCGACATGCACGTCCACAACGTGCTGCGCAAGCTCGACGTCCGCTCACGGCTCGAGGCCGCGCGCCGCGCGGACGAGCTCGGCCTGCTCACCTAACGCCCGGGCCGCCGCTCTCCGGTCCCACGCCACGGGATGTTAGGCTTCCCTAATGGTGGTTTCGATTCCGCATGAAGAACGCGGGGACTTCCCCGCCGCCGGGTCGCGGGCCCGGGCGTTCAAGCGCTTCGAGCGCGACCTGAACGCGTGGCTCGACACCGCCGAGGGGCGCTTTGCCGAGTGGTCAGCGCGCCGCGCAGTCGGCGCACAGCCCGCGGACCACGACCTGCGCGTGGTCGGGCGCGAAGCCCGCTGAGCGCGCCGCGCTGAGCAGGGCCTCGGCCTCGATCGGCGCCTCGACGTCGACGATCGCGCCGCAGCTCCGGCAGACCAGGTGATGGTGCTCGTCGGTGCGCGGGTCGTAGACGACCGCGCCGCGCTCGGAGGCGACGCGGCGGACCAGGCCGATGCTCTCGAGCAGGTCGAGCGTCGCGTACACGGTCGGCAGCGAGACGCCCGGCATCCGGCGGCCGAGCTCGTCGAACACGACCTCGGCCGTGACGTGGCGATCGAGGTCGCTCAGCACGCGGGCGACCATCAGCCGCTGCGGCGTCACGCGCTGGCCGCGGTCACGCAGGGCGGCGGCGAGGCTGTTCTCCATCACGGCGGTCATCGCCATTCAGCTTAGCGCAAGTCTTAGGCTCTCCTAACCGACAAGCTATTTTGAATTATTTGCTATAGTGGCCGCCATGCCCAAGACCGAGACATCTGTGACCGCCGGGATCCTCGCCCCGGCCAATGAAGCCAAGCGGACCGAGATCCTCGCGCTGCTCGAGCGCGCGTACTGGATGGAGATGGAGACCGTCATGTCGTACGTGGCCAACGCGGCCGCGCTCGACGGGATCCGCGCCGAGGAGGTCGCCGAGGCGCTTGACGCCGATGTCGACGAGGAGCTCGGCCACGCCCGCAAGTTCGCCGCCCGGATCAAGGAGCTGTACGGTACGCCGCCCGGCTCGCAGGCGTTCACCGCCGAGCAGGCGTCGCTGCAGCCGCCCGCCGACGCCACCGACGTCGCAACCGTCATCCGCGGCGTGATCGAGGCCGAGGCCGGCGCGATCGAGCACTACACGCGCATCATCGAGGCCTGCGACGGCGTCGACTGGGCCACGCAGGACATGGTCATCGACATCCTGCGCGACGAGGAGGGGCACCTCCGGCAGTTCGAGCGCTACCTGCGCGAGTTCGAGTAGCCGACCGCACCGGCGAGTTAGGCTACCCTAACTCGCCATGGCTGCTCCCCGCCGCGCCCGCGTGATCGAGACGCGGGCGCTCACCCCTCGGATGATCCGCGTCGTTCTCGGCGGCGCCGAGCTGGCCGGCCTCGGCGCCGGCGCGTTCACCGACCACTACGTGAAGCTGCGGATCGGAGAGCGAACCCGCACGTACACGGTCCGCGACTGGGACGGCGAGCGGCTGACGATCGACTTCGTCGTGCACGGCGACGAGGGCGTGGCGGGCCCGTGGGCCGCGGCCGCACGGCCGGGCGACGAGCTCGAGCTGCGCGGGCCAGGCGGCGCCTACACGCCCGACCCGGACGCCGACTGGCACCTGATGGTCGGCGACTCCAGCGTCATCCCGGCGATCGCCGCCTCGCTCGCGCGCATCCCCGCAGGCGTGCCCGTGCACGTGCTCGTCGCGGTCGACGGCCCCGAGGAGGAGCAGCCGCTCGCCACGCCCGGCGACCTGCGGCTGCGCTGGCTGCCGGACGACGACGCGCTCGTCGCCGCGGTCGCCGACCTCGACTTCCCACGCGGCACCGTGCACGCGTTCGTGCACGGCGAGGCGAGCGCCGTGCGCGCGATCCGCCGCCATCTGCTCGTGGATCGCAACCTGCCGCGCGAGGCGCTGTCGGTGTCCGGCTACTGGAAGCGCACGCGCACCGAGGAGGGCTGGCGCGAGGACAAGGCGGAGTGGAACCGCCTCGTCGAACAGGACGCGGGTCTCGCCCCCTAGCGGGTCTCGCCCCCCGCGCGAACACCCGCAAGGGAACCTGGCCCCCTGGGCCAGTGTTCCCCGATCGCGGCGGCCGCCACCCGGCTAGCGGGTTTCGCCCCCCGGGCGAAC
>DASSUW010000195.1:0-26897 GCA_035706585.1 Solirubrobacteraceae bacterium | reverse complement strand
GCAGGTGGCACTGGGCTACGTCCGCCGCCACCGCGACGTGTTCGGCCTCGACGACGCCGACCTCGCGCAGCTCGAGTTGGCGGACCGCAGCACGAGCCACGGCGTGACGCGGCTGCGCTGGACGCAGGCGTCGGGCGGCGTGCCGCTGCTCGAGGACTCGCTGCGCGCGGCGGTGACCGAGGACGGCCGCCTGATCAACGTGACCGGCGGCGCGCGCCACGACCTCCCGCAGCCGGGCACGCCGAAGCTCGACGAAGCGGCGGCGAAGACCGCCGCCGCGACGCTCACCGGCGGCAGCACCAAGGGCGCCCGGGCGACGCTCGTGTTCACCGCCGCGACCGGCGACCTCAGGCTCGCCTGGCGCGTCCTGCGCCCGCAGGGCCGGCACTACTTCGACCAGCTCGTCGACGCGAGCAGCGGCGCGGAGATCAGCCGCCGCGACCGCGTCGACCATGCCAAGCCGGGCCTCGTGTTCGACAACTACCCGGGCGCGGCGAACGGCGGCACCGCGCGCGTGATCGACCTCGAGCCGTACCTGGACGCGGGCGTCAACGAGCTGTTCGGGCCGCGCGCCCGCGTGTCGGCCGACCTCGACGCCGACGACGTCGTCGATCCCGGCGAGCACATCGTGGGCGCCGCGGCCGGCGACTTCCGCTATCCGCGCACCCCCTGGAAGCTCGAGCCGGAGTGCCCGCTCGCCGGCTGCGCCTGGAGCCCGCACCGCCTGGGCAGCTACCGCCAGAACATCGGGCAGGCCGGCGTGCAGCTGTTCTCGGTGCTCGCCCAGTACGGCGACCACCTCGCGTCACCGGCGATCGGGTTCGACGGCTTCCGCGGCGAGGACCCGATCATCGGCAACGTCATGGACGGCGCCGCGACCGACAACGGGATGCCCGACCAGGCCCACCTCAACAACGCGGGCATGATCACGATGCCGGAGAAGGAGAGCCCGGTCCTGAACGCGTTCCTGTTCCACGAGCAGGACAAGTACCCGGCGCTCGACCCGGTCGACGACGCGTCGGTCGTCTACCACGAGTACACGCACGGCCTGATCGGCCGGACGATCGTCGACGCGCTCGGCTGGGGCGCGCTCGGCCTGCACCAGTCATGGGCGCTCAACGAGGGCTTGGCCGACTTCTTCGCGCTCGACTACCAGGTCGGCCGCGGCCTCATCACCGACACGGCCGCGCCCGGCGAGGTCTGGATCGGCCCGCACCTGTACAAAGCCGGCGTCGGGCGCACCGAGGCGATCGACTGCCCGGTCGTCGTGCTGCACCCCAACTGCATGACCGTCGCGCCGGGCGGGCTCACGTACGCCGACTACGGCCTCGTCGACCCGCGCGGGCCGGAGCCGCACTACGACGGCGAGATCCTCAGCCAGACGATGTGGCAGCTGCGCGAGACGATCCTCGCGATGCATCCGATGGACGGGCAGGACCGCATCCGCACGCTCGCCTACATGGCGCTGCAGCTGTCGCCGCCCGAGCCGAGCTTCCTCGACTACCGCAACGCGCTGCTGCAGGCCGACCACGCGCTCAACGACGGTGAGGACGCCGACCTGATCTGGAGCGTGTTCGGAGAGCGCGGCATGGGCTGGTACGCATCCACGCGCGACGCCGACGACGTCGAGCCCAAGGCCGACACGAGCCCCGGCCCCGACGGCGCCACCGGCGAGGCCACATTGAACGGGATCGTCACCGACCGCGACACCGGCGCGCCGCTGGCCGGCATCCGCGTCGCGCTCGGCGGCCACACGAACCTCGACGGCGATGCCCCCGGCCCGTTCGAGACGACCACCGACGGCGACGGCCGCTACCGCTTCGACCGCGTCCCGGCGGGGACCTACCCGCACCTGATCGCGCGCGGCCCCGCCTACGCCGAGACGGTCGTCGAGGACGTCGCGGTCAGCGGTACGGCCCGGACCGACGTCCGCCTGCGCCGCAACTGGGCCGACATCAACGCCGGCGCCGCGATCGTCCGCACCGACACGTCGCGGGCCAACGGCTGCGGACCCAGCCGCATCGCCGACGGCAACCGCATGCGCGGCTGGGCCGCCGACATCAGCGGCCGGGACGAGGGCTACATCGACATCGCGCTGCCGCAGGCGGTCCGCGTCACCTCGTTCGGCATCGACCCGACACCGCGGACGACGATCGAGCCCGAGACCAAGGGCCGCTGCGAGGTCAACGACGGAGCGCGCGCGACGCGCATCGTCGTCGAGGTCGCGTCCGAGGACGGCGGGCCGTGGAAGGAGGTCGTGCGCGAGAACATCGCCGACTCGCACCTGCGCCGCATGAGCGAGCTGCGCCCCGCCGCGCCGGTCGACGACGTGCGGTTCGTGCGCGTGCGGTTGTTCCACCCGGTCAACCAGCTCGCCAGGCTGCGCGTGCTGGCGTTCGCCGAGTTCCAGGTCTACGCCGCGACCAAGCGCCCGCCGCGCGCGGTGTTCGACTACGGCCCCAAGCCGCTCGACGTCGCGCAGACCGCGACGTTCGACGCCGCCCGAAGCCGGCCCGGCGACGCGCCGATCGCCCGCTACGAGTGGGACCTCGACGGCAACGGCTCGTTCGAGACCGACCGCGGCGCACTGCCGACGGTCACCAAGACCTACACCGAGACGGGCCGCTACAACGTCGGCCTGCGCGTCACCGACGCCGACGGCGAGCAGGACGAGCTGCGCGCCCTCGTGCTCGTCGCGCACGACTACGAGATCATGGATCTCGGGACGACGGCGCCCGACGACGGCGGCTCGGCGCGCGCGCTGAACATCAGCCAGGGCGGCGCCGTCGCGGTGACGCTCGGCAAGGCCGGCGAGACCGACCAGATGCCGGGACGCTTCCAGGGCGGCTCCGTTCAGCCGCTCGAGCTGCCGGCCGGCCGCGTGTTCGGCACGGTCTTCGGGGTCAACGACAGCGGCCAGTCGGTCGGCAACGTCTACCCCACGCGCCAGTTCGGGCAGGTCGACGCGGTGCTGTGGAACGGCTCCCAGCCGGCGGTGCTCGGGACGCTCGGCGGCACGAGCTCGACCGCGGTCGGCGTCAACCGCAACGGCTGGGTCGTCGGCTGGTCGTACGACAGCAAGGGCCTACCGCGCGGCTACCTCAAGCGCCTCGGCAACCCGATGGTCGACGTCCAGGAGGAGGCCGGCGTCCCCACGAACCAGCGCAGGACCATGAAGCTGGTCAAGATCAACGACAGCGGCCTCGCAGTCGGGTGCAACGACTACGAGCGCGCCGGCGAGGGCTGTGGGCACACCGTCACCTACGACGCCCTCACGCACACGCTCACGCAGCTGCCCGACCAGGGCTTCGGCGGCGGCGCGACGAACGTGTCCGCCGACGGGCGCACCGTGACCGGGATGAGCGTCGACCTGGGCGGCATCGCGCGCGCGACGATCTGGCGCGACGGCGTGCCCCAGATCATCCCGGTCCTCGGGGGCGACTCGGAGGCGATGAACGTCAATGCCGCCGGCACGGTCGTGGGCCACCTCGGCACGCTCGACGGCTACGGCGCCTGGATGTACAAGGACGGCAAGGTCACGATGCTCGACTCGCTCGTGCCCGACAGCGGTTGGCACCTGATGGACGCGGACGGCTTCAACGACCGCGAGGAGGTCGTCGGCCTGGGCGTCATCGACGGCAAGCAGCGCGCCTACCAGCTCAATCTCGGCCCGTGCCGCGTGTGCGTGACCGACGTCCGGCTCGAGGACCACGACCTGCCGTCCGGCAACTGGCAGAGCGTCGGCGCCGACGGCACGGTCGAGGGCAACGTCGTGCGCGTGCACGTCCACGTCGAGAACCACGACGACCAGCCGCACGTCTTCCAGCTCAAGGCGCGCGACGAGACGCGCAAGGAGACGCTCCCCGGCACTGCGCCGACGATCTCGCTCGACCCGGGCGAGGAGGACTGGGCGGAGCTCGAGTGGGACACCGAGGGGCTCGCCTGGAGGGACGGCGCGCCGGACGCGGACCACGTCCTGCGCGTGCGCGCGGCGCTCGGGCACAGCATCTTCAGCGGCCGCTCGGCCGTGCTGAAGGTGCGGCCGCGGCCGGTGGTGCTCGTGCCGGGCGCGCTCGAGGACGCCTCGGTGTTCAAGGACTACGCCGCGCTGCTGCAGCGCACGAACCCCGACTGGGAGGCGTATCCGGTCGCCGGCCTGCAGACCGGCAGCTGGACCGACCTCGCGCACGCGCCGGACACGCTGGACCGGCACAGCGAGGTCATGCAGGCGTTCGTCAAGCGCGTCCGCGAGGACGAGGACGCCGAGCACGTCGACGTCGTCGCGCACGGGCTCGGCGGCCTGATCGCGCGCCGGTGGATCCAGGACGGCATGCCCGACGGCGTCGCCCGGCACCTGATCCAGCTCGGCACGCCGAACACCGGCACGCCGTGCGCCGAGGTCGTCGACGCCGGGCCGTTCTACGACCTGCGGCGCGACGTGATGGACGGCTTCAACGCGCGCGTCACCGACCGCCGCGGCGTGGAGTTCTCCGCGTTCGCGGGCGAGGTCGAGGCGTACACGTGCATCCACGGCACCGAGAGCGGCGACATGGAGGTCCCGGTGTCCAGCGCCCGCTGGAACATCGCGGATGCCGGGGTCGGCGAGGTCGCGCACGCCGAGATGCCCGCGTCCGGCTCGCTGTTCGCCGACTTCGTCAAGCCTCGCCTGACCGGGGAGCAGGGCGCACCCTCGGTGGCCGCGCTGCGACGCGCGGCCGCCGAGGAGCCGCCCGCCGCCACGCCGCGCTCGCACCAGCTGCTCGAGCAGACGATCGCGACCGTGGCGCCGGCGACCGCGACCGAGGTGCCGCTCGCGGTCGACGGCGGCTCGCAGCTCGACGTCACGCTGCTCGCGCCGCCGGCGGTGAAGGCCGAGCTCGTCGACCCGAGCGGCGCCGTCGTGGGCAGCGCGGCGGCGGGGACGACGCGGGCGCTCAGCGCGGACGACCCGGAGCCGGGCCGGTGGAACGTCCGCCTGCGATCGACCGGCGACGCGGCGCTGCAGGTCGCCGTGGCCGCCGCGCTGCGCGACGACCCGTGGCAGCTCGAGCTGCGGCGCGGGCGCGCGGCGGCCGACGGCACGCTGCCGATGATCGCCGCGATCACGCGCTTCGACCGCCGGGTGACCGACGCCGACGTGACGGTCGAGGTGCAGCGGCGCGGCGAACCGGCCGGCTCCGTGCGGCTGTTCGACGACGGGCAGCACGCCGACGGCCTTCCCGGCGACGGCTGCTTCGGCGGCGCGCCGGCGCTCGCCGCCGGCGAGCAGCTCCTGCGCCTGCGCGTCGAGCGCGCCGGCGCCCAGCGCGTGCGGTCCACCTGGATCGACGCGCGGGCGGGCCAGGCGGAGGGCCGCGCGCCCAGGTGCCCCGACCTCCACGGTCGCAACGGCGAGATCGCGTACTGGCAGCACGACAGCAACTGGGCGACCGTCGACCCCGACGGCCACATCACCGACCTGCCGCTCAAGGACGGCCGGATCAACGTGGCGCGCTGGTCGCGCGACGGCAGCAAGCTCGCCTGGACCGCGTTCGACGAGGTGTTCGTCGGCAAGCCGGACGCCACCGACCCGGTCACGGTCGCCGGTGGTGACGAGGTGCGGCGCGACGACGTCGCCTGGTCGCCGGACGGCAACCAGCTCGCGTACACGCGCGGCTGCTTCGGGCTCGGCACGATCCACCAGCTCGACTGCCGGGTCGTCGTGCTCACGCTCGCGACCGGCGAGGAGCAGGAGATCACCGCCGGCGGCGCGCCGACGTTCTCACCGGACGGCGAGGAGATCGCGTTCCTGAGGGCGGGCAGCGAGAACGACAACGACGTCGACCTGTGGACGATCCGGCTCGAGGACGGCCATCTGAACCGGGTGACCGAGCTCGGGAAGGTCGACGAGCCGATGTGGTCGCCGACCGGCGACAAGATCGTCTTCTCGCGCTACGACACGTACTCGGGCGAGACGGAGTTCGGCGTCGATCGCGAGATCTACGTCGCCGATGCGGCGGGCGGCGGCGTCCGGAACCTCACCGACGACGACGAGGTCGAGGGCTTCCCGCGCGCCGACATGCGCGACCAGTCGCCGTCGTGGTCGCCCGACGGCCGCCGGATCGCGTTCGTCAGCACGCGCGGCCAGCAGCCGGACGAGGACGAGTGGCCGACGGCATCGCAGATCTGGGAGATGCGCCCGGACGGCACCGGCCTGCGGCAGCGCACGAACACGCCGACGTTCAAGTACGCGACGAGCTGGCGGGCCGTCGAGTACCTGGACGGCGTCATCGCGCCGCGCTGCTTCGACATCGCGGTCACGGTCGAGCAGGACAAGCCGACGACGATCCCGCTCGACTGCACGGACGACAACGGCGACCAGCTGACGCTGGCGATCGCCGACGGGCCGGCCCACGGCACGCTCGGCGCGATCAGCGACGGCGGCACGGTGCGCTACACGCCGGAGGCCGGCTACACGGGTCCCGACTCGTTCGTGTACACGGCGTCCGACGGGATGGACACGTCGGCGCCCGCGACCGCGAGCATCACCGTCAAGGCCCCGCCGCCGCCTCCGCCCCCGCCGCCCCCGCCGCCGCCTCCGGGCTCCGGCGGCGTCATCCACGGCGGCGGTGGCTACGGCGGTGGAGGCGGCGGCGGCTCGCACCACGGCGACGACGATGACGACGGCCCGGTGATCCACATCCCCGGCGACTGCGTCGTCGACCCGCGGACCAACTCCTGCATCGTGGTCATCCCGTGCCAGCCGGGCGGCGACATCTCGGGCTGCAGCGGGTCGCTGTTCCAGGCCCCGTCCCGGCGGCCGAAGCTCGCGTCGGCGGCGCGGCTGCGCCGGCCGCTGATGAAGCGGACGCGCGTGCGGATCCCGGCGGGCGAGTCGGCCAAGGTCCGGCTGCGGCTGAGCCCGGCGGGCCGAGCGAAGCTGCGGCACAAGCGCAAGCTCGCGATCCGCGTGAGGGTCGTGATCCGCGCCGACGGCCGCGTGATCGACGCGCACACGGAGCGGTTCGTGTTCAAGCGCAAGCGGCGCCGCTGAGCCGGCCCGTGGCGCGGCGCCGTGAGGGCGCCGCGCCGCTCAGCGCGTGCGCGCGGGCGCCGCTGCGCGGACGGCCGACGACATCACCGCGACCGCGTCGGCGCGGCTGAGGCCGCGCTCGTGGAGCGTGCGCCACGACAGGAAGTCGAGCGCGAGGCCGATCGTCGCGCGCAGGCGCCTGGCGGCGCTGCCGCGCGCGCCCCAGCCCGCCGCGAGGCCGTCCTCGACCCCGGACAGGTAGGCGTGGCGGCCCTTCTGGATCTCCGCGACGATCGGCATCGCCTCGACGTCGCGCAGGATGGTGCTGAGCATCGGCTCGACCCGCTCATACCACGCGTAGAGCGCGTCGAGCGCTGCGTCGAGCCGGACGGCCGGCTCGGAGATCGTGGCCCAGGTCGCGGGATCGGGCAGCGGGTTGCGGTCCCGCCACGTCCCCGAGCAGCCCAGGAACAGCGCGCGTTCGTCGGGGAAGTGGCGGTAGACGGTGGCGCGGCGCACGCCGGCCCGCTCTGCGATGGCCGAGATCGACGTGCGCGCGGGCCCGACCGTCGTGTGCAGCGCGAGCGCGGCGTCGATGATCCGCTGCCGCGTCTGGAGCTCCTGAGCCGCGCGAGCGCGCTTCTCGTACCGGCGCCTTGTGCTTTCAGTGGCCATTGCTGTTCGATGAATGTTGACACATCGACCGGCGGCCCTGTACCTTATTCATCGAACACCACTGTCCACTCATTATCTCCCCAGGAGCCCCTCCATGCCCACGCTCGCCTCCCCCACGATCATCGGCCCGACCGACGGCGATTCCGTCCAGATCCAGACGATCGGCGTCCGCTTCATGATCCCGGGGGTCGACACCGGTGCCCGCCTGAGCCTCGTCGAGCATCCGATCCCGCCGCGCGCGCTCGCCGCGCCGCTGCACCGTCACAACCGCGAGGACGAGTACAGCTACGTGCTCACGGGCCGCATGGGCGCGCTTCTCGGCGACGACGTGGTCGAGGCCGGCCCCGGCGACCTCGTCTACAAGCCGCGCGACCAGTGGCATACGTTCTGGAACGCCGGCGACGAGCCGTGCTCGATCCTCGAGATCATCTCGCCCGCCGGGTTCGAGCAGTTCTTCGCCGAGCTGGCGCCGATCACGGCCGGCGGCGCGCCGGATCCCGAGGTCATGGGCGAGCTGTGCGCCCGCTATGCGCTGGACATGCAGCCCGACAGCGTCGAGGAGCTCTGCCGCCGCTTCGGCCTCTGGTTCCCGGGCGTCGAGTAGCTACAGGCCCATAGCGCTCACCATCGCCTCCACTGTCTCGGCGGCGCGCCGGTTGGCGCACCGCTCGCCCGCCTCGAGCGCCGCCTCGAGGCGGGCCGGGTCGGCGAGGAGCGCCCGGTAGCGGTCACGCATCGGCTCCAGCGTCGTCTGCAGCTGCTCCGCGAGCCGCGACTTCACCTCGCCGTAGCCGATGCCTCCCGCCCGGTAGCGGCCGCGGATCTCCCCGGCGGCGGCCGGGTCCGCGAACGTGTCGAACAGCGCGACGAGCGTGTCCGGGTCCTTGGGCTCCTCCGGGCGGCGGCTGTCGGTGACGATGCGGCGGACGAGCTTGGTCCGCTCGTCGGGCGGCGCGAACAGCGGGATGGCGTTCCCGTAGCTCTTGCTCATCTTGCGCCCGTCCAGGCCCGGCAGCACGGCGCCGTTCTCGGGGATGACCGCCCGCGGTTCGGGCAGCGTCCCGCGGCGGTAGATGCGTGCGAACGCGCGCGCGAGCTCGACGGCGATCTCCAGGTGCTGGGTCTGGTCGGCGCCGACCGGCACCTCGTCGGCGCGCATGGCGAGGATGTCGGCGGCCATCAGCACCGGGTAGGTGAACACGCCCATGTTCACGCCGTGGTCCGGGTCCCGCCCGGCCGCGCCGTTGGCAGCGACGAGCGCCTTGTAGGCATGCGCGCGGTTGAGCGTCCCCTTGCTGGTGACGTTCGCCAGCAGCGCGGTGACCTGCGCGACGGCGGGCACGCGCGACTGGCGGTAGACGTGCACGCGGTCGTGGTCGAGGCCGCACGCGAGCAGGGCGGCGACCATCTTGCGGACGCGGTCGCGCAGCCGGTCCGGCTCGGGCCGGCCGTTGAGCGCATGCAGGTCGGCGACGAACACGTACGTCTCGCGCGCCGGGTCGGCGGCGAGCTCGGCGAGCGGCCTGATCGCACCGGCGTAGTTGCCGAGGTGCAGCTCGCCGGTCGGCTGGATGCCGGTCAGCGTGATGGTGGGGGTCATGGCGGTGGTGTCCTTTGCGCGCGCCCACGGGAGCTCGGGGGCGGGAAGGCACCGGTGGGCGCAGCGCAGCGCGTCCCCGCGTCAGGCGAGGTCGGCGTCACGTGCCAGAGAGAACGCGCGAGCCGACGAGCTAGTCGGCCCACCAGAACGCGCGGGTGAGGTGCTGAGCAGCGGCGTTCATGGTGCTCGTCATGGTAGGCGCAGCGCTTCGGCTTCCAATGCGGATAACCGAAGGAGCAGCACCCTCATCGATGATGGTCTTTCGTAGATAACACTAACGTATTAGAGTCTCTTATGATAGGGTGCTCGATGTGCAGGACATGGTCGATCGCGAGGCGGAGGCTCAGACGCTGCGGCGGGCGGTCGCCACGGCGCCGTCCCTGGTGGTCATGATCGGCCGCAGGCGCATCGGCAAGAGCTTCCTGCTGGCGCGCACGTTGGACGGCGATCGCGTCGTCAGCCTGCAGGGCGATGAGCAGAGCGAGTCGCAGCACCTTGCGCTGTTGGCCGAGGAGGCCGGGCGGCGGCTGATCGGCAGTGCCGCGCTCGCGTTTCCGACCTGGGACGCTGCGCTGACGTTCTTCGGCGAGCAGGCGGCACGCGAGCCGCTGACGCTGGTGCTCGACGAGTTCCAGTGGCTCAAGTCGGCGCAGCCGGCGCTGGACTCGATCATCCAGCGCCACTGGGACGCCTGGGACCGGGCCGGCACGCCGATCACCGTCGTGCTCTCCGGCAGCGCGCTGACGATGATGGAGCGCCTGCTCGAACAGGGCGCGCCGCTGTACGGGCGCACGACGGCCAGGCCGCGGCTCGCGCCGCTGGACTTCCGGCAGGTTGCGGCGTTCACCGACAGCGACGATCCCGTCGAACTGCTGCGCCGCTGGGCGGTCCTCGGCGGCACGCCGCAGTACAACCTGTGGGCGGGGCCGGGACCACTCGAGCAGATCATCAAGGAGCGGATCCTGGCGAAGGACGCGCCGCTGTACGACGACCCGCGGCACCTGCTGCGCGAGGGCGAGGGGATCCGCGATCCGGGCACCTACCTGGCGATCCTCCGCGCGATCGCCGGCGGCGCCACGACGCACAACCAGATCGCCCAACAGGCCGGGATCACGCCCAACAACCTCGGGCGCCGGCTGGAACGCCTCGAGGACCTCGGATACATCGCTCCGCGCTCGCCGCTGGAGCGCGACGGAACCGTCGACCGAGCGATCTACGAGATCGCAGACCCCTACTTCCGGTTCTGGTTCCGCTACGTGCTGCGCAACCGCAGCCGGCTCGAGAGCGGGCGCGTCGACGAGGTCTACGAGGAGATCGCGGCGGACCTGGACAACGTCATGGGACCTGCGTTCGAGCAGTGCTGCCGCACCTGGGTGCAGCGTTACGCCGATGAGGACCTCACCGGAGCGCCGCAGGAGGTCGGCTCGTGGTGGTCGCGCAAGGGCGATGTGGAGATCGACGTCGTCGGCGTACGCCGGCACCGGTACGTGCTGGTCGGATCCTGCAAGTGGCGCCGCGAGGCCGACACAGATGTCCTTGGCCGCCTCCTGGATGAGCAACATGCGCTCGGCCCGACGGCCAAGAACGCCAAGCTGCTGGTCTTCGCGCGCGAGACGTTCACCGAGCGGATGACCGAGCGCGCTGCCGAGGAGGCCGTACAGCTGATCTCCGCGGCCGACCTGTTTGCCGGCGAGCCGGCGATCATCGAACGCCGGAACGACGATCGCCCGGGTCGATGACCCGGGCGATGAAGTGGCCGAGCGCCGAGGAGTCACGATCTCGGACGTCAGCAGGGAGGCACTCGAGGCCTACCTGATCGGGAGCCCCGGCCGCCGACGGCTCGGAGCGGCGGCGTCGGGGCGAAGCGGTAGGACCGACGTTTCCGAACGTATCGAGGAGATCCTCGCGGCCGAGGCCGAGCGATAGCCGGGATCGTCGTCGACGCCGGGCCGCTCTACGCCTACGTCGACTCCGACGACGCCCATCACGAGAGTTCACTTGAGCTCTTGGAGACACACCCCGGACCGCTGGTCGTTCCGGTGCTCGTGATCACAGAGGTGGCCTATCTGCTCGGCACGCGACTCGGCGTCGAGCCCGAGGTGCGGTTTCTCGGCGATCTGGCCGCAGGTGCGTTCACCGTCGCGCCGGTCGTCGCGAGCGACTGGCTGCCGATCGCCGAACTCGTCGCGACGAATCGAGGCCTTCCCCTCGGGACCGTCGACGCGTCGCTCGTCGGCGACGAGCTGCCAGAGGGCCGAAAGTTCGAACGCGACTGGTTCGCGGCGCACACGAGCGAGACCGTAACGACGACCGACCTGTGGGCGGCGTGCAAGAGCGCCGGCCAGGCGGGCGAGGGGTGGATCGCCAGCCAGGCCGGTTCGCACCGCCGATCGGGCGTTGGATCGCCGCGCTGACGGCGTTGCCCTTCCACATGCGCCACCTCGCTTGTCAGCCGGCCGACAGCGCAACCAGTGAAAGCTACGTAATGGTCTAGTTCATTGAATTTTCGCGGCCGGTTAGCGTCACCGCATGAGCACACGAGCCACCGCAGAGTCCGTGCTATGCCGCGCCCGCCTCTACCGGCCGGCGCGCAACGGCTACCAGCGCATGTTCAACCGCCGCTACATGCAGTACCGGCGGCAGGGCCGGGCGTTCTACATGCAGTTCATCGAGCGCGGCGACCTCGTCTTCGACGCCGGCGCCAACCGCGGATTGATGAGCGAGATGTTCCTCGAGCTCGGCGCCCGGGTTGTCGCGCTCGAGCCGATCCCTCATCTGGCTGGGCTGATCACCCGCCGCTATGGGCACGGGCGGCTCGCCGTGCACGCGTGCGCCGTCGGCGACTTGGCGGGCGAGGCGACGCTGCATGTCGGCCGCGACGACGCCCATTCGAGCATCAGCGACGACTGGGTGCAGCTCGTCCGGGCGACGCCCGGACTGCCCGAGCGGTGGGGCCGCACGATCACGGTGCCGGTCCGCACGTTCGACGAGATGATCGACCGGTACGGGCTCCCGGCGTTCATCAAGATCGACATCGAAGGTCACGAGCCCGCCGCCCTCAACGGCCTCTCGCAGCCGGTCAGGGCGCTGTCATTCGAGTTCCAGTGCGCCGCACCTGATCGCACCCGGCAGTGCCTGGACCGGCTCGCGAGCCTCGGCGATTACCGGTACCGGATGGCAGCCGGCGAGCAGCTGCGCTACATGGACCTCGCTTGGTGCGACAGCGGCGAGCTGATGGACCGTCTCGCCGAGCTCGCGACTGCGGACCCGGTCACGCACGGGGACGTGTACGCGCGGCTCGCCTAGCCGCGGTCTACTCGTCGGCGCCGGCGTCGCAGTTGGCGCCGCCGGACGGCCGCGTGTCGCCGTCTCCGTGCGGCCCACGAGCTCATCGCACTCGCGCGTCGCATGAGCCGCAGATCGCTCGCGCCGGGGCCGGCAGCCTGTGATCGGCAACCTCGGCCCGCTCGAGGTCGGCGGCGGCCCGTGCACGAACCACAGCGGCAACGTGTGCGGCGGCGCGGGGTCCTGCCTCAACGGCACCTACGTCGGGTGCACGTCGTATCACGCCGCATGGCACGCCGGTGATCCGCTTCCGCTGCCGGCTACGGCTGACCGGCAGCTGCCGCGGCCTTCGGACCGTCCGGTGCGCCCACGAGCCGCGCCTGCTCCAGCCGCTGCCCCGGACGAGCAGGTGTACAACCAGCTGCGCAAGCAGCACGAGAACGCCGGGCGCGTGCACCTGCACGACCGCCAGCGCTACACGGTCGGCGGTCGCGAGGTCGCTACCCGCGACCACCGCCACGGCGTGCGCCGGCAGCTGCTGCGCCAGCACGCCGCGATGCTGCTCGACTGGTTCGCGCTGCGCCACGGATGGTTCGCCAGCTTGCGCGCCGCGACCAACGCCGGCGCAGCCTTCGAGCCCGCCGGCGGGCAACGACTGCGCCCCATCCTGGGCGCCCGCCGCACGTACCAACCCGCGCTCCCCAACGGCCCGCAAGCCGCCGCGCTTGGATTCGGCGCCCGGCAAGACCGCGCCACCCGAGCGCACACGCCGCAACAAGCGGCTGCACTCCTAGCGCCCGTCCTCCTCCCGCCCCGTACACAGCCCGCACCGCCTCAGCGATGCGGGCTGCTCCCGTTCGGGAGATCGTCCAGCACGACACGCGCACATGCGCACATGACCCGCGCTCCGGCGGCCGCAGAACGGCGGAAACTGCCGTTAACGACTGCGGCCTCTCGCCACGTCCCAGTTCGAGAGACGTTGCGAGAGGCCGCCGAGTGGAGACGGTGGG
Source organism: Solirubrobacteraceae bacterium (assembly GCA_035706585.1). GTDB lineage: Bacteria > Actinomycetota > Thermoleophilia > Solirubrobacterales > Solirubrobacteraceae > DASSUW01. The sequence continues at coordinate 13,315 of DASSUW010000195.1, read as the reverse complement.
AATCGAACCCACGTCCGCAACCGCGCAAAGGACGGCGTCTACGAGCGTAGCCGGCGCTCTGTGTCTCGCCTCCCGCTCGCCAACGCCGGCGGGGTTGCGGGAGGCCAGCCTCAAAAGATGTCCCCCGATCGGCTGAGGCGAACGTCTCGGGGTAAGCCCGCTAATGAGGTCTCGGCCTTCCCGTCGCGGGCTTCGGGAGGCCGAGGCTCTGGCCTAGTTTCGGCTAGGCAGCGAGAGCGACGTTGTGAACGTCAGTCGTGCTCTTCGCACTTATGGTTTTCCCGGGGTTTAACGAGGCCTCCGGGACCTCGACTCGCAACCGCCCCCGCGAACCGGCCACGTCGAAGCCGTGTCGTCCCCAGGGGCTATGTACGGTCTCCATTGTAGAGATCGACAGGCCCGGTGTTTCGGCGAGACGGGAGCGTGCATGCGGAGCTTCGACGTGGTGGTGATCGGCGCAGGTCCGGCCGGCGAGGTGGCTGCGGGGCGGCTCGGCGGCGCCGGGCATAGCGTCGCGATCGTGGAGGATCGGCTCGTCGGCGGCGAGTGCTCGTACTGGGCCTGCATGCCGTCGAAGGGCCTGCTGCGGCCGTACGAGGCGCTGGCCGAGGCGCTGCGGATCCCGGGCGCGCGCGAGGCGGTCACCGGGAAGCTGGACGTGCAGGCGGTGCTCGACCGCCGCGACGAGATCGTCCACGACCTCGACGACTCGGTGCAGCTGCCGTGGCTGGAGGATCGCGGCGTGACGCTCGTGCGCGGCGTCGGCGTGCTCGCCGGCGAGGGGCGCGTGACGGTGGGCGACGAGGAGCTCGAGGCGACGCAGGCGGTCATTCTCGCCACCGGCTCGCTCCCCGCCATGCCGCCGATCGAGGGCCTGGGCGCGATCGACGGCGCCTGGACCAACCGCGAGGCGACGACCGCGAAGGCGATCCCGCCGCGGCTCGTGATCGTGGGCGGCGGCGTGGTCGGCGTCGAGATGGCGCAGGCGTTCCAGACGCTCGGCTCGCAGGTGACGCTGATCGAGGGCGAGCGGCGCCTGCTCCCGCGCGAGGAGGAGTACGCGTGCGCGCAGGTGACCGACGCGCTGGCCGAGTACGGCGTCGACATCCGCACCGGCCAGCGAGCCTCGAAGGTCGAGCCGCGCGGCGACACCGTCGTGGTGACGACCGCCGACGGCGCCAGCGCGGAGGGAGACACGCTGCTCGTCGCGCTCGGCCGCGTGCCGCAGACGCGCGGGCTCGGGCTCGAGTCGGTCGGCCTGCCCGACGACCGGCCCGTCCACGTCAACGCCCGCATGCAGGTCGACGGCCATCCGTGGCTGTACGCGATCGGCGACATCAACGGCCGCGCGCTGTTCACGCACATGGGCAAGTACCAGGCCCGGGTCGCCGCCGACCACATCATGGGCAACGACACCGCGTTCTCGCACGGCGCCGACGGCGCGCTCAGCCCGCGCGTGATCTTCACCGAGCCGCAGGTCGCCGCCGTCGGCCACACGACCGACACGGCGGCCGGCGCCGGCTTGGTGGTCGACGTCGTCGAGACCTCGACGTCCGGCAACGCCGGCGGATCGTTCTACGGCCGCGGGGCGGTCGGCACGAGCCGCCTGCTGATCGATCGCGAGCGGCGCGTCGTCGTCGGCGCGACGATCACCGGCGCCGAGATCGCAGATCTGCTGCACGCAGCGACGATCGCGATCGTGGGCGAGATCCCGCTGGAGCGCCTCCGCCACGCCGTCCCCTGCTTCCCGACGCGCAGCGAGATCTGGCTGTCGCTGCTCGAGCAGGCGGGCGTTTAACGAAAATGACACGGCGGTAAGCCGCTCGAGGAGCCCCTCGTGCCGGCGAACCGACTCGAGATAGGCGGCGGGCCTCTCACCTCAATGGCCTCGCTCTTTGCGACTCACCTCCGTGTCGAGAGGCAACTTATGCGGAGCGCTCGGGCCACGCAAGAGCGTCGCTTACGACGATCCCGCATCCTCCGGCGAAAAGTGCTTCTGCGCCCACAGGGCGGCCTGCGTGCGGTCGGTCACGCCGATCGTCTCGAAGATGTGCGTGACGTGGTTCTTGACGGTCTTCTCGGCGATGTCGAGCCGGCGGGCGATGACCTTGTTCGGCGTTCCGGCCGCGATCAGGGCGAGGATCTGGCGCTCGCGCTCCGTCAGCTGGTCCTTGGGCGCAGGCGTCCGGCGTCCGGCGATCAGCTGCCGCGCCGCCTTCGGGTCCAGCGGCGACTCGCCGCGCGCCGCGGCGCGGACGCCGCGCAGCAGCTCGTCGGGCTCGGCGTCCTTGAGCAGGTAGCCGATCGCCCCCGCGTCGAGCGCGGCGACGATCCGGTCGCGATCCGAGAACGACGTGAGCACGACCACCTGGCAGTCGGGGCAGCGCTCGAGCACGCCGCGGGTGGCGGCGATGCCGTCCAGGTCGGGCATCGAGAGGTCCATCAGGACGACGTCGGGACCGGTCTGGCCGGCGCGTTCGACCGCCTCGCGGCCGCCGGCGGCGGTGCCGACGACCTCGATGTCCTCGGCGGACGACAGCAGCTGCTCGAGGCCGGCGCGGACGAGCCCGTGGTCGTCGGCGAGCAGGACACGGATCATCGCGGCAGCTCCACGCGCACGGTCGTGCCGTCGCCGGTGTCGAGCTGCAGGCGGCCGCCGGCGTCGCGCACCATGTCGGTCAGCATGCTGAGGCCGAAGTGCCCCTCCTCGGGCCGGGTCTCGAGGACGCTGGGGTCGAAGCCGCGGCCGTTGTCGCTGACCGTCAGCATCACGCTGTCGCCCGCCGCCGCCACGCTCACCCGGGCCGTGTCCGCGCCGGAGTGCTTGTGCGCGTTGCGCAGCGCCTCCTGCGCGCAGCGGTAGAGCAGCTGCTCGGTCGTGTCCGGGAGCTCGAGGTCGTCCGCCATGGCGAGCGTGGTGTCGATCCCGCGGGTGGTGGACGTGCGGGCGAGGTCGCCGAGCGCGGCGGCGAGTCCGGCGCGGTGCAGGCTCGGGGGGAAGATGTCGACGAGCAGCGTGCGCAGCGCCCGCACGCTGTCGCGCGTGGTGGCGGCGCCGCGGCGGAGCGCCTCGCCGGCCTCGCCGCCGTCCGTGCGCTCGGCTTCGGCGGCGAGCGCGTACGAGACGCCGACGAGATCCTGGACCACGCCGTCGTGCAGGTCGGCGGCGATCAGCCGGCGCTCGGCGTTCGACGCCTCCAGGGCGCGGTTGAGCAGCGCCTCGCGCTCGCGCTGGCCGCGCTGCAGGCGGCGCGCGAGGCCGCGGGCGAGCAGCAGATTGACGAGCTGCAGGAGCAGCAGCGCGCCGAGCACCGCGGGGGCGAACGCGAGCCACACGCGACGGCTGCTCGCGGTGACTGCGCTGTAGCGCTGGTAGGCCTCGAACATCAGCGGGCGGCCGGTCTCGTCGTGCACGGGCAGGTAGACCTCGAGAAGCTTCTTCTCGTCACGCTCGAACCGGTTCTCGGGTCGCGAGAGGTCGCTGACCTCGGCGTCGACGGGGGCGGTCGGGTCGCGCAGCGCTTCGCGCTCCTCCACGTCGAGCGGGTACCGGCTGCCGATCAGGCGCGGCTCGTCGGAGTACACGATGCGGCCGTCGGCGTCCCACAGCTTCACGCGCACGATGTCATCGCGCAGCACGCGGGCGCGGACGATGCGGTCCAGGCGCGCCAGCGCCTGCGGGTCGCCGGCGACGACGCTGCGATCGAGGGCGGGCTCGACGATCCCCTCGCCGGCGAAGCGGCTCAGCTGCTTGGCGTCGCGTATCGCCTCGTCGGTGCCGATCTGGCGCGCCGCGGCGAGCGTCACGAGCGCGATGAGGATCGTCGCCGCAAGGCCCGACGCGGCGAACTGCACGACCGGAGAGCGGCTCCACGGCCCCATCGCTCCGGATCGACGTTAACAGCAGGTCCCGGGACCAAAGACCCATGGACGACGGGACCAGGGGCCGCCGACACTGGCGCCATGTCCAATCGATCCACCCGATTCCTCACGACGCTCGCCGCCGCCGCCGTCCTGGCGCTCGGCGGTGGTGTCCCCGCCGCGATGGCCCGCCACGGCGCCGACGACCCCGCCGGCCACGTGCGCCACGGCGGCGACGATCCGGCCGGCCACGACGCCGGCGACGACAAGGGCGGCAAGCGCGCGAAGGCCGCTCGCCGCGGGAAGCACCACCACCGCCGCCATCACGGCCGGCGTCACGACGACGGTCCGAACCACACCTGAGCGCCGCCGGGGTGCGGTTTCGCGCCACGCGTGCGGTCGCGCCGCACGCGTGGCACGTTAGGCGCCTCATAGCGTGCATTTCGTGCCACGCTCGATCGCCACGGCGGCGAGTGGCACGAAAAAGACGCGAAGGTGGCCGCTTGAGGAGCCCCTCGGCGCCGGCGAACCGGCTCGAGATCCCCGTCACGGCGAACCGTCACGGGATAGGCGGCGGGCCTTTCACCTCGTGGCCTCGCTCTTTGCGACAACCTCCGCGTCTGCACAGAACCTATGAGGGCGCCGCTCGCCGCGCAAGACCCGTGCGCACGTGCATGCCGCATCGTCCGCAGAAACGATCCTCAGCGCGGGTGCTCGATGTACCACTCGACGTAATCCGCGCAACGGCCGTCGGCGTCGAAGCGCAGCTCCCACAGGTTCGAGAACACACGGCCCTCCGCGTAGCTGGTCTCGCCGCGCGCGATCGCGCGGTCGCCGGCCACGAGCGAGACCTCGTAGCGCGCCTCCCACGATCCCGGCTCGTCGCGGTCCGACAGCCAGCTCTCGACGATCGCGGCGCGTCCGCGGAGCGGCTCGGCGTCGTACGGGTGGTACGCGTACGTCGCGTCCTCGCCGAACAGGTCGCCGATCGCGTCGGCGTCGTAGGACCGCCAGGCGTCGACGTAGCGGTCGAGCCAGTGCTGCACTTCGTCACGTGTCATGGCCGAAGTGCAACAAAAAAGACGCGAAGGCCGCCGCTTGAGGAGCCCCTCGGCGCCGGCGAACCGGCTCGAGATCCCCGTCACGGCGAACCGTCACGGGATAGGCGGCGGGCCTTTCACCTCGTGGCCTCGCTCTTTGCGACAACCTCCGCGTCTGCAAGAAACCTATGGTGAAACGGCTCGCCGCGCAAGAGGTTCCGCGCACAGATCCCGCATCCTCCGAGAATTTTGCGTGCGGACACAAAGAAGACGCGAAGGGAGCCGCTTGAGGAGCCCTCTGCGCCAGTGCAAGCACCGTCGCGGACGGGGCGGCGGGCCTCTCACCTCGGTGGCCTCGCTCTCTGCGTCTCGACCTTCGCGTCCGTCGGCGAACCTATCCGGCGCCGGATTCGCCGCGCAAGGGAGCACGCGCGCGGATTCTCGCAATGTGCGGCGAAATCCGCGGCGAACGCTGCGTGAGGAAGACGCCCGGAGACGCCGCGCTGCTCGACGCGCTCACCGCGCGAGCCGACGCGGACGTGCCAGCGGGCGGAGGGCGAGCCGACGCGGACGTGCCGGCGGGCGGAGGGCGAGCCGACGCGGACGTGCCGGTGCGCTGAGCACGCACGGGCTGCTTCGACGGATGTCGAATCTTTGATACGATGCCCATCGAACAACGGATGACTGGAGATCCGATGGATTCCGCTCCCTCCTCCCCGCCCCCGAAGCGGCCGCCGTTCAAGCGCATCGTCGTGTTCACCGGGCTCCCCCACGACTGATGCGCGCACTGGTCGCTGACCGGACCGCTCCGTCGGGCGTCTCCCTCCGGGAGGCGCCCGACCCGGTTCCGGCCCCGGGCGAGGCGCTGATCGAGGTCAAGGCGGTCTCGCTCAACCGCGGCGAGGTCCGCCGGCTCCCGTTGCGGGAAGAGGGAACGATCCCCGGCTGGGACGTCGCCGGCGTCGTGGCCGATGGCCCGCACGCGGGCACACGCGTCGTCGGGCTCGCCGACGAGGGCGGCTGGGCCGAGCTCGCCACCGTCCCCACCGACCGCATCGCACCGCTCCCCGACGAGGTCAGCTTCGAGGCCGCGTCCACCCTCCCGGTCGCCGCGCTCACGGCGCTCAGAGCGCTCGAGATCCCCGGGCCATTGCTCGGGCGCCGCGTGCTCATCACCGGGGCCTCCGGCGGCGTCGGCCGCTTCGCGATCCAGCTCGCCCACCGTGCCGGCGCGCACGTGACCGGCGTGATCGGCAGTCCCGAGCGCGGCGAAGGTCTCCGCGAGCTCGGCGCCGACGAGCTGATCACCGAGCTCGCGCCCGAGGGCGAGCACTTCGACCTGATCCTCGAGTCGGTCGGCGGCGCCAGCCTCGCCGCGGCGCTGTCCCGCGTCGGCTGGAAGGGCACGGTCGTCGCGTTCGGCGCCTCCTCGCCCGGGCCGACGACGTTCGACATCTCCGCCTTCTACAACCGCGGAGGTCCGACGCTGTACGGCCTGCGCGTCTTCCACGAGCTCGAGTTCCACGGCTCCGGCGTCCGCGACCTGACGTTCCTGGTCGGCGAGCTTGCCGCCGGCCGGCTCGATCCGCAGATCGGTGTCACCGGCAGCCTGTGGGAGCCGGACGCGGCGCTCAGCGCGCTGATCGACCGCAAGGTCCCGGGCAAGGCGGTGCTGACGGCCTAGTAGCGCGAGCGCATCGCGCGTTCCATCTCGCGCTTCATCTCGCGCTCCTTGATCGCCTGGCGCTTGTCGCCGACGTCCTTGCCGCGCGCGAGCGCGATCTCGACCTTCGCCCGGCCGTTCTTGAAGTACAGCCGCGTGGGAACGAGCGTGAGGCCCTTCTCGCGCGTCTTGCCGATCAGCCGCTCGATCTCGCCTTTGTGCATCAGCAGCTTGCGCGAGCGCTCCGGCTCGTGGTTCTCGCGCGAGGCCGGGGCGTAGGGCGGGATGTGGACGTTGTGCAGCCACACCTCGCCGTCGCGGACGGACGCGTAGCCGTCCTTGATCTGCGCCTTGCCCTCGCGCAGCGACTTGACCTCGGTTCCGGTCAGCACGAGCCCCGCCTCCCACTTGTCCAGGAAGTGGTAGCGATGCCGCGCTTGGCGATTCGTGGCGATATCAGGCAAAGCGGATCAGGTTTTCGTAGAATCCGAGTCCAAGTGTTCTCGTTCCCAAACCCGGTCAACGAGAAGGCCGCACGGGTCGTAGCGGGCGTGGTGATGGTAGTCGCGCTTGCGATCCTGGCCACGTCGGCCTACTGGTTGCTGATCCCGCTGGCCTACGGCTTCTGGGCGCGCGTGCTCAGCGGGCCGACGCTCAGCCCGGTCGGCCAGTTCGCCACACGCGTGGCAGCACCGCGGCTCGGCGCACCCACGTACGTCCCCGGGCCGCCCAAGCGCTTCGCCCAGGCGATCGGCGCCGCGATCAGCACGACGGCGCTGGTCCTGTGGCTCGCGGGCGCGACGACCGGTGCCGACGTGCTGCTCGTCCTGCTGGTTGCCGCGGCCGGGCTCGAATCTATCCTCGCCCTCTGCCTGGGCTGCCAGATCTTCGCGCTCCTGATGCGGGCGGGGCTCGTCCCCGACGAGGTCTGCGCGGACTGCGCGAACATCTGGGCGCGCAGCTAGAGGCGCGCCGCGGCTGGGCGATCGTCGCCGCCGTCGCGACGACGGTCACGTTCGCAGCCGCGCTCATGACGGCCGCGCTTGCAGCTCCACTGGTGACAGGTCGACCCGGCCGCGCGGCGCGTCCACGCGCTCGACCTGCACGGTGACCTGATCGCCGAGCCGGATCGCGTTGCCGCTCTCGGCGCCGATCAGCATCGTCTCGAGCTCGTTGAGATCCCACCAGTCGCCGCGCAGCCGCCGCACCGGCAGCAGCCCCTCATAGCCGTCGCCGAACGCGACGAACGCGCCGGCGCCGATCACGCCGGCGATCTCGCCGCGCCACTCGGCGTGCCAGCCCTTCTCGAACAGCTCGCCCTCGAGCAGGAAGCAGCGGGCGACGTTGTCGGCCGCCCGCTCGATCGACATCGCGTCGCGCTCGCGCGCCGACGACCACTCGGCCGCCTCGTCGAGCCGCGACGCCGGCGGCGGATCCTCTCCCGCGCCGATCGCGCTCAGGAGCGCGCGGTGGCACACGAGGTCGGGGTAGCGGCGGATCGGCGACGTGAAGTGGCAGTACGCCTGCGACCGCAGGCCGGCGTGGCCGAGGTTGCGCGGCAGGTAGTGCGCCTGCTTGAGCGACCGCAGGATCAGCGACGTGAACGCGATCCGGCCGTGACCGTCGCGCCGGCGCACCTCGCGCGCGACGAGCCGCGCCATGTCGGCGACCGCGTCGGCCGCCTGCTGCGGGGTCATGTGCTCGTGCAGCGGCGGCGTCGGGATGTCCAGCGACGCCAGCTGCTCGGCCAGGTGGTGCACGCGCAGCGGCTCCGGGCGCTCGTGGACGCGATAGAGCGTCGGCTGCTTGCGCGCCTCGAGGAAGCTCGCGACCGCCTCGTTGGCGGCGATCATCAGGTGCTCGATCAGGCGGTGCGACTCGGTCTGCTCGCTCGGCACCAGCGCGGTCACATGCCCCTCGCGCGAGAACGCGAACTCGGGCTCCTGGGACTCGACCTCGAGCGCGCCCTGCGCCTCGCGCGCCTCCTGCAGGGCGTCGGCGGCGAGGCGCGCCGCGGCCAGCGGCGCGCCCCACGGCTCCTCCGCGTGCGCGCGCCCGGCGAAGACCTCGTCGACCTCGGGGTACGTCAGCCGCTTGTCGGACCGGATCACCGTCCGGTGGAACGCGACCCGCCGCCGCTTCGGCCCCTCGAGCTCCATCTCGACCGTGACGGCCAGCCGGTCCTGGTGCGGCACGAGCGAGCACGCCTGGTTGGACAGCGCCTCCGGCAGCATCGGCTCGACGAGCCCGGGCACGTAGACGGACGTGCCGCGCCGGAACGCCTCGCGCTCGATCTGCGAGCCGGGCTTGACGTAGGCCGCGACGTCGGCGATGTGGACCCATACCCGGACGGCCCCGTCGTCGAGCCGCTCGGCCGAGACGGCGTCGTCGAAGTCGCGCGCGGTCGGCGGATCGATCGTGAACGTCGGCAGCGCCCGCAGGTCGAGCCGGCCCTCGTCGCGCACGCGCTGCGCCGCCTCGCGCGCCTCACGCTCGGCCAGCGGGTCGAACCGCCGCTGCAGCCCGCGGTCGAGCATCAGCGCCTCGAGCACGTCACGGGCCACGTCCGGACGCCCGATCCGGCGCAGGACACGGCCGTGGCCGCCGCCACGGCCGTGCGGCTCCACCAGCACGAGATCGCCGGGCCGCGCCCGGTCGGACCGCGAGCGGTCGACGTTGATCCGGCGGCCGCGGGCGAAGAACGGCGTCGCGGCGAGGAAGCGCCCGTGCTTCTCGAGCACACCGACGACCGGCCCTGAGCGCGTGCGCTCCTCCGTGTGGGGCGGCGCGCCCCGGCGCTTCACTGCGCCTCGCGCAGCGCGGCCTGCAACGCCTCGTCGCGCGGCGTCTTCGGGTCGTCCTTGGCCGCCACGTCCGGCTTGACGCCCGCGCCGCGCTCCACACCGCCGCCGCCGAGGTTGCGACCGCTGGGCAGGAAGTACTCGCCGACGGTGATGTCGAGCGCCCCGCCGTTGGAGAGCGGCTCGATCTCCTGGAAGACGCCCTTGCCGAACGTGCGCGTGCCGACCACGGTGGCGCGGTCCCGATCCTGCAGCGCGCCGGTGACGATCTCGGACGCCGAGGCGCTGTTGTTGTTGACGAGCACGACGACCGGGATGTCGGAATCGATCGCGCCACCGGTGGCGTCGTAGACGTGCTCGGGTCGCGCGCGCCCGCGCGTGGACACGATGCGCCCGTCGGGGATGAAGATCGAGGAGACCTCCACCGCCTCGTTGAGGAGCCCGCCGCCGTTGTCGCGCAGGTCGAGGACCACGCCCTCGGCCCCGTCGTCGAGCAGCTTGGTGACGGCCTCCTTGACGGCGTCGTGCGCGCCGGACGTGAAGCCGGCCAGGCGCACCCAGGCGATCTTGTGGCCGCCGGACTCGCGCATCTTGGACTGGACGACCGGGATCGCCACCTCCGCGCGCTTGAGCGTGAGCTCGCGCTCCTGCTTGCCTGTCTTCACGGTCAGCTTCACCTCGGTCCCGGCCGGGCCCTTGATGCGGGTCGTCGACTCCTCCGAGCTCTTGCCGGCGATCGACCGGCCGTCGACCTCGGTGATGAGATCGCCCTTCTTGAGGCCGCCGCGGGCGGCCGGCGAGCCTTCGTAGACCGCGACGATCCGCAGGCCGGCGTCGACCGGCGTCACCGACATGCCGACGCCCTCGAACCGCCCCTCGGTCGCCTGCTGGAAGTCCGCGTAGTCGCGCGGCGCGAAGTAGTTGGAGAAGCGGTCGTCGAGCGAGCGGACCGCCTGGTCGAGCGACTGGTCGAGCAGTTCGTCGCGGTCGACCTTGCGGTAGTAGTCGCGCTCGATCGTGTCGATCGCCTCGTCGTAGATCTGCGCCTGGGAGTCCTGGACGAAGATGTCGCGGACGGGGTCGGGCAGGGTGGCTGGGTGCCCGCCGAGATAGATGCCCAGCGCGAGGGTCACGAGACCCATCAAAAGGAAGAGCGGCAGACCTGAACCTCGGCGCATGACCTGCACCACGGTAGCGACGCCCTGTCAGCGCAGCGTAAGGGCTACACGCGCAGGAAGCGCCGCAGCGAGATGCCCGAGCCGGCGGCCGAGACGGCGACCGACGCGAACAGCAGCAGGGCGATCAGCAGCGGGAAGTTCATCGTGTCCGGCGCCGCGATCAGCTCGAACTGGTCCGCCAGCGGATCGACCAGCGCGACCTTGAGCACCCCGAGCAGCAGGACGGCGAGCAGGCCGCCGAGCGCGCCGACCAGCACGCCCTCGATCACGAACGGCCAGCGGATGAACCAGTCGGTGGCACCGACGAGCTTCATGACCTCGACCTCGCGCCGGCGCGCGTACAGCGACAGGCGGATCGTGTTGGCGACCAGCAGCACCGAGGCGATCACGAGCAGCGCGGCCAGCAGCGCGGTCGTCAGCTTCACCACGCGCGTCACCGACAGGATCTTCTCGGTGTCCTCGCGCTTGTTGGACACCTCGTCGATCGCCGAGTCCACCACGGCGCGGTCGCCGCCCGGGCCGATCGGCGACAGCGAGTTCACGATCTTGGTGATGTTGTCCGGATCGTCAGGCGTGATCCGGAACATCGCCGGCAGCGGGTTCACGGTCCCGAGCGCCTCGTAGGCCTCCGGGTGCTTCTTCTTCTCCGCGGCGTACGCCTGCTCCTTGGAGACGTACTCGAGGTCGGCCACGTGCGGTGTGTCGTTCTCGAGGATGTTGCGGACGCGCTCGATGTCGCGGCCGGTCGCGTCGTTGACCATGAACACGTCGGCGATCACGCGCCCGCGGACCTCGTTGGCGGCACCGGTCGTGGCCTGCACGACCGGGATGAACACGCCGAGCAGCATCACGGTGACGAGCACGGTCGCCATCGCGGCGAACGACGGGACCGCGTTGCGGCGGAGCGCGCGCAGCGCCTCGCGCAGGAAGAAGCCGAGCTTCACGTGTCGCTCCGCATGCGGACGGCGAACTCGCGCGTGCTCTCGCGCGCGGCGTAGGCGCCCGCCTGCTCGTCGCGCACGACGCGGCCGTTGGCAAGCTCGATCACGCGCCGGCGCATCTTGTTGACCATCTCGACGTCGTGGGTCGCGACCACGACGGTCGTGCCGGTCTTGTTGATGCGGTACAGCAACTGCATGATGCCGATCGAGGTCTCGGGATCGAGATTGCCGGTCGGCTCGTCGGCGAGCAGCAGCGGCGGGTGGTTGACGAACGCGCGCGCGACCGAGACGCGCTGCTGCTCGCCGCCGGACAGCTGGTCGGGCAGGTTGTGGAGCTTCAGCGACAGGCCGGTCAGGCGCAGGATGTCCGGCACCTTGTCGCGGATGTCACGCCGGCTGCCGCCCGTCACCTGGAGCGCGTAGGCGACGTTCTCGTAGACGGTCCGGTTCGGCAGCAGCTTGTAGTCCTGGAAGACGACCCCGAGGTTGCGCCGGTAGTACGGCACGCGGCGGCGTGGGATCGCTCCGAGGTCGCGGCCGGCGACGCGGATGGTCCCGGCGGTCAACTCGGTCTCCTTAATCAGCAGCCGCATGGTCGTCGACTTGCCGGATCCGGAGGCGCCGACGAGGAACACGAACTCGCCCGGCTGGATCGCGAACGAGACGTCGTCGAGGCCCGTGTCGCCGCTGTCGTAGACCTTCGAGACGTTCGAGAAATCGATCACGGCACCGGGCACGGGCGGCTTCGCCGCGGGTGTCTCCGCGACGTGCGAACGCGCCCGGCGCGTGCGTACATGTCGTTCGGTTGCTGCCATCCCGAGCAAGGAGGGTATTTCGTGCGAAGGGGTCCGCCCCTTCCTTGAAACCGACGTTGCAGCGGGAGACACGATGGCAGACGACGCGCGCGTGCGCATACAGATGGTCGACGGACGCCACCTCGAAGTCAGGGGCACGCTCGAGGACGTGGCCGAGCGGCTGGCGCCCGAGAGCCTCGGACACCACGGGTTCAGCGAGGTCCAGGACGCCCGCGGCAACGCCGTGCTCGTGAACCGCGACCACGTGCTGTACCTCGAACGGCGCGGGACTGCACGCACCTCCTTGGTTAGATAGGGGCATGGCCCGCATCGAATCGTCGTCGCTCCCCTCGGGGCTTCCGATCCATCGCATCGAGATCCCCGGAACGCGGGCGACCACCGTGCTCGTCGCGTTCGACGCCGGCGCGCGCACCGAGCGCGCCGAGGAGAACGGCATGGCGCACTTCCTCGAGCACCTGGTGTTCAAGGGCGGCGAGAAGTACGACGACTACCGCAAGGTCAACGAGACGGCCGAGCGGATGGGCGCGGTCCTGAACGCCTACACGTCGCACGACCTCGTGGCATTCCACATCACCTGCCGCGCCGAGGTCGTCGGCGAGGCGATCGACCTGCTGACCGACTTCGTCGGCCGGCCCAAGATCGACGCCGAGGAGCTCGACCGCGAGCGCGGCGTCGTGATCCAGGAGATCGCGCGCGCCAACGACCAGCCGTCGGTCGTCGCCGAGCACCTGATCGACCGCGCGGCATTCGGCGACCACCCGCTGGGACGGCCGGTACTCGGCCCCGAGGAGCATCTGCGCACGTTCACGCGCGAGGCGATCGTGGCGTTCCGCTCGCGCCAGTGGGCGGGCGCACGCGGCGGTGCGTTCCTGGTCGGCAACCTCGAGCACGTGCCGGACGACGCCGAGCTGGCCGAGGCGTTCGGGCGCTTCCCGTCGATCTCCGAGAACGGCGCCTACGAGCCGGCGCCGGCGTTCTCGCCCCAGACGCTGGTGGAGGAGCGCGACTCCAACCAG
>DASSUW010000194.1:0-32015 GCA_035706585.1 Solirubrobacteraceae bacterium | reverse complement strand
ATGCGCTGGTCGAGCAGCCGCTGGACGCGCGTCATGACCTCGTCCTCGGTCAGCCCCGCGAGGCCGGCGACATGCGCGAACGGGCGCTCGGAGAGCTCGAAGCTCCCCTGCATCAGGTTCAGCAGCTTCTTGTCCGCCTCGTCGAGCGGGATCGCGGCGCCGTCGCGGCGCGATCGGACCTTCATCCCAGCCATCGGGCGACGTCCTTCGCGTGGTAGGTGATCACGATGTCGGCGCCCGCGCGCCGGATGCCGGTGAGCGCCTCGAGCACGGCGGCGCGCTCGTCGAGCAGGCCCTGGGCGGCGGCCGCCTTGACCATCGCGTACTCGCCGCTGACGTTGTAGGCAGCGACCGGCAGGTCGGTGCTGTCGCGCACGCGGCGGATGACGTCGAGGTACGGCAGGGCCGGCTTGACCATCACCACGTCCGCGCCCTCGGCCTCGTCGAGCGCGACCTCGCGCAGCGCCTCGCGGGCGTTCGCCGGATCCATCTGGTAGCCGCGGCGGTCGCCGGTCTGCGGCGCCGAGTCGGCGGCCTCGCGGAACGGGCCGTAGAACGCGGACGCGAACTTCGCGCTGTAGGCGACGATCGGGGTCTCGGACAGCCCGTGGTCGTCGAGCGCGGCCCGCAGCGCCCCGACGCGGCCGTCCATCATGTCGCTCGGCGCGACCGCGTCGGCGCCCGCCTCGGCCTGTGAGACGGCGGTCCGCGCGAGCAGCTCGAGCGTCGCGTCGTTGTCGACCACGCCGTCCGGACGCAGGACGCCGCAGTGCCCGTGGCTCGTGTACTCGCACAGGCATAGGTCGGCGACCACAAGCAGATCCGGATGCGCGGCCTTGATCGCGCGCGTGGCGAGCTGGATGACGCCCTCGTCGTCCCAGGCGCCGGAGCCCTGCTCGTCCTTGTCCGCCGGCAGGCCGAACAGCAGGACGCCCGGGATCCCGAGCGCGGCGGCCTCGCCCGCCTCCTCGACCGCGCCGTCGATCGACAGGTGGTCGATCCCCGGCATCGTCGGGATCGGCGTGCGCCGCTCGCCGCCGGCGACCACGAACATCGGGTAGATCAGGTGCTCGACCGACAGCTCGGTCTCGCGCACGAGGCCCCTGAGGAGGCTCGTGCGGCGCAGGCGGCGGAGGCGAGTCGCAGGAAACACAAAGACGAATATAGGGTTTCGCCCTCCGATCACCGCAAACCCCACGCGGTGATCTGCGGCCGACGTTACGCCGTTAGGCGAACCTGCGGAGCGACACGCGGGCCGCGACGAAGTACGCGGCGGCGAGCGCCAGCAGGTGCACGATCGGCAGGAGCAGCTCGCCGCCGTTGATCGCGCCGTCGAGCGCGCGCAGGGCCGGCTTGAACGGGAACAGGCCGGAGACGAGGTTCACGACGTCGTACAGCCCGGCGCTGATGCTGCCCGACGGAACGAGCGCGAGGAAGATGATCGGCAGCGCGAGCAGGAACGCGAGCAGCGAGGCCGCGCGCACCTCGCGCGTGAGGCCGCCGATCGCCGCGCCCATGGCGGCGAACCCGAGCGCCCCGCCGGCCAGCGCGGCCAGCCACGCCGGGATCCGGCTCCAGTCGAGCCCCACGAACGCCGCCAGCCCGAACAGCATCGCCAGCGTCACGACGAGCGCGCACGCCGCGCTCAACACGACCTTCTCGGCGAGCAGCGACGTGCGCGAGATCAGCCCGCGCACGAGCCGGCCGAACGCCTGCTCCTCGCGCTCGAGCGCGAGCAGGCCCGCGGCGAGCAGCACGGTCACGAACATCAGCGACACGGCGACCGCGACGGCGACCGCGAACGCGTCGAGCGACGACGTGCTGCCGTTGACGATCGTGCGCTTGATCTTCACCGGCGTGCCGACCGTCGCCAGGATCGGCTTCGACACGTCGAGGTTGTCGGCCGCCAGCCCCGCGAACCGCGAGACCCGCTCGAGCTCCTCGCGCCGCGGGGAGCCCTCGGGGAGCGTCGCCGCGACGCGGTCGATGGCCTCGCGCGCCCGCTGGAGCCCGAGGATGTCGATCGAGCCCACGAGCGGCAGCGAGACCTTGCCGCCGCGCACGATCACGTCGATGTAGCCGCCCGCCTCGCGCAGCACGGCATCCGACAGCGCCTTGTTGGCGTCGGCGAGCCGGGCGCGGATCGTCGACTCGACGAAGCGGCGCTTCACCGGATCCTCGGCGTTGTAGTAGACCTCGATCGTCGGCGCCTCGCCGCCGCCGAGCCCGAGCGTCGAGCGCAGCTTCTCGGTCGCGTCGGCGGGGATCACCATCGCGCCGAGCGCCTCGCCGTCGCGGACCTTCTCGATCGCCTCCGCGCGCGTGTCGACGCGGATCGGGTCGATCGACCTGAACAGCTCGCCGGCGTAGCTCGTCACGTCGAGGGTCCGGCCGCCGACGTTGAACGTGCTGTCGCCCTCCGGCACGAGGTTCGCGAACGCGACCCGCGGCTTGTCCGGCCCGCCGGACAGCGCGAGCCCAAGCAGCACGGCGATGACGATCGGATAGATGACGAGCAGCGCCACCAGCAACGGCGAGCGGCGCAGGATCTGCAGGTCCTTGAGCAGCACCCAGCGCACGTTCAATGACCCCGGTCGTGGAGGAACTGCACGAACGCGGTCTCGAAGTCGGGCGTCGCCGCGTCGCCGCCGGTCGCGGCCTCCAGCGCGGCCGGCGTGCCGGTGAACAGCAACTCGCCGTCGGCCAGCACGAGCAGGCGGTCGGCGTGGCGCTCGGCCTCCCCGACGTCATGGGTCGAGAAGACGACGGTCGTGCCGAGCGCGGCCAGGAACGCCCACAGCCGCTCGCGCTGGCGCGGGTCCAGCGACGCCGACGGCTCGTCGAGCAGCAGCACCTGCGGCTCGCCGAGCAGGCCGATCGCGATGTTCACGCGCTGCCGGTTGCCGCCCGACAGCAGGCCGACCTCGTCGCCGGCGCGGTCGGCCAGCGCCGTCTGCTCGAGCATCCGGCCCACGGTCCGCTCCACGTCGGGCACGCGCTCGAGCCGGGCGAACAGCCGCAGGTTCTCGGCCACCGACAGCTTCGAGTACAGCGCCGGGTGCTGCGGGACCCAGCCGACGTGGCCGTCGACGTCGACCGCCCCGGCGGTCGGCTCGAGCGCGCCCGCGAGGATCTGCAGCAGCGTCGTCTTGCCGGCGCCGTTGGGGCCGATCACCGCGACCTTCTCGCCGGCGGACACCGTGAACGACACCGAGCGGAGCGCGTCACGCTCTCCGTAGCGCTTCGAGATCGACTCCGCGCGCATGCGCCGCTGAGGCTACCCGGGCGCCGTCGACGCGGCGGCGGCCTCGGCGTCCGGCGGGCCGAGCTCGGTCCCGCAGGCGGCGCACGACGTCGCATCGTCCGGGCACGGCGTGCCGCACTCCGGGCACGTGCGGCCGGCCGGCGGTGCATCGGGGATCGCGGCGGCGGACGGCAGATCCCACGACTCGAAGCGCAGGTTCTGCCGGAAGTAGTCGACGCTCTCGCGCACGACCGCCGCGATCGGCAGCGCGATGAACGCGCCGATGAAGCCGTACAGCTGGCCGCCGAGCAGCAGCGCGAAGATCACGAGCAGCGGGTTGATGCGCAGCGCCTGCGCGAACACGTTGGGCGCCACGATGTGGCCCTCGATCTGCTGCAGGGCCGTGAACGCGATCGTCAGCCACACCGCGTCGAGCGGCTCGCCGCTGAACAGCGAGATCAGGACCGGCGGCGCGGCCCCGATCGCCGGGCCGACATAGGGGATCAGCTCCGCGAACGCGTACCAGGCGCCGAAGAAGAGCGCGTACGTCTTGCCGTCGGGGAAGATCCCGAGCGACCCCAGGACCCACAGCAGGACCCCGGCGCTGGTGCCCATGATCAGCGAGAACAGGAGCTGGCCGCGGACGTAGCCGATCACCGCGTGCTGGACCCGCGCCGGGTAGTCGTCCTCGGCGTCCGGGCGGCGCGGGATCACCTGGCGCAGCCAGGCTCCGGTGCGCTCGCCGTACAGCAGCATGTAGACGCTGATCACGATCACGAGGATCAGCGCGAGCGACGCCTCCACGAGCGTGCGCAGCGCGTCCTGGGTGAACGACACGATCTCGCCCGAGCCCTCCGTGAGGTTGCGGCCGAGCGTGCCGAGCGCGGTCTGCCCCTCGTCGGAGATCTGGACGTCGATCCCGTTGTCGTCGAGCCACTGCTGGACGTCGGCGAGCGTCGCGTTCGCATCGTCGATGTACTGCGGGACGTTGTCGCGGAACGTCGAGACCTGGTCGGCGATCGGGTTCGACAGCGCGATGCCGATCACCACGAGCACCGAGACGACGGCGAGCATCACGAGCAGCACCGCGATCCCGCGCGGCACGCCCGCGCGGCGCAGCACCATCACGAACGGGTTCAGCAGCAGCGCGACGAGCGCGCCGATCGTGAACAGCAGCAGGACCGGGCCCGCGGCGCGCAGGATCGCCCAGATGAACAGCACCGCCAGGGGGAGCGCCACGAGCTGAACCCAGCGCGGGACTGGCACGCGGGTGTCCGGCATACCCGAAGTATGGTCCTCCGGCGTGACGGCCATTCTCTTCATCGGCGACGTCGTGGCACGAGCGGGGCGGCGCGTCGTGAGAGACCTCCTGCCCGGGCTGCGGGACGAGTTCACGCTCGACTTCGTCGTCGCCAACGGCGAGAACGCCGCCGGCGGGATCGGCATCACGCCGAAGGAGGCGACCGAGCTGTTCCGCGCCGGCGTCGACGTGATCACGCTCGGCAACCACACGTACCGCCACCGCGAGGTGTGGCCGTACCTGGACGAGCAGCCGAACATCCTCCGGCCGGCGAACTTCCTGCGCACGCAGCCGGGCCACGGCACCACCGTGTTCGAGCGCGACGGCGCGTCGCTCGGCGTCGTGAACCTGAGCGGCAACCTCTACATGCAGGCGGGCAGCCCGGCGCTCGTCACGATCGACGAGGCGCTGCGCGAGGTCTCCGACGCCGACCACGTGCTCGTCGACATGCACGCCGAGGCCACGAGCGAGAAGGTCGCGCTCGGCTGGTATCTCGACGGGCGCGTGACCGCGGTCGTCGGCACCCACACGCACGTGCCGACCGCCGACGCCCGCGTGCTCCCCGGCGGCACCGCCTACATCACCGACGTCGGCATGACCGGCGCGCGCGGCGGGGTGATCGGCGTGCGGCGCGAGCAGTCGATCGCGGTCATGCGCACGCACATGCCGCAGCGCTACGACTCGTCCGACGAGGACCCGTGGCTGAACGCCGTCGTCATCCGCGCCGACGGCCGCGGCGCGGACTCGATCGAGCAGGTGCTCAGACCCGGAAGTGCTGCGTGATCATCGGGACGATGTCGCGCAGCGCCCACTGATCGCGCGCGCCGGCCGTGTCCGGGCCGGTGCCGCACCACAGCAGCGAGCCGAGTGAGTCGTTCGCATGCAGCGAGCCGTGCGAGCCGCCGCCGACGTGGTGGGCGCCGCCCCAGTCCAGGAACTCGTAGCCGGGCCGCGCGCTCGCCAGCACCTCGCCGGCGGTGCGCGTGCGCAGCGCCGACCACGCGCGCGCGAGCGCGTCCGGATAGGTTGCCGACACCAGCTTGCCGGCGCGCTCGGACAGCGCGAGCAGGTCGAGATCGCCCTCCACGTGCCAGCGCCCGCCGCGGGCGTCCTCGCGGTCGCCGCCCGGCATGAAGCGCAGCTCCTTGACGGCCGCGCCGCGCTTGCCGCGGATCGACGCCTCGCCGTCGGGATGGTCGGTCAGCGTCAGCACGAGATCGACGCCCTCGAGCTCGAGCAGCGTCGCGGCGATCCGCGGCAGCAGCGCGCGCCGGCGGTCGCGGTCGAGCACGTAGACCTGCGCGGCGCGTGAGTTCGGGCAGACCGCGATCTCGGAGTCCTCGCCGCGCCCGCGCGCCGCCGGCAGCACGCGGAAGTCGGCGAACGCGCGGAACAGGTCGATCTCCTTCTCCACACGCGACTGCGAGTGGTCGGAGCAGACGATCACCGCGTGGTCCTCCAGAAACGGCTCGACCCCCCCGGCGGGCGCCATCAGGCGCTCGAGCTGGCGGTCGGCGGCCGCCAGCGAGTCGACCTGCGCGAACGGCCCGTTCTTGTGCGAGTGCGTGTCGTTGTCGGGAAGCGAGAAGAGCAGGAAGTCGAACAGGTCGTGCTCGACCATGTACTCGCCGACGCAGCCCGAGTGCTGGTCGCGGATGCCCGGCAGGCCGAGCTGCGACCGGCACGGCGTGCGGCGCGACGCGAACATGTCGGCGTAGAAGAGCTCCTTCGGCCCGTACACCGCGTGGCGGAAGATCTGCCCGGCGATCCGGGTGAGCGCCGTGTCGCCGGACACCTCGTGCCGGTGGCGGCCGCGGTACATCAGGTACGTCGTGCCGGCGGTGCGGATGTCGGCGTCGTCGAGCCGCTCGAACACCGTCTGCACGTCCTGCGACAGGTGCTCGAGGTTCATGTTGTAGATCGTGTCGGTGAGCGACTGCTTGATCCCGAACGCCTGCGAGGCACGGAAGCTCGTCCCGTACTCGATGTAGCGGCCCTCGCCTCGGTGGTACCAGTTCATCGCGGGGATCTCGTGCTGGTCGGGCCCGGTGCCGGTGGCGATCGATGCCGCGCACACCGGCGTCACCGACGGGAACGCCGCGACGCAGTCGTCGACGTGATGGCCGCGCTCGATCAGCCCCTGCAGCGTCGGCGCGCGGCCGCTGACGACGGTCCGCTCGAGCATCGCCGGCTTCATCGCGTCGATGACGACGAGGACGAGCTTCTTGGTCACCGCAGGATGCGCAATCCGGCGTACTTTTCGCCGGCCCGCCGGCGGCCGCCGAGCAGGAGCCAGACGAGGGCGGCGATCACGAGGATCGCGAGCGGCGGGAAGAGGATCGACAGCCCGACGGCCGCCAGGCCGGCGCCCTCGCTGTAGAGCGGCAGCGCCGACTGGGCGTCGCGATCGAGCCGCCGGCGCACGCGCGCGAACAGCGACCGCGCCGCGTAGAAGCCCAGCGTGGCCGTGAGCGCACCGGCGACGACGCCGGGGATGATCGTGTAGTCGTGGTCGGCGAGCGAGCCGGCGGCCACCAGCGCGCCGAGCGCGACCGCGACCGCGAGCAGCGCCCACACGAGCGCCGGGATCGCGCGGCGCCGTTCGACGAACTCGAGCCCGATCGCCACGACCGCGACGACGATGACGAACCACCACTCCTCGAGGAACGCGAAGTCGGTCCCGTCGAAGTCGAGCCCGACATCGCCCGAGGCGAGCGCGGCGGTCAGGACGAACGGGAGGAACGGCCGGATGCCGATGCCGGCGGCGATCCCGGCTCCTTGCAGCAGATCGAGCACGAAGTCCACGGCAGCGTGCGACGATAGCGAGTGGATGGGCCGCGACGACACACCCAGGCGCTCGGGCGCGCGGGACCTCGAGCGCTACGCCGGGCTGTTCGCCCGCCGCACGCAGGCGATGAAGTCGTCGGCGATGCGCGACCTGATGGCGGTGACCGCGCGCCCCGAGATCATCTCGCTCGCCGGCGGGCTGCCCGACACGTCGACGTTCCCGGCCGAGGACTTCGCCGCGCTGATGGCGCGCGTGGCGGTCGACGCGTCCGCCCGCGCGCTCCAGTACGGCCCGACCGAGGGGCTCGACGACGTCAAGGAGTGCATCGCCAGGGTCATGGCCGCCGAGGGCATGCACGTGGAGACCGAGGACCTGCTGGTGACCACCGGCGGCCAGCAGGTGATCGATCTCGTGTGCAAGACGCTGATCGATCCCGGCGACGTGGTCGTGGCCGAGGCGCCGACCTATCCCGGCGCGGTCCCGGTGTTCGTCTCCTACCAGGCCGACGTCGTGCAGATCGAGATGGACGAGCACGGCATGCGCACCGACATCCTGCGCGCCGAGCTCGAGCGCCTCGACCGCGAGGGCCGGGTGCCGAAGTTCATCTACACCGTGCCGTCGTTCCACAACCCGGCCGGCGTGACGCTGGCGGTGGAGCGGCGGCGCGAGCTCGTGCAGATCGCCAACGAGCGCGAGCTGCTCGTGCTCGAGGACAACCCGTACGGCCTGCTCCGCTACGAGGGCGACGCGCTCCCGACGCTCTATACGCTCGACGGCGCCGAGTACGTGATCTACCTCGGCACGTTCTCCAAGATCCTCTCCCCGGGGCTGCGCCTGGGCTGGGCGGCCGCCCCGCGCCCGGTGCTGGAGAAGCTCAACCTGGGCAAGGGCGGCGCCGACCTGTGCTCGTCGACGCTGTCGCAGCAGTTCGTGGCCACGTACTTCGCCGAGCGCGACTGGCGTGCCTACCTGCGCACGCTCGTCGACCTCTACCGGCGCCGCCGCGACGTGATGCTCGAGGCGCTCGCCGAGCACTTCCCGGGCGAGGCGTCCTGGACGCGCCCCGGCGGCGGGCTGTTCCTGTGGGCGAAGCTGCCGGACTACATCGACACGACCGACCTGCTGGCCCGGGCGCTGCGCGACAACGTGGCGTTCGTCCCGGGGCGCGCCGCCTATCTCGACGGCCGCGGCGGCAGCGAGATGCGGCTGAACTTCTCCGGCGTCAGCGAGGCCGACATCCGCGAGGGGATCCGGCGGATCGGCAAGGTCGTGCGCGAGCAGGTGGCCCTGTACTCGACGCTGACCGGCGTCAAGCCCCAGGAGCCGCCGTCGGAGAACGTCGTCGAGCTGCGCCGGAGGGCCGGATGAAGGTCGCGGTGCTCAAGGGCGGGCGATCGCTGGAGCGCACCGTGTCGCTGCGCTCGGGCGCCCGCGTGGAGGACGCGCTGCAGCGGCTCGGGCACGAGGTGATCCCGATCGACGTCGAAGCCGACCTCGTCGACCGCCTGCAGGTGCTGCAGCCCGACGTGGCGTTCATCGCCCTGCACGGCCGCGGCGGCGAGGACGGCACCGTGCAGGAGCTGCTCGAGCTCGTCGGCGTCCCGTACACCGCGTCCGGGCCGTCGGCGTGCAGCCGCTGCATGGACAAGGTCGTGGCCAAGCACGAGCTGCGCGCCGCGGGGCTGCCGACGCCCGACTTCTACGCGTTCAGCCAGGCGGCGTTCGAGGAGCTCGGCGCCGGGCGCGCGCTGCCGGCGCTCGAGGAGCGGCTCGACTTCCCGATCGTCGTCAAGCCCGCCGCGCAGGGCTCGGCGCTCGGGATCAAGTTCGCGCGCACGGCGGCCGACGTGCCGGCGGCGATCGTCGCCGCGTTCTCGTACGACACCAAGGTCCTGCTCGAGCGCTACGTCGAGGGCCGCGACCTCGCGGTCTCGGTGCTCGACGGCCCCGACGGGCCGGAGGCGCTCCCGGTCGTCGAGGCGATCCCCAACGAGGAGGACTTCTACGACTTCGAGGCCCGTTACGAGATCGGCCGCACGACGTTCGTGTGCCCGGCCGACATCGGGGCGGACGCCACCGCGCGCGCTCAGGAGCTGGCGCTGGCGGCCTACACGACGCTCGGCTGCTCGGGGTTCGCGCGGGTGGACCTGCTGCTCGAGGAGGCAACCGGCGAGCTGACGCTGCTGGAGGCCAACGCGATCCCCGGGCTCACCGACACCTCGCTCCTCCCGCTCGCGGCCGAGGCCGCCGGGATCTCGTTCGATGAACTGATCGCGCGCATCGTCGAGCTTGCCGTCGCGCGGACGCCGGCATGAACTCGACGCGCCTGCTGATGCTCGGCGCCGTCCGGATCTTCCAGCCGGTGCACGGCTATTTCGTGCGTCGCGAGCTGCTGACCTGGCGCGCCGACCAGTGGGCGAACCTCAACCCGGGCTCGGTCTACAACGCGCTGCGCACGCTCGAGCGCGACGGCTTCATCCAGGCGGTCGACCCAGCCGAGAAGACCGTCCGCTACACGCTCACCGAGGACGGCGAGACCGAGTTCCTGGCGCTGCTGCGCGAGGCGCTGTGGCAGGTCGTCCCGAACGACCCCGCCCGCCTCTACACCGCGGTCAGCTTCATCTGGGCGCTGTCGCGTGAAGAGGTCATCGACGCCCTCGAGAGCCGCATCGCCCAGCTCGACGCGCTCCATCGCGGCATGCCGTACATGCTTGCGACGCTGATGGACAACCCCGAGAAACCGCGCCACATCGCCGAGTTCGGCTACCTGCAGGACGAGTACGTCCTCGGCGAGCGGGCGTGGACGGATGCCTGCCTGCAGCGCATCCGCGAGGGCGCGTACAGGTTCGCCGGCGAACAGCCCGCCTTGACAGACGTCGATAGTCAAGCTTGACTAGCTGCCGTTAGTCAAACTTGACGAAAGGATGTCCGTGTGATCGAAGCACGCGGGCTTGCGCGCACATTCCGCACGCGCGCGGGAGAGGTCGAGGCGGTGCGCGGCATCGACCTCGACGTGGCCGAGGGCGAGATCGTCGGCTTCCTGGGCCCGAACGGCGCCGGGAAGACGACCACGCTGCGAATGCTCACGACGCTGATCGCGCCGACCGCCGGCACCGCGACGGTGGCGGGACACGACCTGCTGCGCGAGCCGGTCGAGGTGCGGCGGCGGATCGGCTACGTGGCGCAGGGCGGCTGCACGCTGCCCGAGGCGCGCGTGGGCGAGGAGTTGGTCGACCAGGGTCGCCTGTACGGGATGGCCGCCGCCGACGCCGCCGCGCACGGCGCGCAGCTGCTCGCCGGGCTCGATCTCGATGGCGTCTGGGAGCGGCTGACCAAGACGCTGTCCGGCGGTCAGCGCCGGCGCCTGGACATCGCGATGGGCCTCATCCACTCGCCGCGGCTCGTCTTCCTCGACGAGCCGACGTCGGGTCTCGATCCCCAGGCGCGCGCGAACCTGTGGACGCACGTGCGGTCGCTGCGCGACGCGCGCGGCGCGACCGTCTTCCTCACCACCCATTACCTCGAGGAGGCCGACGCGCTGTGCGACCGGATCCTCGTGATCGACCACGGCGAGATCGTCGCGTCGGGTGCGCCGGAGGAGCTCAAGCGCCGCGTGTCGGGCGACACGGTCGAGCTCACGTTCGGCGACGACGCGACGGCGGCGACCGCGGCGCTGTTGCTCGACGGACAGGTCGACGGTGCGCTGGTGCGGCTGCAGCTGCCGAGCGCGGTCGACGGCCTGCCGGGCGTGTTCCGCGATCTCGACGAGGCGGAGCTGTCGCCGCTCGGCGTCGAGGTCCACCGGCCCACGCTGGACGACGTCTTCCTGTCCCTGACCGGCCACGCGCTGCGCGACGAGGTGACCGTATGAGCACCGTGCGCGAGACGAACCTCATCTTCCGGCGCGCGATGCGACTGTCGCTGCGCAACCCGATCTGGGTGATCCTCGGCCTGATCCAGCCGATCCTCTACCTGGTCATGTTCGGGCCGCTGCTCGAGAACATGACGCAGGTCCAGGGCTGGCCCGACGGTGACGCCTGGAGCGTCTTCGTGCCCGGCCTGCTCGTGCAGCTCGGGATCTTCGGCGCGGCGTTCGTGGGCTTCGGGCTGCTGCACGAGATGCACGCCGGCGTCGTCGAGCGGATGCGGGTGACGCCCGCCTCGCGCCTTGCGCTGCTCCTCGGTCGCGTCCTGCGCGACGTCGTCGTGCTGTTCGTGCAGGGGCTGATCCTGATCGTCACGGCGCTGGCGTTCGGGCTCGACGCGCCGTTCGGCGGGCTGATCGTCGGCCTGCTGGTCGTCGCATTGCTCGGCGCGGCGTTCTCGTCGGCGTCCTACGCCGCCGCGCTGGTCCTCAAGAGCGAGGACGCCCTGGCGCCGCTGGCCAACGGCCTCGCGGTCCCGCTGCTGCTCCTGTCCGGGATCCTGCTGCCGATGTCGCTCGCCCCCGGCTGGCTGGAGACCGTCTCCGACATCAACCCGCTCAAGCACGTCGTCGACGGCGTGCGCGCGCTGTTCCTCGACGGCTCGGCGTCGGTCGTCGTCTGGGGCATCGTCACGACGCTGGCGCTGGTGGCCGCCGGGCTGGCGTTCGGGACGCGGGTGTTCGAGCGCGAGAGCGGCTGAGCCGGGGCGCTACTGGTCGCCCTTGAAGTCCTCGGGCGTGACCTGGTCGAGGAACTCCTTGAACTTGTCGACGACCTCTTCGGTGTCCTCGACCTCGTGCTCGAACTCGATCGCGGACTCGGCGATCACATCCTCGGCGGCGAAGATCGGGGCGCCGGAGCGGACCGCCAGCGCGAGCGCGTCCGACGGGCGCGAATCGATCTCGACCTCGCGTCCGTTAACTGACAGCGTGATCGACGCGTAGAACGTGTTCTCGCGCAGCTCGGTGACCGAGACGCGGGTGCACGAGACGTCCAGCTCGCCGAGCATGTCGAACAGGAGGTCGTGCGTCATCGGCCGCGGCGTCGACGCCCCCTGGAGCTTCATGAGGATCGCCGCCGCCTCGGGATGGCCGATCCAGATGGGCAGGAACTTGTTCGTGTCGACAGCCTTCAGCAGCACGATCGGCTGCTTGCCGACCATGTCGAAGCTGACGCCGTAGATGACCATCTCCTGCAACCGGGGCGCTCCTTGATAGGGGCAGTGACGGCCAAGTCTAGCGGTGGTCACGCCCCCGTTTCCGACCGCGCCGGGCTAGTAGAAGCCGTGCCTGGCGAGCGGCTCGATCAGCTCCCGCTCCTCGTAGGAGAAGTGCGAGAGCAGCGCGTCCGTGAGCAGGTTCATCGCGCGCTCGACGCGATCGATGCCGCCTTCGTCGGCCGCGACGAGCGCGACCAGCGCCCGGTCGACACGCTCGAGCAGGTCGGCGATCTGCTCGTGCTCCTCTTCGAGGCGGTCGATCACCGGTCCGAGCCCGCTCTCCTGGCGGCGCAGGTGCGGGAACACGCTGCGGTCCTCGAGCACGTGGTGGTGCGTGACCACGCGGCAGTAGGTCTCGCAGAACGTGCCGAGCGTCCACAGGTTCTGGCGGATGGTCATACGGTTGATGAACGAGCGCACGGCCGCGGGGTCCGTGGTGCCGGCCGCGACCTGCTCGACGAGGTCGCGCAGCTGGGCCAGCTCGGCGCGCAGCGCGTCGTGGACGTCGACCAGGTGCCGGCCGGCGGCCTGCTCGCGCGCGGTGTAGGTGCGGGACGGGTCGGGGGCCGGTCCGGTCGGTCGCGTGGTCTCGTCCCAGGCACGCTCGTCGCTGAGCCGGCGGTCGGGAACCGGCGTCGGCCGGGCGGAGAGCGGCGCGGCAGGCTCGGCGATGGCGCCGGCGGGGGGCGGCGACGACTGCGCCGGCGCGCCGCGGGCACGCTCGACGAGCTCGCGCGTCGCGGGCGCCACCTCCTCGGCGAACCGGCGCAGATCGTCGGCGGCGTCGGCCGCGAGGATGTACGCGCTCATGCCGGTCGCGAGCGTGAGCTCCGCGAGCTGCTCGGCCCACTGCTCGGGCGCGCCCTCGAGGAACCCGGCGCCGGTGCCGAAGCTGCCGTTGATGTTGAGCAGCCGCCGGATCTCCGCGGGGCGGCGCCCGGCGTCGTCCGCCGCCTCGTCGATCGCCGCGTTCATCGCGGGCAGCCGGTCGAGGTCGAGGTACGCCTGGCTGGGCAGCCAGCCGTTCGCGGTCGCGCCGGTGAGGCGCAGCATCCGCGGCTTGTACGCGCCGAGCCAGATCTCGATGTCATGGGCGGGCGCCGGCCCCGGCTTCGCGCCGTCGACCGTGTAGTGCGTACCGCGGTGGCGGACGCCCCGCCGGTCGTTGTGCCAGACCGCGCGGATGATCTCGACGGCTTCTGCGAGCGCGCCGACGCTCTCGCCGGGCGTGAGGCGCCGGCCGCCGTTGGCCTCGATCGCGTCCCAGAAGGCGCCGGCCCCGAGGCCGAGCTCGACGCGCCCGCCGCTGAGGATGTCCAGGCTCGCGGCACTGCGGGCCAGCACGACGGGCTGGCGCAGCGGCAGGTTCGCCACGTTCGGCGCGACGCGCACATTGGTCGTCGCCGCCGCCACGACCGACAGGAGCGTCCACGTGTCCAGGAACCGTGGCTGGTACGGGTGGTCCTGGAAGCTGACGATGTCGAGCCCGACGACATCGGCGAGCCGCGCCAGCTCGAGCACGCCGTCGGCCTGCGCCGCGAGCGGCGTGATGAAGACACCGAACTGGAGGTCGTGCCGGTAGTCGCTCACGAGACGGGAAACCCCGCCGCAGCGGGGTTCTCGAGTGGGCGATGGTGGACTCGAACCACCGACCTCTTCCTTATCAGAGAAGCGCTCTAACCGACTGAGCTAATCGCCCGTGCGGCGGCCAATCATAGCGTTCGGCCGGGGGTTCGTCAGGCGGCCTCGAGCGCTCCGAGGCGCTCCGCCAGCGCCTCCGCGGCGCCCGGGTCGGCGAAGTCGAGGACGACGCGGTACCCGTGCCCGCGCGGCGTGACCTGGACGTCGCTGCCGAGCGTGCGCGACAGCGCGTCGGACAGCCGGCGGGCGGCGTCGGCCTGGTCCGGGTG
Organism: Solirubrobacteraceae bacterium; assembly: GCA_035706585.1. GTDB lineage: Bacteria > Actinomycetota > Thermoleophilia > Solirubrobacterales > Solirubrobacteraceae > DASSUW01. Next base: position 17,628 of record DASSUW010000194.1, on the reverse strand, counting down.
CGGCTCGCGCGCGGTGGTCCGGCGCACGCGGATCTCGCCACGGCCGGCGGCGCGGGCGCGCGCCTCGGTCTGGCGGACGCTCCAGCCCTCCTGCACGGCGCTGCGCGCCAGGCGGCGGCGCTCGTCGTGGTCGGAGGCGAGCAGCAGCGCGCGTCCGTGGCCCTCGGTGAGGTGGCCGGCGGACAGCAGGTCGAGCACGTCGTCGGGCAGGTCGAGCAGGCGCAGCAGGTTCGACACCGCGACGCGCGACCGGCCGACCCGCCGGCCGATGTCCTCGCGCGTGAGCCCCAGCTCCTCGACAAGCAGCGCGCAGGCGCGGGCCTCCTCGACCGGGTTGAGGTCCTCGCGGGCCATGTTCTCGATCAGCGCGAGCTCGAGCGACTCGACGTCGTCATGCGGGCGGACGACCGCCGGCACGGTCTCGGCGTCCGCGAGCTGGGCCGCGCGCCAGCGCCGCTCGCCGGCGATCAGCTCGTAGGTGCCGCCCGCGACCGGGCGCACGAGCACCGGCTGCAGCACGCCGCGCTCGCGCACCGACTCGGCCAGCGCGAGCAGCGCGCTCTCGTCGAACTCCTGCCGCGGCTGGCGCGGGTTCGGCTTGATCAGCTCGACCGGGATGTGCCGCAGCTCGCTGTCGCGCTCGCCGCCGCCGGGGTCCGGGGGTGTCAGCAGCGCCGCCAGTCCGCGGCCCATGCCGCGCGTGCGCTCAGCCACGTGAGGCCACCTCCTTGGCCAGCGCGAAGTAGGCCTCCGAGCCGGCGCAGTGCGGGTCGTGATGGATGACCGGCCGGCCGAAGCTGGGCGCCTCGCCGAGCCGGATGTTGCGGGGGATGACGGTGTCGAAGACGAGCTGCGGGAAGTGCTCGCGCACCTCGCGCTCGACGTCCTGCCCGAGCTTCGTGCGCTGGTCGTGCATCGTCAGCAGCATCCCGGCGACCGTCAGCCGCGGGTTGAGCTCGCGCTGGACGAGCGACAGCGTGTCCAGCAGCCCGGCGAGCCCCTCGAGCGCGAAGTACTCGGTCTGGACCGGGACGATCACGCGATCGGCCGCCACGAGCGCGTTGACCGTCAGCGGGCCGAGCGACGGCGGGCAGTCGAGCAGCGTGAACGCGTAGCGCTCCCGGACGGGCGCGAGCGCCTCTCGGAGCCGCGCTTCGCTGCCGGGCAGCCGCGGAAGCTCCATCGTGGCGCCGGCCAGGTCCGGCGTCGAGGCGAGCAGCGAGAGCCGCTCGACCTGCGTCGACCGGATCGTCTCCTCGACGGCGGCGTCGCCGATCAGGACCTCGTACAGGCCGCGGGCGCCGCCGTTGCGCGACGCCCCGAGCCCGGTGGTCGCGTTGCCCTGCGGATCGACGTCGACCAGCAGCGTCTCGTAGCCCGCCTCCGCGATGCACGCGGCGACGTTCACGGCGGTCGTGGTCTTCCCCACCCCGCCCTTCTGGTTGGCGATCGCATACACGGTCCCCATGGCGGCCGATGACGCTAGCGGGCGGTTCGGACGGCGGTGTGCGGCTGTCTGCGGTGCGAGCGGACTGCGCCTTCGTCAGCGCGGGGGCGGGATCGGGCGCCGTTCAGGCCCCCAGCGGGCGCTTGACGGCCATCCCCGCCCGCCGGGGAAACCGCTCCGGCGTGGGCGCGATCTTGCGAAACACGTGCAGCGTGCGCCGTTCGGCGCCGGGGTACGGCGACACCGCCCGTACCGCGCCGGCCTGCAGCCCCAGTATCTCCGCGGCCGCCGCCCCCGCGGCTGCCTCGCCGGCGGGTACCGCGCCCTTCCACGCCACCAGCGCACCACCCTCCGCGAGCAGCGGGGCGGCGTATTCGCACAGCACCGGCAGCGCCGCGAGCGCCCGCGCGGTCACGAGATCGTGCACGCCGAGGCCGTCGCGCCACTCCTCCGCGCGCGCGTGAACCACTCCGACGTTCGCGAGGCCGCCGGCCGCGACGGCCTTCTCCAGATACCGGCAGTGCCTGGCCGCGCTCTCCACCAGCGCCACGCGCGCGTCCGGCAGCGCCGCCGCCAGCGCCAACCCGGGCCAGCCGGCGCCGGACCCGAGGTCGGCGACGAGCCGCGCGCCCCGGACCTCCGGCAGCTCGAGAGCAACCAGCGAGTCGGCGACGTGCCGGTCCACCGCCGCGTCGGCGGCTCGAACGGTCGTCGACGCCGCCGGGTCGGTCGCCTGCAGCTCCAGGATCCGCCGCAGCGCGTCGATCCCGCCGGGCGGCACGCCGAACCGCCCCGCCACGGCCTCGAGCGCGGTCACGCCGAGAGGTACGCGGCGCGCATCCGCAGGCGCTCGATCGCCTCGGCGTAGCGATCGGTCATCGCCGTCAGGCGCTCGTACGCGTGCACGTCCAGCTCCGGGGTGATGTGCGCCTCGAGGATCGGCAGCAGCTCGCCCACCAGCGCGGCGCCGCGGGACATCCACTGGAAGTAGTGCCGGTTGCCGTGGTGGTACGGCCCGTAGAGCCGTGATCCCGGCAGGCGTTCCGTGAGCCAGCGGATCAGCGCCTCATGCCGCACGTGCATCCGCAGCGTCACCTGCGGCTGCTGTCCGTCGCCGCCGAAGTGGCCCTGGGTCATCAAGAGGCCGACGACGATGCCCTCGTCTCGCGCGTCCATCGCCGCCAGTGTGCCAGGCGACGGGGTCAGACCCCTTGTTTCACCGGGGGAAGAAACGTGAAACGCGGCGGATCTAGCGGCGCGGCGCGACGACGAGGTGGCGGTCGGGCTCGGTGCCCTCCGAGTACGTCTCGACGTCGTCGCGGTCCTTGAGGTGCTCGTGCACGACCTTGCGCTCGGTCGCGCTCATCGCGTCGAGCGCGACCGGCCGCCCGGACCGCGCGGCCCGCGCCGCGGCCTGGTCAGCCTGCCGGTGGAGCATCTGCTCGCGCCGCTCGCGGTAGCCCGCCGCGTCCACCGTCACGCGCACGGCCTCGTCGCGCGCCGCGTCGCGGTTGGCGATCTTGAACGCGAGATGCTGGACGGCGTCGATCGTCTGGCCGTGGCGCCCGATGAACAGCCCGAGGTCGTCGCCCTCGAGCGTGCCGCGGATCCCGCCATCCTCGTCGGCCTCGACGACCACGCCGGCGTCGAGCCCGAGCGCGTCGGCCACCTTCTCGAGCAGTTCGCGGACCCGGTCCTCGGACTCCGTGCTCATCGCCGCCGTCCCGATCGCTTCTTCTTGCGTCGCGGCGGCGCCGGCGGCGGCCCGCTCGGCTTGCCCTTGGGCACGCTGCCGCCGCCCGCGAGCGCGGGCTCCTTCTTGCGCGCGCCGTCATCCGACGACGAGCTGCCGCCGCGTAAGAGCTCTCCCAATCCCATGCCGCTCTCGGACCCGGGTGGTCGCATCGGCCCGAGGCGCTTGCGGATGATCGCCTGCTGCACGATCGTCCACAGGTTCGTCGTGATCCAGTAGACGAGCAGGCCGGCCGGGAAGTTGATGATGAAGATGACGAAGAAGAACGGCAGCGCCAGGAAGATCATCCGCTGGGTGCGGTCCGTCGTCGTGGACATCAGCAGCGTCGAGAACAGCTGCGAGCCGACGTAGAGGACGATCAGCACGGCCAGCACCCAGCCGGTGGCCTTGTCGGTCAGGTCCGGGATGAACAGGAAGCCCGCGTCGCCGCCCTCGCCGCACGGCACCGGGTTCGCGGTGCCCGGCGGGTTGATCTCCGGGCAGATGTCGATACGCAGGTCCTTGCGCAGCATGTAGAACAGCGACAGGAACACCGGCAGCTGCGCCAGGAGCGGGAGGCAAGACGCAAACGGGTTGATCTTGTTCTCCCGGTAGAACTTCATCATCTCCTGGTTGAGCCGCTCCTTGTCGTGCTTGAAGCGCTCCTGGAGCTTCTTCATCTCCGGCGCATGCGCGGCCAGGGACTGCATCGACTTGAACTGCTTGAAGGTCAGCGGCAGCAGCGCGGCGCGCACGAGCACCGTCATCGCGATGATCGACAGGCCCCAGCCGAACCCGATCTTGTCGTGGAACGACGTGAGGATCCACTCGAAGAAGTTGATCAGCGGCTGGAGTGGATTGGCTGCGAAGAGGTTCACGAGCGATCAGGCCGCCGGAAGAGGGTCTGCGCCGAGACGGGGTCGTAGCCCCCGTGGCTGAACGGATTGCAGCGCAGCAGACGCCACGCCGCCAGAACGGAGCCGCGGAGTATGCCGTAGGACCGGATCGCCTGCACGGCGTACGCCGAGCACGTCGGGTGGTACTTGCAGCGCCGCGGGAGCGCCGGCGAGATGAGCCTCTGGTACGCGCGGATCGGCGCGACCGCCACGGCGCGCAGCGCGGTCACGCGGCCTCCTCCGGATTGCCGCCGAGCCCGTCGACGAGCTCGGCGAGCGCCACACGGACGCCGTCGGTCCCCTCGCGCTCGGCCAGGCCCAGTGCCTCGGGGCGGGCGACGACGACGTAGTCCGAACCCTCGGGCAGCCGGCGGGCCTCCTCCCAGAACGCCTCGCGCAGCACCCGCTTCACGCGCGTGCGCTCGACCGCGCCGCCGACGCGGCGGCCGACCGAGAGGCCCAGGCGCGGGCCGGCGTTGTCGGGATGGGCGGGATCCGATTCCCGCGGGAACGCGTACAGAACGAGGAAGCGGTTCCCCTTCGACCGTCCCTGCCGGTAGACGCGCTCGAACTCGGCGCTGCGTGACAGGCGGCGTCGCTTCGGACCGCGCGGGCGATGGGGCTCCACCGCCGCCTCAGACGGTCAGGCGCTTGCGGCCCTTGTCGCGGCGACGCTTGAGCACGAGGCGACCCGCGCGCGTGCTCATGCGCGCGCGGAACCCGTGGGTGCGGGCGCGCTTGCGCTTCTTGGGCTGGTAGGTCCGCTTCACGTCAGCTCCTTCGCCGCGGGCCGTTCAGAGTGGTCGGCCACTGTGGCCGACCCGCCGCGGGCAACGGCGCCACAGGATACCGACACCCGCTGCGCACAGGTCTGTGCACACGCCGTCGACACCTCCGAACAGGGCCGCCGGACTGAACTGTCTGCTGTTTGCGGACTACCTCCCGGACACCGGCTTCGGGCTCTCCGGCCTCTGCTATGTTCGCGCTTCCGGGGCGCCGCGAGGCCCCTCTCCGAATCGTCCGACTGCCAGCCCTCCCCCGCGAGGAGGCCCTTCCGCGCGCTCGTGCCCGACGCCGATCTCCCACACGCCTGGCGGCGCATCCGCGCCGAGATGCGCCGCGCGGTCAGCGACTCCACGTGGGAGCTCTGGCTCGCGCAACTGGAAGCGAGGCGGCTCGAGGGCGGAACGCTGGTGGTCGAGGCGCCGGCCGAGAGCCGCGCCTGGATCGAGACGAGCTTCGCCCGCCTGCTCGCGGCCTGTACGGCCGCCGTGCTCGGCGCGGGCACGCGCGTCCAGCTCGTAGCCGCCGGCGCGGACGTCCCGGGGCCGATCGCGCGCGCGCCCGCGCACGAGGACTTCAACCCGCGCTTCACGTTCGATCAGTTCGTGATCGGCGACGCGAACCGGCTCGCCCACGCGGCGGCGCTCGCGGTCGCCGAGCTGCCCGGGCTCGCCTACAACCCGCTGTTCGTGTGCGGCCCGCCCGGGCTCGGCAAGACCCACCTGCTCCATTCGATCGCCAACTACGTCACCGAGCACGGCGACGGGCTGACCGTGCGGTACACGACGGTCGAGGCGTTCACCGATCGCTTCGTCGGCGCGCTCCACACCGGCGCGCTCGACGCGTTCAAGGCGGCCTACCGCGGCGTCGACGTCCTGCTCGTCGACGACGTTCAGTTCCTCCAGAGCAAGGTCCGCACCGAGCAGGAATTCTTCCACACGTTCAACGAGCTCCACGGCGCCGGCGCGCAGCTCGTGCTCACGTCGGACCGGCCCCCGCGCGACCTCGACGCGCTCGAGGATCGCCTGCGCGAGCGCTTCGCCGCCGGCCTGGTCGCCGAGGTCGGGCCGCCCGACTTCGCCACGCGCCGGACGATCCTGCGCAAGCGGGTGCAGCAGGACGGTGTCGCGGGCGTCGACCCGGCGGCGATCGACCTCATCGCCGACCGCGTCGCGAGCAACATCCGCGCGCTCGAGGGAGCCCTCATCCGCGTCGTCGCCTACGGGTCGCTGACGGGCCGCGCCGTGACGACCGACCTCGCCGACGAGGTCCTCGCCGGCCTGTATCCCGGTACGCGGCCGCAGCGCCGCTCGGTGCAGGACATCCAGGAGCGGATCTGCGAGGCGTTCGGCGTCTCGCTGGAGGACCTGCGCTCCACGAGCCGGGCCGCACCGGTCGTCTGGCCGCGGCAGATCGCGATGTACCTCGCGCGCGAGCTCACCGACCAGACGCTCCCGGCGATCGGGCGCGCGTTCGGCGGCCGCAACCACACGACGGTCATGCACGCCTGCCGCCGGACCGCCGAGCGCATCGCCACCGACCGTGACGCCTATGACACCGTGCGGCGCCTGACCGACGAGCTGACCGCCGGCGGATGAGTCCGATCCGCCTGACAGACTGCAGGGTTCATGCACAGCCCCCTGTGCGCGCCCCGGCCGCGGCGCAGCGCCCTTTGCGCGAGCTGTGCACAGCATCAACACCCCCGATGACCATGAAGCTCCTCTCTTGATCATCTTCGTGAATCAGAGGTCAGCCACCACATGAAGCTCTCGACCCGACGCGATGCGCTCTTCGCCCAGCTGCAGACCGTCACCCGTGCAGCGTCCACCCGCAGCGCCGTCCAGGCGCTCTCCGGCGTGCAGGTCCAGGCCGCAGCCGACGGCATCGAGCTCCGCTCCACCGACATGGAGATCGGCCTGCGCGTGCCGCTCGAGGGCGAGGTCGTCCGCGAGGGAGCGGTGGTGCTGCCGGCCCGCCTGCTCGTCGACGTCGTGCGCGCGCTGCCCGCCGACGAGCTCACGCTCGAGCTCCGAGCCGCCGAGCAGGACGTCGAGCTGAACTCCGGGTCGGCGACGTTCCACATCCGCACGCTCCGGCTCGAGGACTTCCCGCCGCTGCCCGAGCCGAACGGCGACGAGCAGCTCGACGTCCCCGGCCCTGCGCTGGTCGAGACCGTCGTCAAGGTCGGGCGCGCGGCATCGCGCGACGAGACGCGGCCGGTGCTCACCGGCATCCTCGTGTCGGCCGGCGACCAGGAGCTGCGGATGGCGGCGACCGACTCCTACCGGCTCGCCGTCAAGGACACGCAGCTGGAGGCGCCGCTGGCGCGCTCGTTCGAGGCCAACGTGCCGGCGCGCGCGCTGCAGGAGCTCACGCGCATCGTCCAGCACGGCAGCGCGGACACGATCGCCGTGTCGCTGCGGTCCAACCAGGTCGTCTTCGAGGCCGCCGGCGTCGTGCTCTCCTCGCGCCTGATCGACGGCCAGTTCCCGAACGTGCGCCAGCTGCTCCCGGAGGCCTACGAGCACGAGCTCCAGCTCAGCGGCGCCGAGATCACCGACGTCGTGCGCCGCATCTCGCTGCTTGCCCAGAAGAACGCGCCGCTGCGGCTGAGCTTCGCCGAGGGCGAGCTGACCGTCTCGGCGCGGACGCCGGACGTCGGCGAGGCGCGCGAGACCGTGCCGGTGCCGTTCCAGGGCGAGCCGTTCGAGATCGGCTTCAACCCGGAGTTCCTGCGCGACGGCCTGGAGGCGCTCGAGTCCGGCGACGTGCTGCTCCGGCTGATCTCACCGCTGCGGCCCGGGCTGATCCAGGCGGCGGACGGCAGCGGGTTCCAGTACCTGCTTATGCCGATTCGGCTCAACGTGTGATCGTCACTCGGCTCAGCCTCCGCGACTTTCGCTCGTACGAGGCGGCCGAGCTGCGTCCGGGGCCGGGGCTGACCGTCGTCACGGGCCGCAACGGCGCCGGCAAGACGAACCTGCTGGAAGCGCTGTACTTCGCCTGCACCGGCCGCTCGTGCCGGACGGCGAACGAGCGCGAGGTCGTGCGCTTCGGCGCGGGCCTGACGCGGCTCGAGCTCGAGGCCGTGGACGCGACGGGCCGCCACGCGGTCAGCGTCGGGTTCCAGCCCGGCGAGACCAAGCACCTGCGCGTGGACGGAGCGCCCGTCGACCGGCTCACGGACTCGTCCGCGCGCCCGCTCGTGGCCGTGTTCCTCCCCGATCGGCTCGAGCTGGTCCTCGGGGCGCCGGCGCTGCGCCGGTCGCACATGGACCAGGTCGTCGCAGCGCTGTGGCCCGCGCGCGCCGGCGTGCGGCGCGACTACTCGGCCGCCCTTGCGCAGCGCAACGCGCTGATCGCGTCGATCCGCGCCGGCCGAGGCAGCCGCGGCTCGCTGCCGGCGTGGAACTCGGCGCTGGCCCGTCACGGCCTGGCGCTGATGCACGATCGCGCCGAGCTCGTCGCCCGACTCGCCGATCGGTTCACGGCTCACGCCACCGCGCTCGGCCTCGAGGGACGGGTCGAGCTGGACTACCGGCCGCGGTCGCGGGCGCAGACCGCTGAGGCGCTCGCGGCCGAGCTCGCGGAGCGCGCCGACGGCGACATCGAGCGCGGCTTCACCGGCCACGGGCCGCACCGCGACGACCTTTCGCTGCGCCGCGAGGGCCGCGAGCTGCGTTCCTACGGCTCGCGCGGCCAGGTGCGGCTCGGGCTGCTCGCCCTGCTACTCGCCGAGCGGGAGGCGCTGGCCGACGAGCGCGGCGCCCCGCCGCTGCTGCTGCTCGACGACGTGATGAGCGAGCTCGACGCCGCCCGCCGGGCGCGGCTGATCGACGTGCTGCGCGCCGGCGGGCAGAGCGTCGTGACCGCCACTGAGCTCAGCCACGTGCCGGGCGCCGAGGAGCCGGGCGTGGAGCGCGTGGCGATCGCCGAGGGCCGCGTTCTGCAGGCGGCGGCGGGCGCCGAATCGCCGGCGGCGGACGGCGGGCCGGAGCGGCTCGCCGGATGAGGCGGCGATCGGCGCGTCCGGTGGGCCACGCGCTCGATGCGCTGACGGCGACGCTCGCCCCCGCCACGCTGCTCGCCGAGGTCCAGCGAGCGTGGCCGGACGCCGCCGGCGAGGCGTTCGCGCCGCACGGGACGCCGTACCGCGAGCGCGATGGCGACGTGTATGTCGCCTGCCCCGAGGCGGTGTGGGCGCAGGAGCTCGACCTGATGTCAGAGCTCGTCGTCGAGCGGCTCAACCGGGCGCTCGGGAGGCCCGCGGTGCGCCGCTTGCGGGTACAAGCCCGACAGGCCCCGGACCCGCTCGCCTGACATGGTGCAATTTCTCCGCGATTTGCAGGTCTTTTATTACACCGGAAGCAGAGGTTCGGAGGGGGTCGCCTGCTAGAATGACGACGACGTAAGGCCCCGCCCCGGCCGCCGGACGACCGTCCCGACGCCGGGGCGACGCGTGTGTAGACGAAAGGCATCGTGGCTACCGACGACGACCGCAACCAGCAGCAGCCGGAATCGCATTATGACGCCCAGGACATCACGGTCCTGGAGGGTCTCGAGGCGGTCCGCAAGCGCCCAGGCATGTACATCGGCTCGACCGGCGTGCGCGGCCTGCACCACCTCGTCTACGAGGTGGTCGACAACTCCGTCGACGAGGCGCTGGCCGGCCGGAACGACGCGGTCGCGGTCACGATCCACCCCGACAACTCGATCACGGTCGTCGACAACGGCGCCGGCATCCCGGTCGGGATCATGGAGAAGGAGGGCCGCCCGGCGGTCGAGGTCGTCCTGACCGTGCTGCACGCCGGCGGCAAGTTCGGCGACGGCGGGGGCTACAAGGTCTCCGGCGGTCTGCACGGCGTCGGCGTCTCGGTCGTCAACGCGCTGTCCGAGAAGCTGCACGTCGAGGTCCGGCGCGAGGGCTTCAAGTGGACGCAGGACTACGAGCGCGGGATCCCGCAGGGCGACCTGCAGAAGGGCGAGCCGACGAGCGAGACCGGCACGACGATCACGTTCCTGCCGGACGCCGAGGTGTTCGAGACCCTCGACTTCGACTTCTCGACGCTCGAGCAGCGTCTGCGCGAGACCGCGTTCCTCACGCGCGGCCTGAAGATCTCGATCGAGGACGACCGCGGCGAGGGCGGCCGGCGCGCGGAGTTCCACTACGAGGGCGGGATCGAGGACTTCGTGTCGTTCCTGAACGAGAACAAGGACCCGATCCAGAAGAAGGTCGTCTTCTTCTCCGGCGAGTCAGACGAGGGCGCGGTCGAGGTCGCGCTGCAGTGGAACTCGTCCTACCAGGAGTCCGTCTTCTCGTTCGCCAACAACATCAACACGCACGAGGGCGGCTCGCACCTGTCCGGCTTCCGCGCCGCGCTCACGCGCACGCTCAACCGCTACGCGCGCCAGATCGGCGAGCTCAAGGAGAAGGACGAGAACCTCTCCGGCGAGGACGTCCGCGAGGGCCTGACCGCGGTGATCTCGGCCAAGCTGACCGACCCGCAGTTCGAGGGTCAGACCAAGACCAAGCTCGGCAATCCCGGCATGGAGGGCTTCGTCGCCTCGGTCGTCAACGAGAAGCTCGCCCAGTTCCTGGAGGAGAACCCGCCGGAGGCGCGCGCCGTCATCCGCAAGGCCGTCTCCGCCGCGCAGGCGCGCGCCGCGGCGCGCAAGGCGCGCGACCTCACGCGCAAGTCCGCGCTCGAGCGCACGACGCTCCCCGGCAAGCTCGCCGACTGCACGGTCAAGGACCCGTCGCTGACCGAGCTGTTCATCGTCGAGGGCGACTCGGCCGGCGGCTCGGCCAAGCAGGGCCGCGACCGGTCGACGCAGGCGGTCCTGCCGCTGCGCGGCAAGATCCTCAACGTCGAGAAGGCGCGCATCGACAAGGTGCTCCAGAACACCGAGATCCAGGCGCTGATCTCGGCGCTCGGCACCGGGGTGCGCGACGAGTTCGACATCGAGAAGGCGCGCTACCACAAGATCATCCTCATGACCGACGCCGACGTGGACGGCGCGCACATCCGCACGCTGATCCTCACGCTGCTGTTCCGCGAGATGCAGGAGCTCGTCGAGGCCGGCTACGTCTACATCGCCAAGCCGCCGCTGTACAAGCTGACGCAGGGCAAGCGCGAGCGCTATGTGGAGAAGGAGTCCGAGCTCGAGGAGGCGCTGCTCGGCGACAAGCTCGAGCGCTTCGAGATCGCCGACCACGACGGCGAGCCGTTCAAGCTCACCGACACCCGCTGGCAGCGCTACACGCGGCTGCTCAAGCAGTACGAGGGCTGGGCGAGCGCGCTGAAGGCCGACTTCGGGCACGAGGTCGTGAACTTCCTCGAGGAGTCGCAGATCCTCGACCAGCAGGTCACCACCGCCGAACAGCTGCTCGAGCTGGTCGGGCGCGAGGACCCCGAGAGCGAGCCCTACACGACCGAGCTCGTGTCGTCCGACGACGGGCTGATCCGCGTGCGCGCCGTCGAGCGCCGCACCAACCTCGCGCGCACGCACCGCCTGCGCCGCTCGATGTTCGACGCCAACGAGTACCGCCAGCTCGCCCGCGTGCACGCCGAGCTCGTCAAGATGGCCGGCACGCCGCCGTTCTCGGTCAAGCTCGGCGATGAGTCCGAGCAGGCGCTCTCGTTCGAGGACCTGCGCCGCAAGGTGCTCGAGGTCGCCGGCAAGGGCGTCAAGCCCCAGCGCTTCAAGGGCCTCGGCGAGATGAACGCCGAGCAGCTGCGCGAGACGACGATGGACCCGACCACGCGCACGCTGCAGCAGGTCACGATGGACGACGCGGCGGCCGCCGACCGCCTGTTCACCATGCTGATGGGGGACAAGGTCGAGCCGCGGCGTGAGTTCATCGAGGAGAACGCCCGCGTCGCGACGCTGGACGTCTGATGGCCGGCACCGAGTTCATCACCGGCGGCAACATCGAGCCTCGCGGGCTCGAGGAGGAGATGCGCTCGTCGTATCTCGACTACGCCATGTCGGTCATCGTCGGGCGTGCGCTGCCCGACGTCCGCGACGGCCTGAAGCCCGTCCACCGCCGCGTGCTGTTCTCGATGAACGAGAACGGCCTGCAGCCGAACCGCCCGTTCGCGAAGTCGGCGCGCATCGTCGGCGACGTGATGGGCAAGTACCACCCGCACGGCGACAGCGCGATCTACGACACGCTCGTGCGCCTGGCGCAGGACTTCTCGATGCGCAACATGCTCGTCGACGGCCAGGGCAACTTCGGCTCGCTCGACGACGATCCGGCCGCGGCGATGCGGTACACGGAGGCGCGGCTGGCGCCGATCGCGCGCGAGATGCTGCGCGACCTCGACGCCGACACGGTCGACTTCGTAGCCAACTACGACGGCCAGAACCAGGAGCCGGTCGTCCTGCCGGCGCGGTTCCCGAACCTGCTCGTCAACGGCTCGAGCGGCATCGCCGTCGGCATGGCGACGAACATCCCGCCGCACAACCTGCGCGAGACGATCGCCGCCACGATCGCCTACATCGACGATCCGGACATCGACACCGTCGGCCTGATGCAGCACCTCAAGGGCCCCGACTTCCCGACCGGCGGCGTGATCCTCGGCCTGTCCGGCATCAAGGAGGCCTACGAGACCGGTCGCGGGCGGATCCGCGTCCGCGCGAAGGCGCACATCGAGGAGGGCAAGCAGGGCAAGGACCTGATCGTCGTCACCGAGCTGCCCTACATGGTCAAGAAGGGCGGCGAGAGCGGCCTGATCAAGAAGATCGCCGACCTGCACGCCGAGAAGAAGCTGACCGAGATCACGAACATCGAGGACCACTCGGATCGCCGCGGCATGCGGATCGTGATCGAGCTCAAGCGCGAGGCCAACCCGAAGGTCGTCCTCAACAAGCTCTACAAGCACACCGCGCTGCAGACGACGTTCGGCGTGAACATGGTCGCGCTCGTCGACAACGTGCCGCGCACGCTGCCGCTGCGCTCGGTCATCCACAACTACGTCCAGCACCAGCGCGAGGTCATCGTCCGCCGCTCCAAGCACGAGCTGCGCACGCTCGAGGCGCGCGTGCATCGGCTCGAGGGCCTGCTGATCGCGCTCGAGCACCTCGACGAGGTCATCGCCCTGATCCGCTCCTCGCGCGACCGCGACGTGGCGCGCACCGGGCTGATGGAGCGCTACGGGCTGACGCAGATCCAGGCCCAGGCGATCCTCGACCTCCGTCTCCAGCAGCTGACTGCCCTGGAGGCGGACTCGATCAAGCGCGAGCATGCCGACCTGGTCGAGCGGATCAAGGAGCTGCGCGAGCTGCTCGGCGACGAGGACAAGGTCCTGACGCTGATCAAGGAGGAGCTCGAGGAGATCGCCGACCGCTACGGCGACGAGCGCCGCACCGTGATCGCCCCGAGTGAGGACGACATCGACATCGAGGACCTGATCGCCGACCAGCAGATGGTCATCGCGATCTCGCACTCGGGCTACATCAAGTCGCTCCCGCTCGCCACGTACCGCCAGCAGCGCCGCGGCGGCGTCGGCATCACGGGCATGGACCTCAAGGAAGACGACTACATCGAGCACCTGTTCGTGAGCTCGACCCACGACTTCCTGCTGTTCTTCACCAACCGCGGCAAGGTCTACCGCTCGAAGGTCTATGACCTGCCCGAGGCCGGCCGCACGTCGAAGGGGCGCTACCTCGGCAACGTGCTGCCGCTGCGCGACGGCGAGCGCGTGCAGTCGGTGCTCGCGACGCGCGACTTCTCCGAGACGCAGTACCTGATGTTCGCGACGCGCCAGGGCACGGTGAAGAAGACCGAGTTCCAGGCCTACAACACGCCGATCAAGGCCGACGGCATCATCGCGATCAAGATCCGCGACGACGACGAGCTCGTGGCCGTCCGGCGCGTCGATCCGGGCGACGAGATCCTGATCGTCTCCCACGAGGGGCTCACCGTCCGCTTCAACGAGGAGGACGCGCGGGCGATGGGCCGCGACACCAGCGGCGTGCGCGGCATGGACGTCTCCGGCAAGGACAACTACGTGCTGGCGATGGACGTCGCGCGACCGGGTCAGGACCTGCTGGTCGTGACCGAGGCCGGCTTCGGCAAGCGCACCGACGTCGACGAGTACCGCCTGACCAAGCGCGGCACCAAGGGCGTCAAGACGATCACGTTCACCGATGCGAAGGGCCTGCTCGCGGCCGCGCTGGTGGTGCGCGAGCACGAGGAGCTCGTGTTCATCTCGATCAACGGCATGGTGCAGCGGACCGGCGTGCGCGGCATCAACCGCTACGGCCGCGCCGCCCAGGGCGTGAAGGTCATGAACCTGCGCGAGGGCGACGAGGTCTCCGCGGTGGCGCTGGTCGTCGAGACCGAGGCGGCCGAGGCGGCCGAGGCCGCCGACGCGGCCGAGGGCGACGGCGCGTTGCCGGCCGCCGCGGCCGAGGGTGTCGTGTCGACCGACCCGGCCGACGAGCCGGACATCGTGCCCGACGAAACCGAGATCGACGCCGACGACGCGCCGGACGAGCCGTAGCCGGGCTCGCAGGTCTTCGCCGGCGCTGCGCGTTCGGCCGGCTGGTCTCCGCCGCCGGCGGCAGGCTCCGGACGACTGCGCATCGCGGACGGCGCGGGCGCGGCGATGATCAGTCGGCGCGCCGCGCGCTCGACCGCCGGACCACGGCCATCGTGAGGTGGTCGCGGAAGCGCTGCGCGGCCAGGCTCGACGGATCGGCGGCGGCGTAGCGCAGGCGCCGGGCTCGCGGTGCGGGCCGCAGCCGGCGGATGACGACGCCCGGGTGGGGCGCGTCGAGGGCGAGCTCGGGGATCAGGCCGACGAGGCCGTGGGTCGCCACCAGGCCCTGCATCGCCGCGTAGTCGTGCGTGAGCAGCGGACTGAACGACGGGGTGAACCCCGCCGCGCGGCACTGCTGCACGAGCGACGGCGCCCAGGGACAGCCGTCGCTGCCGAACCACGCCTCGCCGGCCAGGTCGGCGAGGTCGACCTCGGCGGTCGCCGCCAGGCGGTGGCCGGCCGGCAGGCACAGGAAGACCGGCTCGCGCCAGAGCACGTCCTCGCCGCCGCCGGCCTCGTAGTCGAAGACGACGGCGACGTCGGCGCGGCGCCGTGCCAGCAGGTCCGCGGCGGCGTCCGGCTCGGCGTCGAGGACCTGGATCGAGGCGTCCGCCTGCTCGGAGCCGAAGCTCCGGGCAGCGAGCGCGACGATCGTCGCCGTGGCGGTCGGGAACGCCGCCACGCGCAGGTGGGCGGCCGGTGTGGACGACAGTGCGGCGAGCGCGCGGCGCGCCTTCGCGAGCTCGAGCAGCGCGACGTCGGCGTGACGCACGAGCAGCCGGCCGGCATCGGTCAGGCACGCGCCGCGCGGGCCGCGATCGACGAGCCGGACGCCGGCCTCGCGCTCGAGCAACGCGATCTGCTGCGAGACCGCCGACGGCGTGTAGTCGAGCGCCGACGCCGCGGCGCTGAACGATCCGCGGGCGCCGATCTCGGACAGCATGCGCAGGCGCGTCAGGTTCACGTCCGGCATATGGCCCGACCGGCAAACGCATGCCGCGCCGGGCGGGGCGGGCGGGTCGCAACGGCCCTGCCGGTGCGTTGGTACCGCGCGCTCGACCGCCGCGCGACGGCGTTGGTGTTTACAGATGCTCACCGCTGCCGTCAGGACCTCCGCTGGCCGGCGCCGGCGGCGCCGGGCACGCTCGCCGCGCCCACAGGCATCCACCTACAGAGGAGCACCGATGATGCGCAGGATCGTGGCCGGTGGCCTGGCTGTCGTCGTCAGCGTCGCGATCGCCGCGTGCGGCGACGACAGCGAGGACTCTCCCGGCGCGCAGAGCGAGGACGGTGGCGGCAAGACGCTGACGGTCTACTCGTCGCTGCCGCGGCAGGGCGCCCAGGCGCCGCAGACGACCGACCTCGTGAACGGCATCAAGCTCGCGCTCGAGCAGGCGGGCGGCAAGGCCGGGAAGTTCACGGTCAGGTACGAGTCGCTGGACGACTCGACCGCGCAGGCCGGGTCGTGGACCCCCGAGGCGACGCAGACGAACGCGCTCAAGGCCGCCGGCGACGACTCGACCGCGGTCTACATCGGCGAGTTCAACTCGGGCGCCTCGGCGGTCTCGATCCCGATCCTCAACGAGGCCGGTGTGCCGCAGATCAGTCCGGCGAACACCGCGGTCGGCCTGACCAGCGACGATCCCGGTGCCGGGCCCGGCGAGCCGGACAAGTACTACCCGACGGGCACGCGTACCTATACGCGCATCGTCCCCAAGGACACGATCCAGGGCGCCGCGCTCGCGACGCTGATGAAGCAGGACGGCTGCACGAAGGTCTTCATGACCAACGACAAGGAGGTCTACGGCGCCGGCCTGGCCGAGAACATCGAGGGCTCGGCGGAGGAGCAGGGGCTCGACGTCGTGGCCGACGACGCGATCGACAAGAACGCGCCCAACTACCGCTCGCTGGCCGAGAAGGCGAGCGGAACCGGCGCGGACTGCTTCGTCTACTCGGGGATCACGGCCAACAACGCCGTCCAGCTCTACAAGGACTTCGCCGCCGCGCTGCCCGACGCGCAGCTGTACGGGCCCGACGGCGTCGCCGAGACGGGCTTCTCCGACCCGAAGGAGGGCGGCATCCCCGCCGACGTCGCCGCGCGCGTGAAGGTCACGGTGGCGACGCTCTCGCCGGACGAGTACCCGCCCGACGGCCAGGAGTTCTTCAAGGAGTTCCGTACCAAGTACAACGAGCCGAACCCCAACCCGTACGCGATCTACGGCTACGAGGCGATGCGCCTCGCGCTCGACGCGATCGACCGGTCGGGGACCGGCGAGAAGGCGGACATCGTCAAGGCGCTGTTCGCGACGAAGGACCGTGAGAGCGTGCTCGGCACCTACTCGATCGATGAGAACGGCGACACGACCCTCACCGACTACGGCGTCTACACGATCGAGGGGGGCGAGCTGCAGTTCGACGAGACGATCACGGCGAACGGCTAGGGCGAGTCGTGCTCCGCCGTCCAGTTCGCTACTCTGGCTGCACCAGAGAAAGGGGGTGGTCCAAAGTTGAGTGACAGTTCTTCTGGGACCCTGGAGGTGTCCGGCCGCTAGCAGCCGGTGCTGGACCCGCTGGAGCGGAATCCACACCGTGACACCGCCGCCGTCGTCGCCGGAGTTGGTCCCCCCGGCCGAATGAGACAGCCGATGGCGGCATGAAGTCCAGCGAAGATGTACGAAGGGCCCGGGAGTCGACCCGGGCCCTTCGTCGTTCGTGGGAGGAGGCCTGATCAGCGCGCGACCGCGACGCTCAACCGCAGGCCGGCGATCCCGAGCCGCTGCGCGCGCTCGCGCCAGGCCCCCGCGCTGAGGCGTCCCTCGCGCAGGTCGTCGACGACAGCGTGCGGAGGCACGCGATCGTCGCCGCGGCAGCACAGGACCGGCTCGGCCGGCGGCGCCTCCACCGACCAGCCGTGCGCGTGCAGGGCGACGAGCAGGCCGTCGGAGATCAGGGCGGCGGCGAGCTCGCGCGCGTGCTCGACCTCGAGCTCGGGCTCGCGCCGCAGGTGCTCGTTGGCGGCCCGGCTGATCGTGTCGGCGCGGATGAACGCGCTGAACCCGGCACCGATCGGCGGCCGGCGCCCGGCGGACAGCAGCGGGGCGACCTCGCTGGCCCAGTAGGCGTCGAACGCCGGCGCGTACGCACCGACCCGGCGCAGCGTGTCGACATAGACGTCGCGGCCGCCGCGGCGGCGAGCAGGGCGGCGACGATCACCAGGGCCAG
>DASSUW010000193.1:0-3319 GCA_035706585.1 Solirubrobacteraceae bacterium | reverse complement strand
GGCGCCGTGACCATCACCGCCGCGCTGGTGGCGCTCGTCTACGCGGTGGTCGAGGCGCCCGACGCCGGCTGGGGCAGCGGACAGACGCTCGCTCTGCTCGCGCTGGCGGCGGTCCTGACCGTGGCCTTCGCCGGCATCGAGTCGCGCTCGGCCGCTCCGCTGGCGCCGCTCGGCGTGTTCCGGTCGCGCCCGCTCGTGGGCGGCAACCTCGTGCTGTTCGCGCTCGGGACGATGGCGTTCGGCGTGCCGTTCATCCTCACGCAGTACGCGCAGGAGGTGCTCGGCTGGTCGCCGATCCACTTCGGCCTCGCCGACCCAGCGGCGGCGTGAGAGGCGCGTCCGGTGGCCGCTACCGGTCCGTGAGCCGGCCGCCGGCATAGACGGCGTCGTGCCACGTGGCCGTCCCGGCGTCGCTCTCGAGGCCGCGCAGGCGCTCGGCCGTCTCGCGAAACGCCGGGTCGTCATGCCAGCGCTGCCAGTCCTCGCGCGTCTCCCACAGGCCGACGATGACCCGCGCGCCGCCGTCGCCCTCGGGCGCGAGGAGCGCTCCGCCGATCCAGCCGGCGGACGCCTCGGCGGCCTTCATGCGATCGCGCATCGTGGCCTCCCACTCCGCCTCCGCGCCGCCGTTGAGGACGACCCGGGTGATCACCGCCTCCATCACGAACTCCTCTCGCTGGCTGTCACCGGTGGTCTAACCCGGGAGCGGCCGCCGATAACCGGGAGCCTCTGTCTCGCCGCGGTCACCGGCTGGCGATCGGTGGGCCGACCGCATCCGCATCATCGACCCGGACGTCGGCGCAGCGCGGCTCCCGCCGCAGCGCGCCGGCGGCCGAGAACCGGGCCCGGACGCGCACCACGCCGGCGCGCCTGACGTCGACGCGTGTCCAGTCGCTCGATCCGTCCTCGGACACGCAGCCGGCGCCGCCGACGACGGTCCAGTACGGCGTCCACCGCTGACGCACGAGCAGCGATCCCGGGGCGGTCGCCGCGATGTCGAACCCGTCGGCGCCGGCGGCCGTCAAGTGCGCCGAGCCCGACACCGGCGGCTCGGGATCCCGCACCTCCCAGATCGTCCAGTCACCCGAGCGGTGGACCTCCCTCAGGAACGGCTGCCCGGCGAGCAGCACCGCCCGCTCCGCCTCAGCGGAGAAGTCGAGCGGAGCGTGGGGCAGCGCGATCCAGCGCACGGCGTTGGCGCGGAGCCAGCGCGCGTAGCGCGCCGGCGTCAACGGCCCCTCGTCGTAGAACAGCGGGTTGGTCCGGCGGTCGAGCTGCCGGTGCCAGCCGCGCGCGATCGGGTACCGCCGGGCGACGAAATTCGCCTCCCAGTGGTTGTGCGTGAGCGGGACCTCGACGCGCTCGCCGGGCCGCGCACGCCGATCCAGGAACCCCAGCACCTCGTCGTAGAACCCCGCCTGCGTGGACGGATCCCCGCGGGCCTCGGAGACGGCGCGCACGGCCGGCAGCCATGTGAGGTACACCAGGGCGGCGGCGACGAGCGCGATCGCGGCCCGCGGCACGCCCGGCCGCGCGGCAAGCACCAGCAGCGAGGCTCCGACCAGCAGCGCCGGGCGCAGCGCGTTCTGCCCGAGCGCGTTGGGGATCGCGAACGCGCCGATCAGCACCACGGCGTTGAGCGCTGCCGCCCACAGCGCGATGCGGCGGGCCGGGTCGACCAGCGCGAGCGCGGCCAGCGAGACGAGCAGCATCGGCCAGAACGCCGTCGCGACGAAGCGGTCCGTGCCGCCCTCGGGGAACAGCGCCGCCATCGCCAGGCCGCCGAGCAGCGCCGGCGCCCCGACGAGCACGGCGGCGCGCCGGTCGTCGCGACCGTCCCGGCCGGGCCGCGCCCCGACGAACGCGGCCACCGCGCCGACGCACACATAGACGCCGGCGACCGGGCTCGCCCACGCGCTGCCGAGCGCCAGCAGCGCGGCGCCGATCCGGGAGCGCGGCAGGCACGCCCAGGCCCCCACCGCGAACGCGATCCCGAGCGCGAACGGCATCCGCCCGACCAGCAGGTTGCTCACCACGCCGCCGGCGAACAGCCACGTCGCCAGCGCGGCGGCACCGCGCGTCGGCGCGATGCGCGCGGCGATCAGCGAGAACGCCCAGACCGCCGCAACCGTCGCGATCACGCCGACGACGCGCGTCCCGGCGAGCGCCGCGAGCGGCGGGTACAGCAGCGAGTACCCGGCCATGTGATGGCCGCCGTACCACTGCGCGTTCCAGGTCGCGAACCCCATCTCGGACCACAGCCACGTGCGGAACGTGTGCGCCGCCATGTCCGCCGTCATGGGCGCGGCGATCAGATAGGCCATCCCGAGCAGGGCGCTGACGAGCGTAGGGGCGAGCGGATGCGACAGGGAGCGGCGCACGACGCCGACGAGCGTAGTGGGCACGCCGCAGCGACCGGTTACGCGACGGCCAGCGCCCGATCGACCGCATCCTCGAGCGGCAGTGCGGCGCCGTCGGCGAACGCGGCTCCGAAGCCCGGTTCGCCGAGAGCGCCGCGCAGTGACGCCGTCGTCGCCTCGACCCACGCGGTCTCGTCGGGTTGCAGGATGGCGCCGGCCGCGGCGCGCGCCGCATCCGCGGCGCCGAGCAGGATTGCGCCCGTCCGCGCGTCGCGCGCTTCGCCGGCGACGGTCTCGAGGCACTCGATCATCCCGGGGCGATCGCCGAGCTCGCGCGACCGGGTCAGGCTCTCGCGGATGAGCTCGCGCGCGCGTTCGCGCTCGGCCCCGCCGGCCAGCAGGACGCGGGCGAGCGTCCGCAGCGCCGAGGCGGTGTGCGCGGGGTCGCCGGCGCGCCGTGCCAGCTCCAGGCTCTCCTCGAGCAGAGCGATCGCGCGGTCGCGGCGGCCGACGCCGTCGTGCGCGATCGCCAGGTTCTGGGTGACCAGGCTGAGCCCGAGCGCGTCGCCGATGTCGCGCAGGATCACGGCGCCCTCCTCGTAGCGCCGCACCGCCTGCTCGTGATCGCCGGCGTACATGGCCAGCGTCCCGAGGTTGTTCTGGAGGCGCGCGATGCGCTCGCGGTCGCCCACCGCCCGCGCCAGCTGCAGACCGGCGTTGAAGTGGACGCCGGCGGCGTCGATGTCGCCGGCCTCGGCGGCCATCACGCCCGCGGCCTGCAGCGCGGTGACCCGCGGCCCCGGGCTGCCGGCGCCCGCGGCGAGCGCCATCGCCAGCGCCTCGCGCCGCTCGGTCAGCGCGCCGCGCGCGGCCCAAAACCGCAAGAGGCCGCCGGCAAGGCACAGCGCCGTGTCGGTCTCACCGTCGACCAGCGCCGAGCGCGTCGCGGCGCGCAGGTT
>DASSUW010000192.1:0-9264 GCA_035706585.1 Solirubrobacteraceae bacterium | reverse complement strand
CACGAGCTCCCGCCCGACCTCGAGCTCGGCGCGCTCGGCAACGAGCTTGTCGCCGTTCCACGGGAACGCCGCGATCCACGGGATCCCCTCCCCCGCATCCCACGGCTTGTGATCCAGGACGGCGACCAGGCGGCGCCGGCTCTCCCCGTGATGGAGCCAGAGCACGGGTCGCACGAACCGGCGGCCGCGAATCCCGCGCCAGTGCCCGGCGACCTCCAACCGGTCACCGGCCGGCTCGAAGCGTTCGACGACAAATGCCGGTTCGACCGCCGTGATGTCCCTGATGATCCCAGCCACGCCCGAAGGCCAGGCTAGCGCTCGACCCGAAATACCGGGTTTGAGAGTACGAACACCAGGCCACTATTGACGTCATGTCGCCGCTCCTGAGCATGCGGGCGCCGATCTCTGTCAACGTCCGTTTGCTCGGCGCATGCGGAGTCATGGCACTGTTCGCGTTCGTCGTCGCCGTCGGGGCGGGCGCCGACGAGCCGACGGCCGCCGTGCCCGCCTGCCTTGCCGTCGGCGCGGTCTGTGCCGCGCTCGTCGCGCACCTGCTGTTCGCTTCCGCGCGCGCGGTGGGCGACCCGCGCCTGCTGTGGATGTCAGCTGGGGTCACAGTCGCGTTCGCCGGATTGGTCGCCACGCTGCTGGGGCAGCCGACCATCGCTCCGCACGGCGGGCCGATCAGCCAGGCCGAGGATGCCCTGGCCGCCCGCTATCTCATCTGGCACGTGGCGCTGCTCGCGGCCGGAGCGGTCGCGGTCGCCGCGATCCGCGCGCGCCCCCGCGAGCTCGTCGCGTTCGGCGCCGGTGGGCTCGCGCTGCTGCTGTGGGCGTCGATCGCCGACGCGCCCCTCGGTGACCTCGCGGCAGCCGACGGCAGCTATCACGCCACCGTCCGCGTCGCTGTCGGGCTCATCGCCTTCGCCCAGATCGCGGTCGCGGCCGCGTGGTGGCGGCGCGCCGACGGCGCGCCCACGTGGGGCGAGATGTGCGTGATCTGCCTGCTGGCGCTGTCCGGGCTCGACGCGCTCGCCTACCTGTTCGCCGCGCAGGCCTACGAGGGCGCCTGGTGGGCGAGCCTGACGTTGCGCGCCGGGCAGTTCGCCGTCCCCGCGGTCGGCCTCGTCGTCGGCTTCATCGCGGTGGCCGACCGGCTGCGCGAACTGCAGGTCGAGCTCGGCCGCGGCCTGGAGGCCGAGCGCGAACGCGCGCGGCGCGAGGACGAGCTCGCGAACCTCGACCGCCACCGCCGCGAGCGCGAGCGCGACAAGATCGCGCGGCTGATCGACGGCCACGGGCTGGGCGTTGCGCTCCAGCCGATCGTCGACCTCGACAGCCGCCAGGTTGTCGGCGCCGAGGCGCTCGCACGCTTCAAGGACGCGGGTGGCAACGCGCTCCCGACCGAGCGCACGTTCCTCGACGCCCACGCGCTCGGGCTCGGGCCCGAGCTCGAGATGGCGGTCGTGGAGCTCGCCCTGCGGTCGGAGGGCCGCCTCCCGGCCGGCCTCTACCTGGCGTTGAACGTCTCCCCCGCGCTGCTGAGCCGCGACGAGCTGCTGGCGCTCGTCGCCCGCCACGACCATGCGCGCCCGCTCGTGATCGAGATCACCGAGCACCACGCCGTCGAGGACTACGCCGAGCTCGAGGTCGCGCTCGGCCGCCTGCGCGAGCACGGCGTGCGCGTCGCGGTCGACGATGTCGGGTCCGGCTTCGCCTCGTTCCGCCACGTCACCCGCGTGAACCCCGAGATTCTCAAGCTCGACCGCTCGCTCGTGTGCGGGATCGACGAGGACCCGGTCCGGCAGTCGCTCGCCGCGGCGATCGTCGCGTTCGCCCGCGACGTCGGCGCGATCGTCGTCTCCGAGGGCATCGAGTCGGGCGACGAGCTCGAGTGCCTGATGGACCTGGCCGTCCGCTGCGGTCAGGGCTTCTACCTCGCGCGGCCCGAGCTCGGCCGCGTCGAGTCGCGCGTCCTGGAAACCGTCTAGCTCCCCGTGAGAGGATCCCGGCCCATGCGCCGGCTTCTCCTCCTCACCGCGGTCCTGTCCTGCTGTCTCGGTGCCCCCGCGTGGGCGGACGGGCCGGGTGTCGGGACGCCCGCGATCGTCGCGCTCGGCGACTCCGCGATCTCCGGCGAGGCCGGCCGCTGGGCCGGCAACACGAACGGCTCGAGCGCACGCGTGGACGCGCTCGGGTCGAGCGCGTACTGGGACGCCGGCAACGGCGAGGCGATCCGCGGCTGCCATCGCTCCAAGGCGGCCGAGGTGCACATCGGCGGCTTCCCGGCCGCGAACCTCGCGTGCTCGGGCGCCCGCACGTACACGAACGCCGGCGGCAGCGACTTCAAGCCCGGCATCGACTTCTACTCGGACTCGTCGGGGCGCGTCGGCCAGGCGCTCGCGCTCCAGCGCTACGCGACGACCCGCAACGTGCGCGCGGTGACGCTGCTGATCGGCGCCAACAACTACGGGTTCGCCGACATCGTGCAGGCGTGCGTGACCGACTGGCTGACGTCGCCGTCCTGGTGGCCGAACTACTGCAACGACGACTCGTCCATCCGGTCGCGCTTCACGGCGTCACGGATCGCGACCGAGACCGCGAACGTGCGCGGCGCGATGCTCAACGTGCGCCAGGCGATGCGCAACGCCGGCTATGCCGACTCGCAGTGGACGCTGCTGGTGCAGACGTACTCGTCGCCGATCCCGCGCGGGTCGGGCTTCCGCTACCCGCAGAGCGGATGGACGCGCCAGTCGATCGGCGGCTGCGGCGTCTGGAACCGCGACGCCGACTGGGCCAACGACACGGTCGTGACGACGTTCAACAGCACGCTGCGCAACGCCGCCGCGGCCAGCGGGATGAGCAACGTGAAGATCGTCGACATGACGAACGCCCTGGTGGGGCGGCGGCTGTGCGAGAAGACGGTCGGGCTGCTCGAGGAGCGCGACATCGCGTCGTGGACGTCACCCGGCGCGGTCGACCAGACCGAGTGGGTGAGCCAGATCCGCACGGTCACGGCGATCTTCCCGCCGTACCAGATCCAGGAGGACGGCCATCCGAGCTATTGGGGCCAGCTGGCGCTGCGGTCGTGCCTGCGGCAGGCGTTCAACGGCGGCGCGCCGCGCGGCGGGACGTGCACGATCGGCGGCACCGGGCTCGTCGGCGGCGAGCCGAATATGCGGTTCGCGTCCACCGGGTAGTCCGGGGGCATGACAAGCACAACTGAACTGGGCCAGGCCGGGCTGTCCTCGTGGCGCTCGGCGATCGCCGATCGGGTCGCGCCGCCGGCCGCCAAGCGGACGTCATGGTCGGAGGATCAGATCCGCGCCGTGCTGGGAGCGGCATTCCTGACCGTGTCGACGATCTACGTCGTCAGCTCGTGGATCCGGTTGATCGGGCGGGCGCGCGGGTGATTCAGGCGGCGGCGCTCGCCGCGCCGCCCGCCCATTCGATCGCGTCGCCGTAGGCGCCCTGGAGGCTGCCGTCGTCGGTGGGGAACTCGCCGCGCTCGTACGCGACGACCTGGCGGAGCAGCTCGCCCTTCGGGCCCGTGCGGTCGACGAGCGCGGCGCGGATCTCGTCGCTGAACGGCAGCTCCTCCAGCACCTCCTGCATCGGCAGGTCCAGCAGCGCGTCGGCGACGCTGAACAGGCCGACCGTGAAGTGGCCGTCGTGGGCGTCGAGCTCACGGCTGCCGCCGAGCACCTCGCACATGCGGGCGCGCTGGAGCGCGAGCTCGATGAGCATGTTGGGGGCGGCGTCGGCGGCCTGGGCGAGCGCGACGACGATCGCCCAGCGGCGGACGGTGGCGGTCCCGAGGAGCGTGAGCGCCTCGCGGACCGACTCGACCGTGCGGGGCAGCGAGAAGAATGCCGAGTTGACGTAGCGCAGCAGCTTGAGGCTGAGCCCGACGTCGGAGCTGATCGCGGCCTCGAGCTCCTCGAACGACGCGTCGGGGGCCATGACGGCGGCAAGCGCGCTCAGGGAGGCGATGCCGCCGGTGCCGACCCGCCGGCGGCGCGTGAGGTCCGGCTGGGCGAAGAAGTCGCCCTGGAACTTGGTGAAGCCGAGGTTGCGGGCGCGGGCCAGGTCCTCGGGGGTCGCGACGTCGGTGGCGACCAGCTCGAGGCTGCGGGCCCGCATGGCGGCGAGGTCGTGGTCGCCGGCGGCCGCGAGCGGCAGCTTGACCATGCCGCAGACCTGCAGCAGCCGCGGCTCGATGCCCTCGAGGGCGAGCCGGTAGCCGCTGAACTGCAGCCTGCGGAGCGCGGTCAGCATCTCGTCGCTGACCGGCTGCGCCGGGATCTGGAGCACGACGCGGTCGGGCCGGACCGGCGGCGTGCCGACCTCCAGCAGGAACTCTGGCGCGATCCGGACCCACGCCGGATGCCGGCCGGCGAGCCGCTCGATTCCGATGTCTCCGAAGACGTCGAGCAGCAGCCCCGCGGTCCCGCGGACCCCGTCGCCGGCGGCGACGAGCTCGTAGCCGACGACGGCACCCTCGCCGTCCGTGATCGGCCGCCGCACGACCGCGATGTCGCGAGCGTCAGCGGCGAACTCGACCGGCGGCGCCTCGGCCGGCGGCTCGTCGGCCGGCAGCTCCTCGACCGGCAGCTCCTCGACCGGCGGCTCGTCGGCCACGACCTCGACCGGCGGCTCCTCGGCGGCGACCTCGACCGGCGGCTCGGCGGCGGTCACGGCCGCGGGCGGCGGAGGCGGAGGCGGCGGGGGCGTGATGGCGGCCGGGGGCGGCGCGGGCGCTACGGGCTCGGGGGCCACGAGCTCCTGGATGTCCGACAGCGCGAACTCGGCCGGGAAGCCGATGCCGCGGCGGGCCGCCGTGGCGGTGAACGCGCGGTCGCCGAACGTGACCGTGACCGTGGCGGGCAGGGACAGGTCGGCGTCGGAGAGGCCGGCGCCCGTGAGGGCCAGTGAATCGCCGCGCGGCGCCGGCGGGGGCGGCGGCGGCGCGGGGCGACGGCCGAAGATGAGCTTCAGGAGCGACATCCTGATGGGGGTTTCGGCCGCGCTGCGCGCCGCCTTGAGTCACCATTGCGCACGCGATGGCGATCCTGGTCGACGAGTTGCGCGAGTACCTGCACACGCGGTTGCCGTTCCGGCACTGGTGCCACCTCGTCAGCGACACGGACTTCGACGAGCTGCACGCCTTCGCGGCCCGGCTCGGCATCCCGCGCCACCGGTTCCAGGGCGACCATTACGACCTCCCCGCGCACGTGCGCGAACTGGCCGTGGAACTCGGCGCGCATGAAGTCACGGCGCGCGAGCTGACCGGCCGCATGGCCGGCCCGCGCGGAGACCGGGTCAGACGGCGGCGCGCGGCGCGCGGCGGCTGAACGATGGTCCAGCAGTACTTGTGCGCGGAGCCGACCGTGTCGATCATGGCGCGATCACGGAGGATGCTCACGCACACGCAGGCGCCCGGATGGCGCGTCAGATCGGGCCGCTGGGAGCGATCCTGCTGCCGGGCCCGCTGCTGGTCGTGAGCATGCTGGCGATGCAGGCGGTGGCGCCGAGCGACGCGTTCAACGCCGCGATGTTCCTGGCCGCTCCGCTCGCCGCCGTGGCGGCGCCGCTGATCGCCGAGCCGCCGAGCCGGGTGCAGGTGGCGGGGTTCGCCGTCGCGGGCTTCCTGTGGACGCTGGTGACGCTCGCGCTGGTCGGGCTCGGGGCGCTGGCGATCGCGTCAGCGGCCCATTCGGTTTAGGCCGAGGACGGCAAGCGCGCCGAGCACGACGGCGAGACCGGCGAGCGCGAGCACTCCCGGGTACGTGTGCGCGAAGCTCGGCTCGATCCCGACCACCGTCCCCTGGCGCGCGAGCTCGAGCACGTGCGTCACCGGGTTGAGCTCGGCGGCATCGGACAGCCAGCCGCGCAGCAGCACGAGCGGTGTGTATGCGGTCGACAGGAACACAGCCAGGAACACGCCCTGCTGCATCAGCGGCCCGGCCTGCTGCGTGCGGAACGTGACGGCCATGAAGATGCCCCACAGCGCGGCGACGGCGCAGAATGCCGCGCACGCGAAGTAGAGCGCCAGCAGGCCGGGCGCGCCGCCGGTGAGGTCGGCGCCGAGCATCAGGCCGACGAGTAGCACGACCGTCGCGGGCACCAGCGACCGGGTGACGGCGCCGAGGATCGGCCCGAGCACGAGCAGCGGCCGCGGCACCGGCGCCACGAGCAGGCGGTCGAACCAGCCCTGCTCGATGTCGCGCGCCAGGTTCGCGCCGGTCGCCGCGCCGGCGAAGCCGGCGCCCTGCAGGCACGAGAGCGGCACGACCCACGAGATGTAGGACTCGGTCGGGAACCCGTCGAGCCCGGTCAACCGCCCGAACTGGCCGGTGATCCCGAGCATGAAGATGACCGGCGCGATCGTCGCCGGCAGCAGCGCGCCGCGCACGCGCAGCACCTCGTTCAGCGACCGGCGCCAGAGGACGAGCGCGACGCTCATAGCCGCCGCAGGCGCTCCTTCAGCGCAACGGTCGCGAGCCCGGTCGTGGCGACCGTGAGGCCGCACGCCGCGGCGAAGCCCGTCCACGGGCTGCCCAGCGACGCGTCGCCGCCGAGCAGGCCGCGGATGCCCTCGACCACGTAGGTCAGCGGGTTGAAGACCGAGATGTCGTGCAGGAGCGGCGTGAGCAGGTTCTGGGGGAAGAACGCCGGCGCGGTGAACAGCATCACGAACATGAACGGGAACAGGCTCTGCAGCAGCGACAGGGAGCCGGTCCGCAGCGCGATCGCGGCCGAGATCCCGCCCATGCCGACGGCGGTGATGCTGGCGAGCACGATCGCGCCGGCCACCCCCGGCACGCCGCCCTCGTAGCGGGCGCCGAACGCGAACGCCACGAGCAGGAACAGCGCCGACTGCAGCAGCGCCAGCACCAGCGTGCCGATCAGCCGGCCGATGACGAGGCTCGTGCGGTGCACGGGAGCGGTGAGCAGCCGGTCGAAGAAGCCGAACTCGATGTCGGACGCGAGCGAGATGCCGGTGCTGAGACCGACGAGGATCGTGCCCTGCAGCACGGTCCCCGCGACGACGAAGCCGAGGTAGGACGTGATGTCGGGGAAGCCGCGCAGCGCCTGCCCGGCGCTGGTGCCGGACGCGATCACGGCGAGCAGGACGAGCGGCAGCACGAACGTCGGCATCAGCAGCTGGGCGCGGCGGAACTGCACGGACAGCGCGCGGCGGCCGAGCGCCGCGACGACGCGGGCCTCTCTCACGCGGTCTCGGCCGGCTCGAGTTGGGCCGCGCCTTCCAGGTGCGAGCCCGTGACCGCGACGAACACGTCGTCGAGCGTCGGCGTCTCGACCTCGACGAACTCGACCACGACGCCGTGCTCGTCGAGCGCGCGGATCACCGGCGGGATCGCGGCCTTGCCGGCGGCCGTGCGCAGCGCGACGCGCGACGGCATGCGCGGTTCCGGCGGCTCGACGGTGCCGAGGTCCTCGAGCGCGGCGCGCGCGGCGCCGGCGCTCTCGGGGTCGGCGAGCTCGACGTGTACGGTCGGCTCGCCCACCCGCGCCTTCAGGTACTCCGGCGTCCCCTCGGCCACGAGTCTGCCGCGCGCGATGATCCCGACGCGGTCGGCGAGCTGCTCGGCCTCCTCGAGGTACTGGGTCGTGAGGAACACGGTCGTCCCCTCCTCGTGCAGGGCGCTGACCTCGCGCCACAGCGCAATCCGGCTCGTCGGGTCCAGCCCGGTGGTCGGCTCGTCGAGGAACAGCACGTGCGGGCGGTGTACGAGCGCCAGCGCGAGGTCGAGCCGCCGCCGCATGCCGCCCGAGTAGCCGCCGACGCGGCGGTCGCCCGCCTCGGTCAGGCCCACGCGCTCGAGCAGCTCGGCCGCGCGCGCCACCGCGTCGCGACTCTTGAGTCCGTGCAGCGCGCCCTGCATGCGCAGCAGCTCGCGGCCGGTCATCAGCGGGTCGATCGCGGCCTCCTGGAGCGCGACGCCGATCGCCCGGCGTACCGCGTCCCCGTCGTGGACGACGTCGTGCCCGGCCACCGAGGCGCGGCCGGCAGTCGGGCGCAGGAGCGTGGTGAGGATGCGCACGACGGTCGTCTTGCCGGCGCCGTTGGGGCCGAGGAAGCCATAGATCTCGCCTTCGCGAACCTGCAGGTCGAGCCCGTCGACGGCGCGGATGCCGCCTTTGAACTCGCGGACGAGCTGCTCGACTTCGACGGCGATGGTCACGGGCGAGTGAGCCTATACGCGCGCCCCGATGCCCGGCGTCGGAATGCTCGCGGGCGCGGCGGCGTCTGTGAGGAGATGCGCCTTCGCCCTCGCCTGCTCGCCGGCGCCGCCGGCCTTGGATACGTCGTGGCCGCCGCCGTCGAGAACATGGAGGTGCTCGGCGTGCCGCTGCTGGGCGCGTCCGCTGCCTCGATCCGCGCCGCGCATGCCGACCTGGCGCTCGGGATCGTGACGACGGCGGCGGGCGCGCTGTCGCTCGCCCTCTACGTCGTCTGGGCGGTGGCGCTGCGACGCCGGTGGGCGATCGTGGCGGTGGTGGGTGCGGCGCTCGCGCTCGCCGGCGTGGCCGCCAACGCGCTCGTGCTGGCGGGCGGAGAGACGTGGCTGTACGAGCTGATGCTGCACCTGCGCTACGCGGCCGGGCCGTTCATGGCCGTGTTCCTCGTCGCCGCCGCCAGTGCGACCCCGCTGCGAGCGCTCGCCGTGCCGATCGCCGTTCCCCTCGCGCTGACGCCGCTGGCGTCCACCGGCCATCTCCAGATCGCTGCGGCGATCGCCTTCAGCGCGCACGCGCTGTGGATCTGGGGGGCCTCGCTGTGGCTGCTGTTCGGCGGCGTGCCGCGAGCCGAGTTCGCGCGCCGCGCGGCGTTCCTGATGCTCGTCGTCGCGGCAGGCGCGGTCGGCGCGGCGCTGCTGGTCGTGCCGGATGCGACCGGGTCGTTCTTCTCCTGGACCTTGAAGCCGTCGCCGCTGGCGGCGTTCGCGGGCGGCGTCTATGTCGGCTCGGCGCTGGTCTACGCGGTCGGCCTGCGATCCGCCGCGGCGCGACCGCTGATCGTCGCCGCCGTCGTGCTGTCGGTCTCGGTGCTCACGGTGACGCTGCTCCACCTCGAGGTGTTCGACCTGAGCCGCCTGCAGGCGTGGGCGTGGCTCGTCCTGTTCGGCGGCTTTGCCGCGGTGACGGGCGCGCTGGCGCTGCGGCGGGGCGCGCCGGCGGCCCCCGGCGAACCGCTCGCGGCCGTGCCGCGGACCGTCTTCGGCGCCGCCGCCGCCG